>JAUZRX010000010.1 GCA_030949985.1 Acidobacteriota bacterium
GCCGACCGCCGTTACCAGACACGGGCGAACTCGCCCCACTCGAAAGACAGTACTGGCCGTTCCACTCCCCTGCATCACCAGCCCCTTCGAGTATCCAGCATGCCATCTGAGAAGCGCAGAGACCAGAGCACGCCCCGGCCCCTGCGCAACTGAGCAGAACGATTACTCGCACGCCGGCGGATTCTCCTCGCAAGCCTCGAAGAAATACACCTGACCCGGATTCATCATGCCGACATCTTCCATGAGCATCCGACACTCAGGGCTTCCCCAGCCGTACAGCTCACACTGGATAGCCTTGTCCTGCTTCTGCCTCGGAGTTGCTCATGGTGATCAGCCACACCGTACTTGCCGCGGAAACCAGAACGAGCGCGGTCGCAGCGACTTTCCATCCCCGCGTCATGAGATTCTCCTTCACACAAACCCAATACTTCCGGCTCTCTGAGAGGTCTGCCGGAAACTCCCAGTACTCGATAGCCCCGAGAGAATCCGATCTTCTGCCAACTCCGATTCTCACGCCGAACTGACATTCGCGGGGGCCGACCTGGCAAGGGGGAGGGCGAATGCGAAGAGGATCTAGTACTTCCGCGGAAGCGACTCCGGAAAAGAACCTACTGTGAACGTGACAGACAAGGCCGAGGTGAGGTGAGGTGAGGTGAGGTGAGCAAAACCTGCGCCACGGTTTGCCCGCCGAATTCCCCCGCCTGCTCACAAAACCACTGTCACTCCATCTGGACATCTGACATATCACCAACTATGGACCGCGAATTTAATTATGCACGGTTTCAAGGCGACGTGTCAACAGCCCCGCCGCCGTTCCTGTTGCCAGGCACCTCCCTCATCGCGCCACGCAAGCACATGCAAAGACATCGACTGCTGCTGGGCCGAGTTCAGCTGCCATACGGATGATTGCGGTGAAAGGTACGGTCCCCCGGCACGCCGTGACGGGTCACGAACCCCGGACAGGACGGCGGTGCGCCTCGCCCAGCTCAGGGCCTGCCTCGCCGGTGCTGCCGGCGAACGGGTCGCCTGCATCACTTCGGTCCAGCCACCCACCCTCGCAACGGCGGCGCTCCGATCTACACCACCCGCTCGTGCGAAGCCCCGGAGGTCTACAGCTACGAGGTCTCGGTTCCCGCCGGAGCGGAAGGCCCCTGGCGACTCGAAATCGCGAGCGGACTGGACCCCCACCGGGGCTCGGCAGCCGGGCTCCTCGCTCGCGTCGGGGGCACGGTGAGGGGCAACGGTGCGGTCGTCCTCGGATACGACACCTGGAAGGGCAGCGCGCAGAGGGTCGCCACGGAGGTGAACCTCAGCGCCGGCATCGACACCATCAGCTTCGAGGTCTTTCAGACCGACGCATCCGGCTTCGGCGTGTTCCACCCGCTGCTCTACCGAAGGTGACCTTCTCGTCCGGAAACTAGATCGACCGCCAAAGGCAATTAGCCCCGAACATTCATGGGCGCTTCGGTTCAGACGCCACAACCGGCGGCCGGGTTTCCGCACTCCGGCACTTGCCCCCCGGCCGACTAGCGGTCACCATCGACTCCTACGCCCCGTGGAGGCCTGGCCATGAAGTCCGTCGAAGCAACCGTTCCGGGAAGAGTCCGCCCTCGCCGCCTGCGCCACGGCGCCCTGATGCGCGCCATGGTGCGGGAAACGCGGCTCCACCCCTCCCAACTCATCATGCCCCACTTCGTGCTGCCCACCGACGAGGGCCGTGAGCCCATCGCCTCGATGCCGGGCATCGAGCGCATGGGGCGCACCGAGCTGCTGCGCCGCATAGAAGCGGACGCCAAGCTGGGCGTGCGCAACGTGCTGATCTTCGGCCTGGCGGCGGAGGGTGAAAAGGACCCCCGCGGTACGGCTTCCTCCCATGCGGAGGGCGCGGTCCCGCGGGCCGTGCAGGAAATCAAGAAGCACTTCGGTGACGACCTGCTGGTCATTACCGATGTCTGCCTGTGCGCCTACACCGACCACGGCCACTGCGGCTTCCTCGACGAGCACGGCGAGGTGCTCAACGACCCCTCCCTGGCGCAGCTCGCGGCGATGGCCGTGGCCCACGCCCAGGCGGGGGCCGACGTGGTGGCGCCCTCCGACATGATGGACGGACGGGTCGCCGCCCTGCGGGACGCCCTCGACGAGGCAGGCTGCGAGACGACGGCGATCCTCTCCTACTCGGTGAAGTACGCCTCGGCCTATTACGGCCCCTTCCGCGACGCCGCCGACTCGGCCCCCGGCAAGGGCGACCGCCAGGGCTACCAGATGGACGTGGCCAACGTGCAGGAGGCGGTGCGCGAAGCCCTGCTCGACGTGGAGGAGGGCGCCGACATGCTGATGGTCAAACCCGCCCTGGCCTACCTGGACGTGATCCGCGCCGTGCGGGAGGCGACCCGCCTGCCCCTGGCGGCCTACAACGTCTCGGGCGAGTACTCCGCGGTGAAGGCCGCCGCCGAGAGAGGCTGGCTCGACGAGGGCCGCATCGTGCGCGAGAACCTGCTGGCCATGGCCCGGGCCGGAGCCGACTTGCTGATCACCTACCACGCCAGGCAGGCGCTCGAGGAGGGCTGGCTTTGAGCACCACCAAGAGCAACGCCCAGCTCTTCGAGCGGGCCTGTCGCGTCCTTCCCGGCGGTGTCTCCTCGCCGGTGCGCGCCTATCGTGCCGTGGGCGGCACGCCGCGGGTGATCGTTCGCGGTGAGGGCGCCGAGGTGGTCGACGCCGAGGGGCGCCGCTACCTCGACTTCATCGGTTCCTGGGGCCCCCTGATCGCCGGTCACGCCCGGGAGGAAGTGGTGGCTGCCGTCACGAAGGCCGTCCGCCAGGGTTCGTCTTTCGGCGCCCCCTGCCTGGCCGAGGTCGAGCTGGCCGAGCGGGTCGTGGGCTTCTATCCGGGCATCGAACAGGTGCGTTTCGTCTCCTCGGGCACCGAGGCGACCATGAGCGCCATTCGCCTGGCCCGAGGCGCGACGGGGCGCGACCTGATCGTCAAGTTCTCCGGCTGCTACCACGGCCACGCGGACCACCTGCTCGTGGCGGCAGGCTCGGGACTGGCCACCTTCGGCGAGCCCGCCTCGGCGGGAGTTCCCCGGGCCTTCGCCGAGCTGACCCGCGTGCTGCCCCTCGACGACCCGCGGGCGGTGCAGGAACTCTTCGCCAAGGAGGGCGAGTCCATCGCGGCGGTGATCCTCGAACCGGTTCCCGCCAACAACGGCCTGCTCGTCCCCGCACCGGGCTACCTCGAGGGCCTGCGAGAGCTGACTTCCCGCCACGGCGCGCTGTTGATCTTCGACGAGGTGATCACGGGCTTCCGCGTCGCTCCCGGTGGCGTGGCCCAGCGCAGCGGCGTGACCCCCGACCTGGTGACCTTCGGCAAGGTGATCGGCGGCGGTCTGCCCGTGGGCGCTTTTGGTGCGCGACGGGGCCTGATGCAACACCTGGCCCCCGACGGCCCGGTCTACCAGGCCGGCACCCTCTCGGGCAACCCCCTGGCCATGGCCGCGGGACTCGCCGCCCTGGACGTGATGGCCGCAAACAACGGCTGGCGGCAACTCGAGGAGATCGGGCGCCAGCTCGACGAGCACCTGGCCCCTGTCCTCGCCAGGGCGCCCTTCCCCATCACCCTCGTTCGCCTGGGCTCGATCTTCTGGCTCGCCCTGGGCGCCGAGAGCGCACCACGCAGCGCCGAACAGATTCCGGAGAAGGGAGCCGAACTCTTCAAACCACTGTTCGCCGGCCTGCTCGAGCGAGGGATCATGATCGCCCCTTCCGCCTACGAGGTGGGATTCCTCTCCCTGGCCCACCGGGAGGAGCACGTCGAGCGTCTGGCCGGAGCCCTGGCGGAGATCTTCGCTGCCTGGCCCGGGGAGTAGCCACGGTGGCCGGCGGCGAGAGCGGGGGCGACGCGCCCCTGGTGCTGCTGGCCAACCTGGGCACCCCCACCGAGCCGACCCCCGAGGCGGTCGCCACCTTCCTCCGGGAGTTCCTCTCCGACCCCTGGGTCGTGGACTGGCCCCGCTGGCTGTGGAAGCCCGTGCTGGAGGGGCTGGTCCTGCGGCGCCGGCCGCCGCGGGTCGCTGCCCTCTACAGGGAACTGTGGACCGACGAGGGTTCCCCTCTTCTCGCCGGCACACAGCGCCTGGCCCGCGCCCTGGAACGCCGCCTGGAGCGGCGGGCCACGGTGCGCGCCGTGCTGCGCTACGGCCCCGAAAACATCGAGCAGCAGGTCAGGCGCCACATGGCAGAATCCTCCTCGCCCTGCGTCGTACTGCCCCTCTTCGCCCAGCGCACCGGCTCGACCACCGGCACGATCGCCGGGGCGGCCGAAGCGGGTGCCTCGGCCGCGCCCGGGCGCCTGTGCCTCGCTCGGCTCGCCGCCGATGATCCCGACTACGTGGCGGCCCTGGCAGCGACTTTCGAGCAAGCCGTGGCGGAGAAGGTCGCTCCCCCTCGACACCTGCTGGTTTCCTTCCACGGCGTACCGGTCTCCCACGAGCGGCGGGACGGGGGGATCTACGCCCGGGAGTGCCGGGCCACTTTCCAGGCCCTGCTCGAGCGCCTTGCCTGGCCTGCCGAGAGGGCCACCCTCTGCTTTCAGTCCCGCTTCGGTCCGGGAAAGTGGCTGACCCCCGCCACCGAGCCGCAACTGGTCGATCTGGCCCGGCGGGGTGTCACCCGCGTCGCTCTGATCGCCCCCGGCTTTCTCACCGAAGGGCTCGAGACCCTCGAGGAACTCGACCTGCGCGCCGCCACCGCTTTTCGCCGGGCGGGCGGCGAGGACTTTCTCCGGGTGCCCGCCCTCGAAGACCACCCGAGGCTCGTCGCCGGCCTCGAGACAGCCGTCTGCCGCACCCTGGAGCGGGCTCCTTCGCCGGCCGAGGGGCGCCATGGCTGACAAATCTGCTAACCTCGTTCCTTCTCCCTGACCCACGCCCCCGGGCGGCTCGCTGCAGGCATCACGGAGGCCTTGATGGATCGTGTCGGCATCGTCGGACTCTCTTGGCGCGAGGGGGGAACCCAGACCCTGGCGGGCTTCACGATTCCCGCCGAGGAAAGAGAAGCCCGACTGCCTCGCCTGCTCGAGGAGATCGACGCCGAAGAAGTGGTCTATCTGGCCACCTGCAACCGGGTGGAAGTGGTTTTCGTCGCCCGGCCCCGCGCGCCCTTGCGCTCCTATCGCCCCCGTATCTTCCAGGCCCTGGTGGGGCGCGCCCCCGAGCCCGGAGAGGCCCAGCGCTACCTCAAGGCCTGGGCCGGCGAGGGCGCCGTCGAACACCTGTTCTGTGTCGCCTGCGGGCTGGAGTCGGCCCGGGTGGGGGAGAGCGAGATCACCGGCCAGGTACGCGAGGCCTGGCAGCTCGCCCGGCGTGTGGGTACGGGCGGCCGACGCCTCGAACGCTGCTTCCAGCAGGCCCTGAAGGTGGCCGCGGACGTTCACGCCTCCACCGCTATCGCCGAAGGCCGCACTTCCCTGGCCGAAATCGCCATCGAGCATGCCCTCGAGCGCCTCGAACACACGCCGGGGCGGGCCGCCGTGGTCGGCGTCTCGCCGATGACCGTGCGCTGTGCGCGGGCCCTGGCCGAAGCCGGGCAGAAGGTGATCGTGGTCAATCGCACGGCGGAACGGGCCCTGGGCCTGGCCGGGGAGATCGGCGGCAGCGGCCGCACCCTCGAAGAGTTCAGCCACGACCCGGACCCGGTGGAAGTGTTGATCCTGGCCACCGGCGCGCCGGGAGCCGTGATCGGCCGGGCCACCCTGGAGCGGCTCTCCGCACGCTCGCCCTCGGGACAACCACCGCTGGTGATCGACATGGCCGTCCCCCCCGACGTGGAGCCGGCCGACGCCCGGGCCGCGGGCACGCCACGGCTCGGCATGGAAGAGATCATCGCCGAGGCCGACAGCCACCGCAGCGAACGCATCTCCCGTGCCGCCGCCGCCCGCGAGATGGTCGACAACGCCCTGCTCGACTTCCGCCAGAAGATGACGGAGTGGGCCTTGTCTCCGATGCTCGGCGCCCTCCAGCGGCGCTACCGCCAGACCGCCCTCGAGGGGGTCGAGCGCCTGATGCGCAAAGAGCTGTCCCAGCTCGGCCCGGAGCAGAAGGAGGCCGTCGAGCAGTGGGCCGTGACCCTCGCCCGGCGCTTCGCCCACGTCCCCAGCGTGGGCTTGCGCGCCGTGGCCATGCACAAGGGCCTCGAGGCGATCGACACTTTCTTCGCCCACGCCGACAAGCAGCTCGCCGCCGAGTGGCAGCGGCTGCAGTCGGCCCCCGACGGGAAGGCCATGGATGGCGAGAAGAAATGAGCGCCTGCCGGCACCTCCCCGGAGACCCCCCATGCTGATTCGCATCGGCACCCGTGGCTCGGCCCTGGCCCGGACCCAGACCGCCTCCATGGCCAGCCGGATCGAGGCCCTCGGCCACCAGACCGAGATCGTGATCATCCGCACCCAGGGCGACAAGGACCAGGTACGCCCCTTCGCCGAGGTGGGTGCTCCCGGCCTCTTCGTCCGCGAGATCGAGACCGCCCTGCTCGAAGAACGCGTCGACCTGGCCGTGCACTCTTTCAAGGACCTGCCGACCCAGAGCCCCCCCGAACTGAGCATCGTCGCCATGCCCGAGCGGGTCGACCCCGCCGACCTGCTCCTGGTTCCCGCGGACGCACTCGAGACGGAGGCGGGGGCCCTCCCCCTGCGCGAAGGCGCAACGGTGGGCACGGCATCCCTGCGCCGGCAGAAACTCCTCGCCGCACTGCGCCCCGACCTGCAGGTCCAGTCCCTCCGCGGCAACGTACCGACGCGGGTGCAGCGGCTGAAGGAAGGTGCCTACGACGCCATCCTGCTCGCCGCAGCGGGGCTCGACCGCCTCCGCGCCGCCGGCGAGTCCAGCCTGGACCTCAGCGGTGTGGAGCTGGTGCGTCTCGACCCCGCGCTCTTCGTTCCCGCCCCCTCCCAGGGCGCGCTGGCCCTCCAGGCCCGCGCCACCGACCGCGACGTGCAGGCAGCCGTCCAGCCCCTGCACCAGGCGGACGCGGCGCGGGCCGTACTCGCCGAGCGGGAACTCCAGCGCCTGGTGGAAGGCGGTTGCCAGCTCCCCTTCGGTGCCTGGTGCCAGACCCTGCCCGGCGGGAAGTTGCGGCTGCATGCGGTGATCGATCGGGGAGCGGGCTTGCGCCGGGCGGAGGCCGAGGGAAGCGACCCTCTCTCCCTGGCCCGGCGGGTCTTCGACGAGTTGGAGTAGAACGGCTGGGGAAGGCACGGCCAAGATGGAAAGAACCCGGCTGATCCAGATCGGCTTCATCGTGCTCCTGGGGGTTTGCGCCGCCCAGGCGGGGTGGTGGCTGCTCGACCAGGTGCTCGACATCCGCGCCAACCGCGCAGCCGTCGAAGAGCACCTGCTGCGCGATCGCCGGGTGGCGCGGATGCTGCTCGAACAGGGCGCTGCTCCCGGGGAGGTGGAGGCGATTTTCGACGAGTTGATCTTCCGTGACGGAGAGGTGCACCTCGATCCCGACCACCTGGCAGCGCTGCACGAGCAGGGGCGGCGGCGCCTGTCGCGCTACGCCTGGGAGGGCGCCTTCTTCCTCGGCGTGCTGCTTTCAGGCATCGTGGTGCTCTGGCGCACGCTGGGAGAAGAGGCCCTGCTCAAGCGGCGGCAGCAGAACTTCCTCGCCGCCGTGGGCCACGAACTCAAGAGCCCCCTGGCCAGCATCCGCCTGGCCGCCGAAACCCTCAAGCTGAGGGATCCTCCTCCCGCAAGACGACAGAAGTTGCTCGGCCGGGTGCTGGCCAATCTCTCCCGTGTCGAGGCGATGGTGCGCAACCTGCTCGACGCCGCCCGACTCGACGAGGGCCGACTGCATCTGTCTCCCGAGCGGGTAGTCCTGGCGCGGGCGGCTCACAACGCCATGGCCGGGATCGAAGACCGCCTCGCTGCGGCGGGAGCCGAACTGCAGGTGGCGATCCCCGAAGATCTCGAAGTGCTCGCTGACCCGGCCGCGGTGGAGACGGTGCTCGCCAACCTGGTGGACAATGCCCGCAAGGCGGTGGCCCGGGCCGGAGGCGGCCGGATCGAGGTGCGAGCCCGCCGCCGCGGACGCCGGGTGGAGGTCGAGGTGCGGGACGAGGGCGTCGGTTTCGCCCCCGTCCTGGCCCCGCGACTGTTCGACAAGTTCTACCGCCCGGGTGACGAGATGCGGCGCAGCGGAGAGGGCTCGGGCCTGGGCCTGTACATCGTCCGCCGCCTGCAGCGGCTGGCCGGTGGCGGCATCGAGGCGCACAGTGATGGCCCCGGTCACGGCGCGGTCTTCACCGCCTGGTGGCCGGCGGCCGGAGGGCAGAAATGACGGCGAGCGCGAAGGCGAGGATCCTGATCGTCGAAGACGAGCAGGATCTGGCCGAGGGGATCCGCGAAAACCTCCAGGACGAGGGCTACGAAAGCGTGGTGGAAGGGGACGGCGAGGCCGCCCTGGCCCGGGCTCTCGAGGAAGATTTCGATCTGCTGCTACTGGACGTGATGCTCCCCGGCCTCGACGGCTTCACCATCTGCGAACGCATCCGGCACGCGGGCCGCGACGTGCCGGTGCTCTTTCTCACCGCCCGCGGCACCCTGGACGACCGGCTGCGGGGCCTGGGGGCCGGCGGCGACGACTACCTGCCCAAACCCTTCCACCTCGGTGAGCTGCTGGCGCGCATCGAGGCGATCCTGCGCCGACGCTTGTGGCTGACCCGCGGTACGACCGGGAAGATCCTGACCTTCGGCGACAACGAAATCGATCTCGCAACCCGGGAGGTGAAGACCTGGGACGGAGCGCACTTCGAGCTGACCACCCGGGAGGCCGGTGTGCTCGCGGCCCTGGCCGCCGAGCCCGGCGAGACCGTCACGCGGGAGACGATCCTGGAGAAGGTCTGGGGCCGTGAACTGCTACCCTCGACCCGTGCGATCCTGGCCATCGTGGAAAGCCTCCGCAGCCGCCTGGAGCGTGAACCCGAAGCCCCCCGCCACCTGCACACCGTTCGAGGCGTCGGCTACCGGCTGACCCTCGAGCCCGAGGACCCCCGATGAACGACCTCTTGCTTCGCGCCCTGCGCGGTGAACCCACCGAGCGCCGCCCCCTGTGGATCATGCGCCAGGCGGGGCGCTACCTTCCCGAATACCGCGAGCTGCGCGAGCGCCACAGCTTCGAGGAACTGAGCACGACTCCCGAGCTGGCCGCGGAAGTGACCCTGATGCCCATCGAGCGCTTTCCCCTCGACGGGGCCATCGTCTTCGCCGACCTGATGAGCCCGGTGGCGGCCCTCGGTGTCGAGGTGCGCTTCGACCCGGGACCGGTCACCGACCGCACGATCCGCACCGCCCGCGACCTGGCCACCCTGGCCGAACCCCGCTCCGGAGAGATTGCGCCGGAGGTCTGCCGGACCCTCGCGCTGGTGCGCGAGCGCCTCGACGGCCGGGCGACCCTGCTGGGCTTCGCCGGCGCTCCCTGGTCGGTGGCGGCCTACCTGGTGGAAGGCCGGGGCAAGCGGGACTTCCCCGCCTTGCGGGCCCTGGCGGCCAGCGCGCCGGAGGTCCTCGACGAGCTGCTCGCGCGCCTGACGGAGCTTTCGGCCCTCTACCTGGCCGACCAGGTCGAGGCGGGCGCCCAGGCCGTGCAGATCTTCGACTCCTGGGCCGGCATGCTCTCGCCCAGGACCTGGCGCCGGATCGTCCGGCCCCACCTGCTGCGGTTGCTCGAGAAGACAGAGTCCATCGGCGTACCGCGCATCCTTTTTCTCCACGGCGCGCCCCACCTGCTCGAGGAGATGATCGAGCTTCCCGCCGAGGCTTTCTCTTTCGACTGGCGAGTGGACCTCGAGGACGTGCGCCGGCGTCTCGGGCCGGATCGCGCCGTCCAGGGCAACCTGGATCCGGCGATCCTCACCGCCGGCCCCGAAGCCACCGCCACCGCGGCCCGGGATCTGCTATCCCGGGTCGAACCCCGGGGACACGTGGTCAACCTCGGTCACGGCATCACCCCCGACGCCCCCATCGAAAGCGTCGAGGCCCTGGTGCGGGTGGTGCAGGAGGAACGGCGATGAGCGGCAGCAAGCAGCAAGGAGACTGGGAAGCCACCGCGCGGCTGCTCGAGCGCTACGACAGCCCGGGACCACGCTACACCAGCTATCCCACCGCGGTGGAGTTCCACGAGGGCATCGACGCGGCGGCCTACGCCGAGCGCCTGGCCCTCGCCGCCGCGCATCCCGACGAGCCCCTGTCGATCTACGTGCATCTCCCCTTCTGCGAGGAACGCTGCCTGTTCTGCGGCTGTCACGTGATCATCACCCCCCACAAGGATCGCGCCCGCCCCTATCTGGAGTTGCTGCGCCGCGAGGTCGACATGGTGGCCGAAGCCCTCGGCCGGCGGCGCTCGGTCTCCCAGCTCCACCTGGGAGGGGGCACGCCCACCTATCACGAGCCGGAGGAGTTACGGCGCGTGCTGGCCCACATCCTCGGTGCCTTCCACCCGACGAAGGACGCCGAACTGGCGGTGGAGGTCGACCCCCGGGTGACCCGCATCGAACACCTGGACGTGCTGGCGGAATTCGGTTTCAACAGGATTTCCATGGGGGTGCAGGACTTCACTCCCCGGGTGCAGCAAGCCATCGGCAGAGTCCAGAGCGAGGAGGCCACCCGCACTCTGGTGGAGGCGGCCCGGGAACGCGGCTTCAAAGGCATCAACATCGACCTGATCTACGGCCTGCCCCATCAGCAGCTCGAGTCCTTCGCCCGCACGGTGGACGCGGTGATCGGCATGGAGGCCGACCGCTGCGCAGTGTACTCCTTCGCCTTCGTCCCCTGGATCCGCGGCCACCAGAAGAAGCTGATCGAGGCGGACCTGCCTTCGAGGGAAACCAAGTTCTCCCTTTTCGCCCGGGCGCGCGAACAATTCCTCGCGGCGGGCTATCGCGCCATCGGCATGGACCACTTCGCGCGGCCCGACGATGAGCTGGCCATCGCCCGCGAGGAGGGCCGCCTGCGACGCAATTTCCAGGGCTACACGGTGATCCCGGCCTCGGACGTGATCGGCGTGGGTATCTCCGCCATCGGGGATGTCAAGGGGCTGCACGTACAGAACGAAAAGAAACTCTCCCGCTACCAGGCCGCCATAGAAGCCGGGCGCCTGCCGGTGGAGCGGGGGGTGGCCCGGACCGAAGACGACGAGATCCGCCGGGAGGTGATCCACGAACTGATGTGCAACGGCCGGGTGGACTTCGCCCGGGTGGAAGAGCGCTTCGGCATTCGCTTCGATGAGTACTTTGCCCGGGATCTGGCCGAACTGCAGGAACACGCCGACACGGGGATGGTGACCATCAGCGCCGACACCATCGAGGCCACGCCCCTGGGCGAACTCTTCATCCGCAACCTGGCGCGCTGCTTCGACCGCTACTGGCGGGAGAAACATGCCGACGGTGACAGCCCCGTCTTCAGCCGGACGGTGTAGACCATGCCGCGGCTGGTGGTCGTGGGAGGCGGCATCTCGGGCCTGGCGGCCGCCGTGGCCGCCAGGCGCCGAGCCGAGCAGGCCGGGCGCGGTCTCGAGGTGCTTGTCGTCGAGAAGGACGATCGCTGCGGCGGCAAGGCCCTGACCGTGGCCCAGGATGGCTACCTCTTCGAGGGCGGCCCCACCGGCTACCTCGACAACGAGCCGTTGCTCGACGAGTTGGTGCGCGCGGTGGGCCTGACGCCCCTGCCGGCAAACGACGCGGCCGCCCGGCGCTTCATCGTGCGTGGGGGGAAGTTGCGGGAAGTCTCCGCCAACCCCCTCCGCTTCGCGCTCTCCGGGCTGCTCTCCCCTTTCGGCATGGCGCGGGTTCTGGCCGAGCCCTGGATTCGTCCGGGCAAGGGTGACGACGAGGAGTCCATCTTCGACTTCGCCCACCGCCGCCTGGGACGGGAGATCGCCGAGAGGATGATCGCACCGATGGTGCTGGGCGTCTTTGCCGGGGACGCCCGCCAACTTTCCGCCGCGGCGGCCTTTCCCCGGCTCGTGGAACTCGAGCAGCAGCATGGTTCACTGATTCGCGCCCTGCTGGCCCTGCGTCGCCGGCGCAAGCTGCAAGGCTCGCCCACGGGACCGGCGGGCAAGCTGACATCTTTCGAAGGCGGACTCGAGACCCTGCCCCAGGCCCTGGCGACGAGGGGCGGCGTGGAGGTGCAGACCGGCGCGGCCGTCGAGAGCCTCGAGGCCGCCGAGGGGGTCGGCTACCGCCTGCGCATCGGCGGCCGCGCTCAGAGCCTCGAGGCCGACGCCGTAGTCCTCGCCGGAGAATGCTGGGCCATGGCGGGGCTGCTCGAGGGCCTGGCGCCCACCGCGGCACGGATCCTCGAGGCGATTCCCACACCTCCGGTCACGGTCGTCGCCCTGGGCTACGGGCCGGCGATGAGGGGAGCCGTGCCGGTGGGATTCGGCGCCCTGATCCCCCGCGGTGAAGACCTGCGCATCCTCGGCTGCCTGTGGGACAGCCATCTCTTCCCAGGCCGGGAGCCCGCCGGACATCTGCTCATGCGGGTGATGCTCGGCGGCAGTGCCGACCCCCAGGCGGCGGGCCTGGACGACGCAACGATGCTGGCCCAGGTCACCGGCGAGCTGCGCCGCCTCTTCCCGCGCTTGACCGAGGCGCCGGTCTTCCATCGCATCGTGCGCTGGCCCCGGGCGATTCCCCAGTACGAACCCGGCCACCTGCGCCGGGTAGAAGCGCTGCGCGGCGATCTGGCCCGCCATCCCCGCCTCTTCGTGGCCGGCAACGCCCTCGAGGGCATCGCCTTCACCAAGGCGGCGGCGGCAGGAGTGCGGGCCGGACAGGCCGCCGCGGCGCAGCTCCTGGGGTTGGAAGCGACCCGGTGAAACTCTCGGTGGTGATCCCCGCCCTCGACGAGGAGCAGGGGATCTCTGCGACCCTCGCCGCCCTCCAGCCGGCCCGCCGGCTCGGTCACGAAGTGGTCCTGGTCGACGGCGGCAGCGCGGACCGCACCCGGGAACGGGCCCGACCGCTGGTGGACCGCCTGCTGGACAGCCCGGCCGGACGCGCCGGGCAGATGAACCGGGGAGCCGCCGAGGCCTGCGGCGACGGGCTGCTCTTCCTCCACGCCGACACCCTCGTGCCGGAGAACTTCGTCGCGGCCATCACCGGGGCTTTCCGCGCCGGCGCCGGCTGGGGCCGCTTCGACCTGCGTCTGGACGGGGCTCCCAGGGTCCTGCGGCTGGTGGAGACGATGATCAACCTCCGCTCGCGGCTCAGCGGCATCGCCACCGGGGACCAGGGGATCTTCGTCCGCCGGGATCTCTTCGAAGACGTCGGAGGCTACGCTTCCCTGCCGCTGATGGAGGACATCGAACTCAGCCGCCGCCTGAAGCGCCGCGGCCCGCCGGCCTGCCTGCGGGAACGGGTGATCACTTCGTCCCGGCGCTGGGAGCAGCAGGGCATCGCCCGGACGATCCTCCTGATGTGGTGGCTGCGTGCGCGCTACGCTCTCGGCGTCGATCCAGCCCGCCTGGCCCGGGCCTACCGCCGCCACGGCGGTTGAGGACACCCCGTCCGCGGCTTCCTTCGCCCTTCCTGCTCCGACCGCCCCCCGGGGCCGAGGGTTCAACCCTTCGCCTTCAGGTGGTCGGCAAAGTGCCGCGCGGCGGCGGGAAGGGCCGTCGACGCCCGATGGATCACGCCGTAGCTCTCCGGGGGAAAGGCCGGTCGGGGACGCAGCACACGCAGCCTGCGACGCTCGGCCGGCCTCAGGCAGAAGAAGGGAACCACAGCCAGGCCGAGCCCGGCACCCACCGCCGCTTTGATCACTTCCCAGCCGCCCGCCTCCGCGCCGACCTGGAGTGATTTCCCGGCACCGGCCAGGGCCGCTTCCACCAGGGCGCGAGAACGCGCGGGCGGCGGCGGCAGCACGAAAGGGTACCGCGCGAGCGCAGCCACGCCGGGCCGTGCGGGCAGGTCCGTCGCCGGTGGAGCGATGACCACCCGCGGCGTACGCCACACCTCCGTGTACGCCAGATCTTCCGGGAGATCGCCCGCCGAGCGAATCGCCAGGTCGATCTCCGCCACCCTCAGTTGCTCGAGGGCGTGCCGACGCGGCTGGACCGAGAGGTGGACCTGGACCTGCGGATGCCGGCGGCGAAACGCCGCCAGCACCGCGGGAAGCCGGTAGAGACTCACCGCTTCCCCCGCCCCGATTCGGAGGCGGCCGCCAAGGCGACCCGAGAGGCGCGCACTGACGACTCCGGGCAGATCCTGCCATTGTTCGAGCAGAGCCGCCGCCGGTTCGAGAAAAGCCCGACCGGCTTCGGTGAGCGCCTTGCGCCGGCCCGCCTTCTCCAGCAGCACCAGGCCGATTTCCTCCTCGAGGGCAGCGACGGCCATCGAGACAGCGGGCTGCGAAAGGTGCAGCAGCGCGGCGGCCTGACGAAAGGTACCCGTGCGGGCCACCGCCACGAAAGCACGCACCCGGTCCAGCGAGAGAGAGTTCCAGTGATAAGTCATGCGCAAGTTTTACATAAAAATGTTTGTATGGACAAATAGGACGATTGCGCCCAAGATCACCTTGTCGGGGAACAGGGACCCCACGAACGCGTCAAACCTCCTCTCCCTGTGCAGAGGATGCCATGTCCAAGGCAAAGGCAGCAGTCCGTTTTCCCGCCGCCGCTCTCGGCCAGGCCCTGGCCTACGCCGCAGAGGTTCATGCCGACCAGAACCGCAAGGGCGGCGACACCCCCTACTTCGCCCATCCGATGCTCGCCGCGACCCTCGCCATGGAGTACGGCGCCGACCTGGAGCAGGTCCAGGCCGCCTTGCTGCACGATGTGCTCGAGGACGGCCGTGGCAGCGGCCCGGAAAAACGGGAGAGGCTGCGACGCAGCTTCGGCGAACGGGTCTACGCCATGGTGGACCTGTGCACCGACTCGGACACCGACTCCGCTTGCGGTCCCAAGGCTGAATGGCTACCACGCAAGCAAGCCTACCTCGAGCGCCTCGCGGCGGCGGATGCCGACGCCCGGTTGGTGGCGGCGGCGGACAAACTGGCCAACGTGCTGACGACCCTCTTCGACCTCCGGCGGCACGGATCAACGACCTGGAAGCGATTTCGCCAGGGCCGGGAGGCGATGCTGTGGTACTACCGCCGCTGTGTCGCGGCGTTGCGACAAGGCGAGAGCCCCCAGGGCTTGCGCCAACTGCTCACCGAACTCGAAGCCCGTATCGCGGAACTCGAGAACGGGGATCCCCCCCACGGCGCCGCTTCCCGCGACGCGGCCTCCGGTCGAGGTCCCGGCTGCTAGGGCCGGAAACAGCCGACCCGCATGAAAAGGGCCTCGATCGCCGCAACGACCGAGGCCCGAATACACTCCGGCGAACGGCGCGAGGACCGTCGCGCCGAGATCCCGTGTCAGAACTTGAGCACGTAGTCCACCTGCCAGCGGTTCATCGTCTCGCTGTCGAAGTTCGACAGGCTGGCCGTGGTGGTCGATCCGGCGGGGGGCCAGGCGTCGACGGCCGAATCCGTGCGGTACCAGGTCAGGTTGAGATGCCCCCCCGAGTGCAGGCCGACGCGGTAGTCGAAGCGATAGCCGTCGAGGTTCGATCCGCGAGTCGAATCGGACTGGGTCCAAGCGTAGAAGATGGCATCCGGCTCCGAGTAGTAGCGGCTGAGACGGAAGGCCATCTGGCCGGGTTTCTTGTAGTCGCCGATCTGCAGACGTGCGAAGTAGGCGCTGTCGTTGTTCTTGCCCTCGCCGTTGGCGCCCAGGTTCTTGTAGAAGAAGGCGCTGACCTTCACCGGCCAGCGCTTGTTGGCCGAGTTCTTCCACTCCACGAAGGCATTGGCCACCTGGAAATCGGACACCAGGCTGCCATCGACGGCCTGAAAGTGGGTCATCTTGTTGCCCTTGATCTTTCCGTCGAGGGTCAGCGACGCCATGACCTCCGGACGTACCATGGTCTCGTACCCCACTCCGACGGTGAGTTTGGCGTGCGCACCGGCATCGAACACCGGGTAGATCTGCCCGCCCCAGGCATAGGCATCCGGTCCCGAACTCGACTCCTCGAGGACGTAGAGCCAGGCATTGGCATGCAACTGGTCCAGGGCGCCGTCACTCCCACCGAAGGTCCAGCGACCCATGGCGCCTTCACTGACCACGTCGTCGTCGATCTGCATGTCCGAAACCTTCCACAGTTTCTTCGGTGAGAACTTGCCCGCGATCAGCGAAAAGCGCCTGGAAAGAGCGAAGTCGACGTACATCTGGGCCAGGGCGATTTCCTTCTTGGAGAATCCCTCGTCCAAAGTCTGGTTATCCGAGACCGGATCGAGGCGGTTGCCCGATCGCAGTTCGGCACCGATGCGAATTCCTTCGCTGATGTCGGCCACCAGGCCCAGGCGGTAGCGCAGGCGGAAACGATCCCGCTGACCGTCTTCGTACTTTCCCGTGTGCTTGAACCCCTCGTAGCGCAGACGGAGGTCTCCCTTGAATTTCAGTTTTTCGAACCAGGACGGACCGTTGCCCTCTCCAGCAAGAGCGCACGGAGCAAGCAGGGCCGCGGTCACGAGTACGGCAAGGCAACGTCGTATCAGCATCATCATTTTCCTCTTCTCTTGAATTCTGCCGAGCACCTGGCAAGTCCCAAGCGCGGCTTCGTAGCTCGGTTGACGGCCCCGAGCATGCCCGGACCCGGTCTCGGGCCTGTGACACATATGTGACTATCGTGTGACACCCATCGCTTTCCGGTCACCAGGCAGGCATCGATGGGAGTGGAAAAGAAACACTCATGACGCCGATTTCCGGGCGCTACCGCCCGGCGGAACAAGAGCGCTGCGGGACGCTCCTCGGCCCCCGCTGCGGGATCCGGCGCCAGCCGCATCCCGCTGCGCGGAGCCTGTCAACGAGTTTGAGACACTCCGGATTTGATGTTACTGCGCAGTTCGCAAGGGCCATTCCTCCATGGACGGATTGATCCAGGATTCTGAGGGGGGGGATCTGGGTGCGTTGGCCTGCCATGAACGAAGCGTTCTGGATGGGCACGGAAAGCATCGTCGAGGACTCTTTGGCGTTTTTGAATGACGGCCGTGGTCCGGCCGAAATGCACGTCGGCCGGAGTGAGCCTGGCGAGGGCCCCATGATGGTGATGGTTGTTGTACCAGGGGAAGAAGACGCGGCCATGAGAGAGGGCGTGATGGTGCCCGCAAAAGCGGCCGGGGAAACCCGGCTGGTACTTGAGTGCCTTGAAGTGGGCTTCGGAGTAGGGATTGTCGTCGGAGACGCGGGGGTGGTGGCGAGCAGTCGGGGTTTTTCGTACTTCGGGTGGACGAGCGGGTTGCGGCGGTCCCCTGCAGCGGCGTTGGCGGCAAGGATACGGTACATGGTCCTTTCGGAGCAGAGTTAGCGCCCATCATCGAGCAGGGTGGCGAAGATCTCTGCAGGAGACTGCCTGCTGAGCGCCCGGCTTCCGGCGGCGGAGCCCGCCGAGCGCGAGCACTACCTGAGCATCGACCTCGACACCCAGCGCTTGCCCGAGCTGTGGGGCTACCGTGTCAGCCAGGCCTCCGGGCTCGCTCGCCTGCGCTGGCGCGGTCAGGCTCCCGAGCCTGTGTCCGCAGCCCTGCTGGCCCCGGAGGAATACGACGATCCGGATTTCCATGTCACCCTCGACGGTCCCTGCTGGGTCCATGACGAACCGATGGCGGTCGTCCAGGCGCGGCTGCCCTTGGGCCAACTGGCGGTCGGCTCGTCTTCCGTCCCGGCACGCCTGGCCCTCGAGATGATGGTCACTGACGACGAGGACGGGTACGGCGAGCCCGTGTGCCGCGACTCGGCGCCCGCCGGCCGGCCGATTCTCGTTTCCGGCAACCTGCCCCCCTGTCGGCGAGAACATGGAGAGCTGGTACTGGACCTGCCCTGCGAGCTGCGCCGCTCGAGCCGCTACACGGCCACGGTGGTGCTCACCGACCTGGACTCGGGCAAGGTCTCCGCTTCCCGCCCGCGCCACACGATCACCCTGAGTCCCCTGGGCCAGGGCCCGGCCCGCATCGCTCGCCTGGCCACCGACTCCCCCGCGGACATCGTCTCGAACCCCACGCTGCGCTGGGCCACCCCTTACAGCCCCTGGCCGGTCTGGCGCCTGCGCAACGGCGACCGGGAGATCCAGCGGGAGGAAGGGGCGGTGATCCGCCACCTCACCTGCCCCGAGGAAACGCGGCAGCGGGGCTGGCTGCTGCGCCGGCGCGAGGCGGGCGCGGCCCCGCAGGTGATGGAGTCGGCCAAGGTGCGTCACGTGGCGGCGAACGTGGAGAGCGACCTGCTCATCCTGCCCGGCTGCACGACACGCGCCGTGGCGTCCTCCCCCCCTTCAGCCTGGAGCCAGGGGACTACCGTTTCGTGCCGACCGACCCGGAGGCCACTCCCGAGCAGGTGTTGGAGGCCCACGCTCGCACGGACGAGGTGTCGCCCCGCAGCATCACGTTTCAGATGCGCGACCCCGTGCCGGGCCAGCCGTAGGGGCAGACACTGGCGCGAGGGCGGCGAGCCACTCGACCCAGGCGTCCAGGCCTTCACCGGTGCGGGCGCTGAGTTCGATCCGGCGCCCGCTGAATCCCACCTTCTCGAGGGCGCGGTGGCAGGCCTGTCGGTCCCAGTCCAGGTAGGGCAGCAGGTCGACCTTGGTGATCAACACCACGTCGGCATCGTGGAAGGGGAGCGGATACTTGAGGGGCTTGTCCTCGCCCTCGGTCACCGAGAGCAGGGTGACCCGGTGGCGCTCACCGAGGTCGAAGGCAGCCGGGCAGACCAGGTTGCCCACGTTCTCGATCAGCAGCAGGCGGGTGTCGTCACCGAGCGCCTCGTCGAGCACCCTCCCCACCTGGCTCGCGTCCAGGTGACAGGCGCTGCCGGTTTCGATCTGCCGCACCCGGGCACCGCGTCCCTCCAGACGGCGCGCATCGTTGTCGGTCTGCTGGTCGCCGGCGATCACCGCGCAGGACAGCTCACCCTCGAGGCGCTCGAGGGTTCGCTCGAGCAGTGTGGTCTTGCCCGAGCCGGGCGAAGAGATCAGGTTCACCGCCACCACCCCCCGTTGCTCGAGCCGGCGCCGGTTGTCCGCCGCCGCCGCATCGTTGTGGGCCAGCACCCGGGTCTCCAGGTCGATCCGTCGCCGCGCAGCCCCGCTCCCGTGGTCGTGGTCGTGGTCGTGATGATGGCCATGATCGTGGGCCCAGGCCCGGGCGTTACCTTGCTGACAACCGCAGTCCCTGCACATCATTCGATCTCCATGCTCGTCACCTGCATCTCTCGTCCGCCAACCACCCGCGTGCGGCTCTCACCGCAATTCCGGCAAGTCAAACCCGGCGCCTCCGGCCGGGTGCGCGCACCGCAGCGGGGGCACTCCACCTCCACCGGCACCTCGCGCACCCGCAGCTCGGCTCCCTCGAGCAAGGTGCCTTCCGCCGCCAGCGGAAAGCAAAACTCCAGCGGCTCCCGCTCGACGCCGCTGAGGCCCCCCAGGGCCAGCTCGACGACGAGCACCCGACAGGCCCCCTCCCGGCAGGCCGCCTGCTCGAGCTGCTCGACCATGGCCGTGGCGACGCTCAACTCGTGCACAGCCCGCCCTCCTCAGCAGATCCGGGGCAGCAGCTCGCCGCGGGGCACGTCCACCAGCCGGCGGCCGCCCATGGCGGTCTCCAGGATCACCCGGCCGCGTCCCTCGACCACCCGGCCGATCTCCGCCGCACCGCGCCCTTCCGCCAGGGCCCGCATCGCCGCCAGGGCCGCGTCGGCGCGGGCCTCGGCGCAAATCACGATCACTCGTCCCTCCGAAGCGACCTGCAGCAGGTCCATGCCGAGAATCTCCGCCACCGCCTGGGCGCCGGCCGAACGCGGCAGCGCCGCTTCCTCCACGATCACGTCCAGCTCCCGCCCCCCGACGATTTCCGCCAACACCGCCGCCGCACCGCCCCGGGTGGGATCCCGCATGAACTTCACATCTCCCGCCCAGGGCGTCAGGGCCTCCACCAGTCGATGCACCGGTGCGGTGTCGCTGCGCGGGCCGGCGGCCAGCGCGATCCCTTCCCGGGCCGCCATCACCGCCATGCCGTGATCCCCGAGGGTGCCACTGACCAGCACCCGGTCACCGGGCTCCAGCCGCCCGGGGTCCAGATCGAAGCCCTCGATGGGCTCGCCGACCCCGGCGGTGTTGAGGTAGAGGCCGTCGCACTGGCCCCGGGCCACCACCTTGGTGTCACCCGTGACCACCTGGACCCCGCACTCCCGCGCCGCCCGGGCCACCGAATCCAGAATGCGGCCCAGCAGATCCCGCTCGAGCCCCTCCTCGAGAATCATCGCCAGCGACAACCAGCGGGGGCGGGCTCCACTGACGGCGATGTCGTTGACCGTGCCGTGCACCGCCAACATGCCGATGTCCCCGCCGGGAAAAACCAGGGGCTGGACGACGAAGCTGTCGGTGGAAAAAACACAGCCCCGCGCCAGGGGCGGCAAGTGGGCTCCGTCAGGCAGGGCTGCCAGCGGCCCGTCGCCGAAGCGGCAGAGGATCTCTTTTTCGATCAGTTCCCTGCCGAGTCCGCCGCCGCCCCCGTGAGCCAGCTCGATGCGGGAGGCACCCTCGTTTCTCATGACATCTCCTTCCCGCCGTCACTGCCGGTCATAGCGGAACCAGGCCGCGCAGCTTCCCTCGGAGGAGACCATGCAGGCCCCCACGGGCCGCTCCGGGGTGCAGACGGTGGCGAACAGGCCGCATTCGGGGGGCCGAATCCGACCCCTGAGAACTTCTCCACAGCGACAGCGCGGATCGACCCGGCCACCGCTGATCGACACATCGAACCGTCGGGCCGCATCGAAAGCCGCCCACTCGGACCGCAAGCCCAGCCCGCTGGCGGGGATCGTCCCGATACCCCTCCAGGTCGCGTCCACCGGCTGCAGGTAGCGCTCGATCAGCGCCCGGGCCCTCGGGTTGCCCCCGGGGCGCACGACGCGGGCGTACTGGTTGGCCAAAGCGGGCCGATCGTCGGCGAGCATCTCGAGCAGGCCCGCCAGGCCGAGGAGAATGTCCAGGGGCTCGAAGCCCGCCACCACGCAAGGCAACCGGTGGCGATCGACGATGCTGCGGTAGGCCTCGCTGCCGATGATCGCGCTGACATGGGCGGGACAGAGAAAACCATCGATCCGCAGTTCCGGATCGGCGATCAACGCTTCGAGGGCGGGAGGCACCAACTTGAAGGCGACAAGCAGCGAGAGGTTGCCCAGCCTCTCTTCCGCCGCCGCCGCCACCAGGGAGACCACCGGCGCGACGGTAGTCTCGAAACCGATGGCGAGAAAGACGACCTCCCGTGCAGGCTCCCGGCGGGCGATTTCCAGGGCCACTTCGGGGGAGTAGCCGACCTCCACCCGCGCCCCGGCGGTGCGCGCCGCGGCCAGATTCCCCGCACTGCCCGGAACCCGCATCATGTCGCCGAAGGTGACGATCACGGCCTCCCGCCGGGCCAGCTCGAGAGCCGCATCGATGTAGCCGTTGTCGGTGACGCAGACCGGGCAACCCGGCCCGCTGACCAGTTCCACGTTCTCCGGCAGCAGATCCCGCAGGCCGTAGCGGCCGATGGCCATGGTGTGGGAGCCGCAGACCTCCATCAACCGCACGCTCCGGCCCCTCTCCGCCAGGCGCTTACCCAGGAGGGCGATTCTCCCGCGCAGAGGCTCCGCCGCCCCGCTCCGCCGAAAACCCTCGATGTAGCGCAGCTCTCTGGTCACCGTTCCTCCGCCGGGCGGGAGGGATCGAGCCGGCCTCGACCCACCACCCACGCCTGCCCGAGGCTGATGCCGCCGTCCCCGGGGTCAGCCCGCCGCGGCCAGTACCGCTCGACACCCAGGGCTTCGAGACCCTGCTCCAGCATGCCTGCCAGCAGGCGGTTCATCATCACCCCACCGGTGAGCACCACGCCACGGGGTGCGCCCGCTTCCAGTGCGAACTCCACCTGGCGCATCACCGCCCGGGCCATGGCCCGGTGGAAGGCCATCGCCCAGCCGCCGCGGCGCGCGGCTCCGGCCGGCCCCTCGAGCCAGGGCAGGAAAGCCGGCATCCAATCGATCCACAGCCGCCCCCCCTTCTCCCGCTCGACGAAGTCTACCTGCCCGGGCAGCGGGCCCTGGTGCCCACGGGCGAGAGCCTCGAGACGCGCCGGCGCCTGGGCCTGCCAGGTGATCGACCCGGGGGCCACGCCCAGCGCGGCGGCGTAGGCGTCGAAGACCCGGCCGGCGGCGTGGGTACGTGGCGTGTTCAGTCCCCGGGCAACCTGCACCTCGAAGACCCGCCGCTGGTCTCCCTCCAGCCCCAGACGCCGCCACCAGGCTTCGGGCACCACCGCACCGGCATCGATCCAACGCGCCAGCAACTGGCGGCCGGGATGCCGCACCGCCGCATCCCCCCCGGGCAGCGGCGCCGGGACGAAGCTCGCCCTGCGCCACCAACCGTCGGGGCCGATCTCCAGCACCTCGGCACCCCAGATCACCCCATCGCTGCCCATGCCGGTACCGTCGAAGACCACGGCCAGAGCGCGTTCGAGGCCCCATTCGGCCATCGTGGCGGCGGCGTGGGCCAGGTGATGCTGAACCGCCACCACCTCCAGGCCCGCCTCGGCGGCCAGGCGACGGCCGCAACGGGTGGAGTGCATGTCCGGATGCAGGTCCACCGCCACCACCTCCACCTCACGCCGAAGAAAACGCGGCAACGCCTCCACGATCCGCTCGAGTCCCGCGCAGGCCTCGGGAGTCTCCAGGTCACCCACGTGGGGGGAAAGGACGATCTCGCGGTCGAAGCCGAGAGCGACGGTGTTTTTCATTTCGGCCCCCAGGGCCAGCACCGTGCGATCCAGGGGCTGCGCCAGCCCCACGGCCGCCGGGGCGAACCCCCGGGCCCGCCGCCAGAGCATCATCCCCCCCGGCGCCTCGGCCACCACCGAGTCGTCACAGCGGAGCAGGATGCGCCGATCGTGAGTCAGCCACATGTCGGCGATGCCGGCCAGGCGTTCGAGGGCCTGATCGGTGCGCGTGCAGATCGGCTCGCCCCTGCGATTGCCGCTGGTCATCACCAGCAACTCGAAGGCGGGTGTCGGGTCCCCCGGCAGGGGACGGGCCAGCAGGGCATGGAGGGGCGTGGTGGGCAGCATCACCCCCAGCTCGCCGGTGTCCGGGGCCAGCACCCCCGCGACGGCAGCGGCAACGGTGTCGCTGCGCGGGGCGAGGAGGACGATCGGCGCCTCGGGCGAGGCGAGGGCTTCCGCGGCGCGGGCACCGAGGTGAAAATGGCGCCGGACCCCGTCCAGGCTGGAGGCCATCACCGCCAGAGGCTTGTGGGGGCGTCGCTTGCGTTCTCGCAGGCGGGCCACGGCCCCGGGACGGCAGGGATCCACCGCCAGCAGGAATCCACCCAGGCCCTTGACGGCGACGACTTTCCCCGCGACCAGGGCCGCCCGGGCCTGGCAGAGTGGATCACCGGCGAGTTCTCGACCGGCGGCGTCCAGCAGCCGGAGCCGGGGCCCGCACTCCGGACAGGCGATGCTCTCGGCGTGGAAGCGACGGCTCCGCGGATCCTCGTATTCCGCCCGGCAGGTCTCGCAGAGGGGAAAGTCCGCCAGGGTCGTACGCTCCCGGTCGTAGGGCATGGCCGCCACCACCGTGTAGCGGGGCCCGCAGTCGGTGCATGTCGTAAACGGGTAACCGTGGAAGCGGGAAGCGGGGTCGAAGACCTCCGCCAGGCAAGCCCCGCAGACCGCCAGGTCGGGGGGAATCGCGATACGATAGGTCGGTTCTTCGCGGCTTTCGCGAATTTCGAAAGCGGGAGTCGGCTCCGCGGACGGCAGGGGCAGGAAGGGCCCGGCCCTGAGTGCCTCCAGGCGCGCCCGGGGTGGCAGGCGCGCGGGCAGATTCTCGACGAAGGCCCGCACGTCCCGTTCCGGACCGACGAGTTCCAGGTGCACCGTGCCGGAGCGATTCTGCACCCAGCCACCGACCCCCGCCTCCTCGGCCAGGCGCCGGATCGTCGGACGCAGGCCCACCCCCTGCACCGCGCCCTCGAGTTCGAGGCCGACGCGGCAGCGCCGGCTGCCGGCGCCCCGCTTCACCCCGCCAGCTTGATCTTCAGCGTGGTCAGCAGCACGCCCGGATCGAGAGGCTTCTGAAAGACTCCGTCGAGACCCAGGGCCACCGGATCGATGGACAGGTGCACCTGATCCCCGACTGAACTGAGCAGGTAGATCGGCGCGGTATTGCCTTCCGCCTTGAGTTCCTTGACCAGCCGGGTCCCCGCGTCGACTTCTTCCATCATCAGGTCGACGATGACGAAATCCGGCCGTTGCTCGCGGTAGACCCGCAGGCCTTCTTCGCCGCTGTGGGCTTCGACCATCGCGTAGCCACTGGACTCGAGCACCGCCCGCATCGCGTCGAGCAGTCCCTGGTCGTCATCCACGTAGAGAATCTTTGCCTTGCGCTCCGACATGATCCGCTCGCTTCCCTTCCTCGCACGGAGGAAGAAAGCCGGCACGATGCCAGCCCTCGAAGAACTCCAGCGCCGCCGCGAGATTCGCTTCAGCGGCGGTGGAGAGTCTCTCGCCGAACTCGTTGAAATGGTAGCCCCGAATGCCCAGCGCCCAGGCCCGGGGGCGGGCGGCGAAGAGCTCACGACCCAGGGCCAGCAGGGCCGAGGGTTCGACGCTGTGGGAGGAAAAGCTCAGCGCCGGACGCGGTTCCAGCGTTTCGAGAAAGAAGGGCTCGGCCCCGCGTACCGCCGCATCGGCGAAGATCACCACGTCGCAATCGGACAGGGCCGCCGCATCCTCCACCGCAAGCTGGTAACAGGCATCGGTGCGCACGCCCTGCAGGTCTTTCCGGGCCAGAGCCTCGGCGAAGGCCGGCCCCAGGCCGTCATCCAGACGGCCCGGGTTGCCGTAGCCGAAAACCAGGACCCGGGGTCTCACGGGCGTGACCTTTGCTCGATCACCGCGCCATCGGCCCCCACCAGGGTCACCACCAGGGGCATCCGGCCCATCGCGTGGGTCGCGCAGGAAAGGCAGGGATCGTAAGCGCGAATCGCCACCTCGACCCTGTTGAGCAGACCCTCGGTGATGGTGGCACCCGACAGGTAACGCCGGGCCACGCTGGTCACCGCCCGGTTCATCGGTTCGTTGTTATGGGTGGTGGAGACGATCAGGTTGGCCATGGTGATCTGTTCGTCGGCGTTGACCCGGTAGTGGTGGATCAGCGTGCCGCGGGGCGCCTCGATGATGCCTACCGCCTCTTCCCGCCGCTCCCCCCGCAGCAGCAACTCGTCTCCCTGCAGGTCGGCATCTTCGAGCAACTCCATCACCTTTTCGAAAGCATGGAGCAGTTCGATCATTCGGGCCCAGTGGTAGGCCATGCTCAGGGGACTGGGCCGGCCGGCGGCGAACTCGACGAAGTCCCGGCGGGCCTTCTCGGCCTCGGGGGTGTCGATACTGTCGCAAACACTCATCCGGGACAGGGGACCGACCCGGTACCAGCCCTTTTCAGGCCCCAGGGAACGGATGAAAGGAAACTTCATGTAGGACCAGGAGCGTACTTCCTCGGCGATCTCTTCCGCGTAGCGCTGGTCTTCGAGCTGATCGAAGATCACTTGCCCTTCCGCGTCGACGGCCCGCAGGCGGCCGTCATAGAGGTCGAGCCCGCCGCCCGGACGGACGATGCTCATGTGGCTGGAAGGGAAGGCCGCAAAGTCGGCCAGTTCCTCCTGGTGCTCGAGGGTGTAGTCCCGGGCGATCTTCAGCGCGGCCAGGGACCACTCCAGCATCGGCTCGGCCTCCTCGAGCAGCGCATCGCGCTCGGCCAGCGAGAGGTTCTTGTTCACCCCACCGGGAACCGCCCCCGTGCCGTGGATCTTCTTGCCCGCCGTGGCCCGGATCACCTCCTGGCCGAACTTGCGCATCAGCACGCCCTGCTTGGCCAGCTCGGGGAACTTGCGGGCCACGCCGATGATGTTGCGCACGGCGGGGTCGGCATCGAAGCCGAAGAGCAGGTCCGGCGAAACCAGGTGGAAGAAGTGCAAGGCGTGGGACTGGAAGATCTGCCCATAGTGCATCAGCCGGCGCATCTTTTCGGCGGTGGGGGTCAGCTGCTCCACGCCGACGATACGGTCCATCGCCTTGGCCGCCGCCAGGTGATGACTGACCGGACAGATCCCGCACAGGCGCTGGACCAGAACCGGCACCTCCCAGAAGGGGCGGCCCTGGATGAAGCGCTCGAAGCCGCGGAACTCCACGATGTGCAACCGCGCCTGGCGCACCTGCTGCTCCTCGTCGAGGAGGATGGTCACCTTGCCGTGGCCTTCGACCCGGGTGACCGGCTCGATCACGATGCGGCGGGTAGGACTCTCGTTCATCTCGGCATCTCCCCGTCAGGAGCTCAGTCGTATTTGATCAACTCGTAGGGCAGGTCCAGCGGACGACCTTCGAGCAGGGCCACCAGCGCCTGCCAGATCGCCTCCGCCGGCGGCGGGCAGCCCGGCAGGTGGTAGTCGATCTTCACCACCTCGTGAGCCGGATAGACCTTGTTCAACAGCAAGGGAATCTCCGGATCGTCGGGCAACCCGCCGGAAGGGTTGTACACCGTCGGGCCGTTCCGGTAGGCCTCGTCGAGGCACTCTTCGAGGGGCACCATGTTCCGCATCGCGGGAATGCCACCCATGATCGCGCAGTCACCGAGAGAAACGAGAACCTCGCAGTGCCGGCGAAACTCCCTCAGCACCTCGACATTCTCCTCGTTGCAGCAGCCCCCTTCCACCAGCCCCACCTTGCAAGTGCGGGTGAAACGCTTGATGTCGTCGATGGGCGACTTGTCGAAATCCACCAATTCGATCAGGTCGAGGATCTTCGCGTCGATGTCGAGAATCGACATGTGGCAACCGAAGCATCCGGCAAGGGAGGTGGTGGCGATCGCCGGCTTGTTCAAGGGGTCCCTCCTTCCTCCACATCGCTGCCGATGGGCTTGTGATCGTAGGGGCGCCGGCCGATCGGCGTGGCGTAGGCCCTGCCCCGGACGAGGATCGCACCCACCGGGCAGGCCTCCATCGCCGCATCGGTCGTCGCCGCTTCGCTCGCACCCAGCCCCCCGGGGGCGTTGACGGCCACCCGGCGCTCGGGACCGCGGCCCACGAAACCGAAGACCGCCTTCCCGTCGACCTCGCGGGAGGCCCGCACACAGCGGCCACAGAGCACACAGCGGTTGTGGTCGATGAAGACGCCATCGTGCGTGGCGTCGACCTCCCGCCTGGGAAACAGGTAGGGATGGCGCGGGGCGGTGATACCGAAACGGTAGGCCAGGGCCTGCAACTCACAGGAACCACTCTTCTCACAGAACATGCAAAAGTGGTTGCCTTCGACGAAGAGCATCTCGATGATCTGCCGCCGAATCTCCCGCACCGCCTCGGAATCGTTGTCCACGATCATTCCCGGGGCGATGGGCTGGGTGCAGGCGGCCTGGGCCCGGGAATTGACCAGGCAGGTGCAGACCCGGCAACCCCCGAAGGGTGTCAGGCCCTTCATGTGACACAGGCGGGGGATGTAGACGCCGTTGTCCTCCGCCGCCTCCAGGATGGTCTGCCCGGGGCGCCCGTGCACCGGTCGGCCGTCGATGAAGAACTCGATGGTCCCGCTCATTGGGCCTTCTCCTCGCCGGCGCGCGGGAAGTGCACGCTGTCCCGGCCGGTCAGTCGTCGCGACGGCTCCAGGGCGCCCTGAATGTCGAAGGTGGGCAGCAGGTCGCCGTCATCTTCGTTCGTCACTTTCTGCTGATAGAGGTCGGGGAAAGCCTCGAGTGTGCTCAGAATGGGGTTGGGGGACGTCTGCCCCAGCCCGCAGCGGCTCGCGGCCTTGACGCTGCGACCGAGCTGTTCGAGGTACGCGATGTCGGCCGGGCCGGCCAGGCCGCGACGCAGGCGGGCCAGCCGCTCGGCCAACAGCACGTTACCCACCCGGCAGGGCGTGCAGTAACCGCAGGATTCGTCGATGAAGAAGGCGAGGAAATCCTGCACCACCTCGAGGAGATCCGTACCCGGCCCGAAGACCATGATCGACCCCCCACTGGCCAGGTCGTCGTAGCACAGGGTGCGCTCGAAGGAATCGGGGCCGATCATCTTTCCGGAAGGTCCGCCCACCTGTACGGCGATCGCCTCGTCGGCACCCGCGAGGGTCAACAACTCACGGACCTTCACACCGAAAGGAAGCTCGTAGACTCCCGGCCTCTGGCAGTCGCCACTGACGCTGAAGAGCTTGGTGCCGGTACTGCGCAAGCTGCCCTGGTCGGCGAACCAGGCGGCCCCTCGCTCGAGGATCCGGGCCACGCAGCAAAGAGTCTCCACGTTGTTCACTGTCGTCGGGCAACCGAGGTAGCCCGACTGGGCGGGAAACGGCGGGCGGTTGCGCGGATCACCGCGCTGGCCCTGCAGACTGTCGAGCAGGGCGCTCTCCTCTCCGCAGATATAGGCCCCCGCCCCGAGGCGAATCCTGATATCGAAGTCGAAGCCCGGCCTGTCGCAGATGTCGTGGCCCAACAGGCCCGCCTCCCGGCGGCGGCGCAGCACGTCCTCGAGGAAAGCCTTCAAGTAGGCGTACTCGGCCCGCAGGTAGACCAGGCCTTCGCTGGCGCCCACGGCGTAACCGGCGATGGTCATGCCTTCGAAGAGCAGATCGGGCCGCTCGGTGAGAACCACCCGGTCCTTGAAGGTTCCGGGCTCACCCTCGTCGGCGTTGCAGACGACGAATCGCCGCCGGCCGGCGGCCTGGCGGGTGAACTCCCATTTCATGCCGGTGGGGAATCCCGCCCCTCCTCGCCCCCGCAGACGAGCGGCCTTGACCGCCCGGATCACTTCCATGGGAGAAACACTCAGCGCCTGGCGCAGGGCGGCACCGGGCTGGAGACCGTCGAAGATCACCGGCCCCTTCTGGCGCAGGTGGTTGACCACCATCGAGCGCACGAGGGGGTGAGCGTTGTTGCCGTCACCCAGGGTGCGCACCAGCTTGCGCGGATCACCGTGCGCCCTGAGTTCCCGGACGATTTCCCGGGCCCGGTCGCTGGACAGGCGGGTGAGCACCACATCTCCCACAAGGGCCGCGGGAGCCTGGTCGCTCATACCGATGCAGGGAGTCCACTCGAGGGAAAAGGCGCCGTCGGCAGTCGTTTCACCGAAGCGAATGCCCAGTTCCTCCTCGAAGGCCCGGCCGACCCGCTCCGCGCCGCGCAGCCGGTCGATCACATCGTTGCACAGGCGGATCACCGTCCGCCCGCGGGGCGCGGAAGAAAAGAAGGCGTAAAAGGAAATCACACCCCGCACATCCACGAACGGCACCGAAAGTCGCCGGGCGATCTCCCGGGCCGTGGCGTCATCCACGTGGCCCCGCTCGGCGTGAACCGCTCGCAGCACGTCCAGCAGGCGCCCGGAATCGTTGCCGAAGCGCTCACAAACCGTGGCGACAACCTTTGGATCCACTGAACCCTGCCCCATCCATGCCTCCTCGCCGCCCCTCTGACGGTGGCTCCATGCGGGATCAGCCCATGGGCATTATATTGTGATATTTATCACGATTCAACCAAGCCCCGTATTTACAAGAACCTAGAGGCGATTTAGGCCGACGTCGCCCCTCCCGGATACCCATAGGCCCCTGGATCCTGCGGGCAACCCCCGGACGCGCCGCCCCGGCGGCCGGGGTGGGTGCGTCAACCCCGGGCCCGGCGCACCAGGAGGGGAATGAAAAACGAAAACAGGAACAGGAGCAGCGAGACCAGCGCCCGGGCGGAGAGAAGCCGAGCCCACTCCCCCGAGACCCACACTTCTTTCAACGTGCCGACGAAAAAGGTGAAGACGAAGGTGCCCGCCACGATGCCCAACCCCGTACCCAGCAGGTAGTCGCGAAAGCGCACCCGGGTCAGCCCCATACCGAAGTTCATCGGCGTGAAGGGAAAGTACACCAGGCGGAGGTAGAGCACGGTGGCCAGGCCGTTGCGCTCGATGGCCTCGTCATACTTGCCAAGGCGGTCACCGATCACACCGGCGGCAAAATCGCGCCCCAGGGTGCGCCCGATCCAGAACGCCCCGGCGGCACCCGCCATCGCTCCACACCAGGCATAGACGAAACCCCACCAGGGACCGAAAATCGCGCCCCCCAGCCCGGTCAGCAGGGTTCCCGGCACGAACAGGCAGACACCAAGCCCGTAGATCGCCACGAAGAGCACGGGGCCCCAGGCCCCCGCCTCTCGCAACGCACCACCGAGCAGTCCGGGGGTCAGAAACTCCACCAGCGAGGTCCAGCGCAGCACCGCCAGCGCAGCGAGAACGAAAACCGCCAGCACCGCCGCCTTGAGCGCCGCCCGGCGGTTTCGACGTCCGCCCGAACCCCTGATCGTGTCGACCATCCTCACCACTCGCCGCCTCGGCGCCACCGCCGCGGTCCACGGGCTGGGATGCCGGCACGAAGCGGGAAGTTTCCTCCCCGTCGACGCTCACCCCGCCCCGCGCAGCCGTGCCCGTTCCAGCAGCGCGATCAGCAGCAGCGCCTGGGCGCGCGCATCCGCATCGGCCCGGTGAGCCGTCTCCGGGTCCTGATGCTCGAGGCCCAGACACTCTTCGAGAGTCTCCCGCGAGGTCTCGAGCCAGGGCAGCCCCAGCGCTCCCATGGCCAGCGACTTGGTGTCGATCCCCTTGTAGCCGAAGGGATTGGCCAGTCCGCACCAGGCGAAGTACCAGGCGACCATCATCCAGTCGAAGACCGCCACGTGCCCGACGAAGACCGGCTCGGTGCCCCGGCGACAGGTACGCCGCACGAAGTCGGCCAAAGCCTCCATGGCGGCCCGGGGCTCGAGTCCTTCGCGGGCGAGCCGCTCCAGGTCGAGCCCATGGACCGCGTTGGCCCGGGGATCGTGCCCGGCGAAGACCGGCCGCAATTCGAGGTAGATCTCTTCGGCGGTCTCCCACCCGCCCCCCGTTTTTTCAGCGACCACCGTCACGCCGACGCTGAGCAGGTTGTAGAGCCCCGGCACCGGCCCCGAAGCCTCCACGTCCACCGAGTAGTAGGTGCAGCCCCCGCTCATGATTCATCCTCGAGGCTCACCATGCCGGCCCGCTGGAGTTGGAGGAAGAAGGTCGTCAACCGTTGCTCGACCGGCTGCACCCGCTCGCCGAAGGCCTCCGTCAGGCGCCGGCCGATCTCCGCCACCGGCCGGTTTCCGTCGCACTGCAACCAGACGAAGGAGCCCACATCGTCGAGATGGATCCGATAGGGAGGCAGGCGCAGACGCTCGCACCAGCGCCGAAGCCGGGGATGCCGGAAGCGCGGCACGAGCACCGAAACCCGCTCGCAGACCTCGCCCGGCTCCCGCGGCGTGTAGGGCAACAGACGGCGGGGCCGCAGCGGGCCCCAGTCTTCGTTCACGGCGTCCACCGACCCCATCCCGCGCTACTTCTTCGCGCCCGTGAAGTGGCGCAGCGGCGGCAGGATCAGCATCCCGGCGATGGCCGCGAAGACACCGAGCATCAACAGGGTGGGAATCGCCTGGCTGCCGCCGTCGAAAGGCGCCCAGATCGCACCGCTCGCGTCGGTGGCGATGACCCAGACGGCCAGCCCCACCCCTGTCAGGGCTTCACCGGCGATCAATCCGGAGGCCACCAGCACGCCCCTTCCGCCGGCCTCCTCGATCTGCTCCTCGCTGGCACCCCGGCGACTGAGCAGCCAGTCCACCATCCACCGGAAAAGCCCCCCGACGAAGATGGCGAAAGTGCTTTGCAAGGGCAGGTACATACCCACCGCGATGAGCATCGGGCTCGGCGCCTTGATCAGGATCATCCCCAGGGCGAAGACCGCACCGACGAAGACCAGGGGCCAGGCCATCTCCCCGCCGATGATGCCCCTCGACAGCATCGCCATCAGACCGGCCTGGGGCGCCGGCAGGTTCTCCCCACCGATACCCCCAACCCCCGGGTGGATCTTCAGATCCGCCGCATGCAGGTAACCGATGGGAGCGATCAGCAGGAAGGAGACCACCACCACCGAGAGGATCTCGCCGATCTGCATCTTCGAGGGCGTGCCCCCGAGAATATGCCCGACCTTGAGGTCCTGCATCATGTCGCCGCCGATGCCGCAGGCGCAGCAGACCACCGTCGCCACCCCCAACACCGCCGCGATGCTCCCCGGTCCCGTCTGGGAGAGCACGACCATCAGCCCGGCGGCCAGGATCAGCGTGGAGAGGGTCAGCCCCGAGATGGGATTGGAGGACGAGCCGATCAAGCCCACCAGGTAACCCGCCACGGCACAGAAGAGAAAACCCGCGGCGATCATCACCACCGCCAGCACGGCGGCCGCCACCAGGTTTCCGGTGAAATGCCAGTAGATCAGGAAGGTGGGAATCACCATCGCGGCGATGGTGACACCGATGACGGTCACCGGCAGGTCGTGCTCGTAGCGGGAGGGCTTGCCGGTCCCGGTCTTCATCGCGCGCAGATCACCCGCCGCCTTGGTGATGCCCGCCAGCAGCTGGGAACGCATGCCGTAGAGGGTGTAGGCCGCGCCCACCAGCATCGCGCCCACGGCGATGGGACGCACGATGTTGGACCAGGCCTCCCCGGCCGCCGCGCCCCACCCTTCACTGGCGGCCAGGGCCGTGATCGCCCCCTCGGGACCGTTGATCATCAGGATCAGCGGCACCAGAAACCCCCACGCCAGCACGCCGCCCGAGAAATTGATCGCCGCCAGTCGAGGGCCGATGATGTAGCCCACGCCCATCAGCATCGGGGAGGCGTTGGGCGTGCGCCAGGCCAGGGCACCGAAAAAGGGCTTCTGCTCGCCGCCGAGGGGAATCATGCTGCGCGTGAAGGTGACCACACCTTCGATACGCTCGCGGATCAGGGTCACCCCCGCGCTGTGCTTGAAGAACTCGATCACCATCGACACCCCCATGGCGCCGAAGACGAGACTCGCGCCGGTGGCGCCTTTCTGGCCGACCTTGTGAATCGCCGCCGCCGCCACCGACTCGGGGAACGGCAAATCCGACTCGGTCACCAGCGCCCGGCGCAGCACGATCACGAAAAGCACTCCCAGCACGCCGCCGATCAGCAGCAGCAGGCTACCCTCGAGGTAGTTGCCGGGAGTCAGCAGATTTTCCCAGTATCCGACCAGCACGAAGGCGGGCACGGTGAAGATCGCCCCCGCCACCAGGGCCTCGCCCACCGAAGCCGTGGTCCGGATGATGTTCTCCTCGAGGATCGAGCCCCGCCACAGGCGCACGACCGCCAGCGCGATCACCGCGGCCGGGAAGGTGGCCGCCACGGTCAGGCCGGCCTTCATCCCCACGTAGGCGTTGGCCGCTCCCAGGATCGCAGCCAGAGAGACCCCCACCAGAAGGGCCCTGAGGGTGAGTTCGGGAAGATCGGTCTGCTCGGGGACGAATGGCTTGTAGTGGTACTTCCTGGTGTTGCCCGGGTCGCTCATGAACTCTCCTCCGCCTGGCCGGTGCAGGACCCCTCCGCCTTCGACCTGATCTCGGCCGATACCGACCGGCGTATCTAACCGGGAGCGACCGGGCGGGTCAAGCCGACCCCCGAGGGGGACTTCTCAGCCGGCCCGGCTCGGGTGACAAAGCCCGTGTAGCAGGGACCACAGCCGGTGGGCACCCCGCTGCAAGCGCCATCCCCCACGAAAAGGCACCCAGCGCGCCGTGAGCCGGGAGATCGCCGCCGCGCCCCGCCCGTAGAAACGGGCTCCCGCCCCTTCGAGCGACCAGCACCGGCCGTCCCGCTCGACGGCGGTGACCACTCCCAGGACATCGGAGACCGGCACGGGGAGAAGATCGGGCCGGGCCCGGTTGTCACCCTGAGTCCGCAGGCGGCCATCGGCCTCCCGTCGCACCACGCGGTGGACGACCAGGCCCCTGAGGGCCGCGAGCAGCAACGGGCGAGCGCCTTCTTCTCCGGCCACGGCCTTCACCTCGGCCCCCACGCCCCGCGCCCGAGAAGCCATCAGGAAGAGCACCACGTCACCCACCCGGGGCGGGGGCGAAGGCTCGCGCCAGTGGATCGTCTCGCCGCCACGGAAGAAGGGCCACATGGACTGGGTCTGGCGCGAGACCTCCAGGCCCCGCTCGCGAGCCTGGGAGAGAAAATGGCGCAAAAAGGCGGCCAAGTCGCACGCCGCCACCTCTTCCTGCCCCTCGAATTCCGACATGGGGCCATTGTAACCACCCTGCCGCACCCCTGCCGTAGCGCCCGGGAGGGATCCGCGCTAGTGTGCCGGCTTGGGGCTCGATGCGGCCCAGAGTCCCGGTCGGAGCCGGCATGATCGACTATCACAAGACCTATCGCAGCCTGGAGAAGGCCCTCGAAAGCATCGAGGAGACGGGCGAGCGATCCTCGACCCTCGCCGGCATCCTCGAGGCCATCGTGGCGGGCCCCGGAGAGAGCCTGGGAATCACCGGTGGCCGGCTCTACGCGGCCGATTCCGATCGCAGCCACTACCGCCTCGAACACACCGTCGGGCGCTCCGGACGAGCGCGTCCCGGATTCACCGTCTCCGCCGACTACCGCCCGATCCAGCGGCTGCTCGAGGAAGGTTTCCTGCTGATGGAGGAAGACGACCCCGATTTCGACGCGAGCATCGAAGGGCGGGTCGGAGCCCGGCGCTTCGCCGCGATCACGGTGGGCAAGGACGGGCGGCACTTCATCGCCTTCACCCTGGGCGAGCCCCTCGACCCGGTGCGCGCGGTCTACCTGTTGGGCACCATCCGCCACGTGATCAACCTGCGCCTGACCCAGGAACACCTGCTGCACGATCTGGCGGAGGCACGCCAGATCCAGCTCAGCCTGCTTCCCGAGCGCCCGCCGGATTTCTTCGGCTTCGATATCGCCGCCCGATCCATCCCCGCCGAGGACGTGGGCGGCGATCTCTTCGATTTTCCCCTGCAAACACCGAAGAACCTGGGCGTGGTCATCGCCGACTCTTGCGGTCACGGTCTGCCGGCCGCCCTGATGGCGCGGGATGTGATCACCGGCCTGCGGGTCGCCCTGGACGTGCAGTACCGGCTGACCACGGCCGTCGAACGTGTCAACCGCGTGGTGGCCCAATCCGCCCTGGCCAGCCGCTTCATCTCCCTGTTCTACGCGGAATTCGAACCCTCGGGAAACCTGGTCTACTGCAACGCCGGCCACCCCCCGGGACTGCTCTGGCGCGGCGGGCGCATCACGCGCCTCAAGCGGGGCGGCATGGTCCTCGGCCCCAACCCCCGGGCGCGCTACGAGCGGGGCTTCGAGAAATTCCCCCCCGGCTCGACCCTGATGCTCTACACGGACGGCATCACCGAGGCGGTTTCCCCTACCGGCAAGTTCTTCGGTGCCGGCCGCCTCGAGCGCCTGCTCAGAGAGACCCGGCATCTTCCCGCCGAGACCATCGTCGAGCGCACCTTCGCGGCGGTCGAGCAATGGTCTCCGATCCCCCGCGCCGACGACCAGACCGTCTTCGTCATCCGCCGTCCCTGACGGAGCCAGCCGCCCGTTGAAAAAGCGTCGCGCGGGCGAGGCAGGCGCCGGACCCTCCGCGGCTAGCGCGCCACCGCCTGGGCCCTGAGCTGACGGATGACGGTGATCTTGATCCGCCCCGGGTAGTCCACCTCGCTCTGAATACGCTGGGAAAGATCGTGAGAGAGCAGGGCGGCGTGGTCATCGTCGAGCTTGCCGGCGTTGACGATCACCCGCAGCTCCCTTCCGGCCTGGAGGGCATAGCAGTTCTCGACGCCGTCGAAGGAGCCCCCCAGCTCCTCGAGGCGGGTGATGCGGCGGATGTAATCGACGGTGGTCCGCCGCCGGGCACCGGGCCGAGCGCCGGAGAGGGCGTCGGCCGCCGCCACCAGCACGGCGATGGGGTGGATCACCTCGCAATCGTCGTGATGGGACTCGATGGCGTTGACCACCACTTCCGGCTCGCCGCAGCGGCGGGCCAGTTCGCCGCCGATCTCGGGATGGGTCCCCTCCCGCTCGAAATCGACGGCCTTGCCGATGTCGTGGAGCAGGGCCGAACGCTGGGCCAGTTTCTGATCGAGACCCAGTTCCTTGGCCATGATTCCACAAATGTAGGCCGCCTCCTTGACGTGCTCGAGTACATTCTGCCCGTAGCTGGTGCGGTACTTGAGCCGCCCGAGAAGCGAGACGATCTCCGGGTGGATCCCCTTGAAGCCGAAGCGGGCGACGGCTTCCTTGCCGGCGCGCTGGGTCTCCTGGTCCACCTTGCGCTGCATGGCGGTGATCACCTGCTGGATCTTGCGCGGATGGATCGTCCCCCCCTCGATCAGCTTCTCGAGGGCCCGACGGGCCACTTCCCGCCGGATCGGATTGAAACCGCTGATCAGGACGTGCCCCGGATTGTCGTCGAGAACGAGCTGCATGCCGCTGAGGGACTCGAAAGCGCGGATATTACGGCCTTCCGATCCGATGATCCGGCCGCGAAGGGCGGGGTCCGGCAACGGCACGACGGACGTGGTGCGCTCGGCGGAAAAGTCGGAAGCCAGCCGCTCGGTGGCCAGGGCCATGATCTTGGCCGCCTCGAAGTCCGCCTGGAGCTGGACTTCCTCCTTGATCGCCCGCACCTCCGCCGCCGCCGCCTGTCGCACCTCGGCCCTCAAGGCGTCGAGGAGCTGGCGGCGGGCCTCGTCCCGGGAAAGCCCCGAAACTTCTTCGAGGCGCACCGTGACCTGCTCGAGGCGATGCTCGACCTCTTCATGGCGCCGATCGAGTTCGGCCGAACGCCGGTCGATCTCCTTTTCCCGGGTGCCGAGGATCTGGTCCCGGCGAGCCAGGGCCCGGTCCCGGTCGACCAGCCGCCGGTGCCGTTTTTCCGCTTCTTCTTCCGCCTCTTCGAGAGCCTGGCGGCGGCGTTGCTCTTCCTCGGTCCACGCTTCCTGGCGGGCGTGGGCGTCTTCTTCCGCCTGGGCCAGCAAGGCCCGCGCCTCGGCGCCGGCCCGACCGCGGGCCTCGCGGACCATCTCCGCGGCCTGCTCCCGGGCCTGGCTGAGCCATCCCCGGCCGCGTCGACCGGCCCACCAGATGGCGACGCCCGCCCCCAGGACGGCCCCCGCAAGCAACAGCCCCAGCGCCCACAGCCCCGTCTCGAGGGGCCAGGCGCCCGTCTGGGCCAGAACCATCATCAGCCTTCCTCCGCAGCGCCGGGCGCTGGAGTGGGCGGAAGGCGGCCGTGTTCACCGGCTCATGCTGCGCGGCGGTGCCCCGGATCCGAAGGGCGAGGGGTCCGGACCGCTCCCTCGGGTGACTCCCTCTCCAGCGCGAAGATTCTCCCCAACGGGGCCGCGGGGGAGGGCGCCGGGGAAAGGGGTCGACCAGGGAACGTCAAAAGATGCAAGGCAGCCCCTCGGCTGGAGACAACCGCAGCGGCCCCGCGGAACCTGCCACGGGTGGCGCTGAGGGACTCGACCAGGCTGGGCTGCATCGGTGCCACGACAACCTTCCGGCCGGATTCTTCGATCCGGTCGCCGGCCATGTTAGCCGCCATCGGCAGGCGTGGTCAATGACAGGGGTTCAACCGCCCCCCGGCGCCCCCGGGAGGGCGCCTACTCCTTCTTGGAGCCGGAGCCGGTCTTCTTCGACGAGGAGGTCTTGCCCGCGGAGGCGTCACTCCCGGAAGACCCGGAAGACGAGGCGGCCCGCTTCTTGGCCTTACTTCCACCTGAGTAGCCGTCGGCGTACCACCCGCCCCCCTTGAGCACGAAGGCGCTCCGGGAGATCAGTTTTTCGGTCTTGCCCCCGCATTCGGGGCAGCGCCGGACCGGCCGGTCGGAGAACTTTTGGATCTTTTCGAACTCGTGACCGCACTTCTGGCACTGGTATTCGTAAATCGGCATGGCCCTGCTCCCTGATGGCCCCTGGGGCCGCGGGCGGTGTGGGGCGGGTTTCGCGGCGCCAGTATGGGCGAAAAACACCGCCCGCGCCCGCGGTCTCGGCCGGCGCATGGATAAGATCTCCCCCTTGCCCTGTCAACCGCCGAGCGCGACCGGTACCATGCGACGACGCCCCTGGAGACCCGATGATGCCCGCCGCCTCCCCAGCCGACGAGCGCCTGACCCGCCCCCCCTGGAACGCGCAGGTCTGCCGCTGCCTGGAGAAGGCGGAGAAAGCCGTCGCCCGTTACTACGCGATTCGCCCGCGGGAATGGTCCACCCGCTTTCGCTACGATCTGGCCTCCGCCGCCGACCACCCGGATCTGCACTTCCCGGCCTCGGCCCTGGCCCAGATCGTTCGCATCGAACCCGCCCCGGCCGACCAGCAGCGCTACCGCATTGTCCTGCGGGACGAGGAGATCCTGCGCCGGGCCCGGGACTTCGGCCTCGACGCCGTCCTCGAACTGACCCTGGCCCACGAACTGGTGCACCTGGTGCGCTTCGGGCAGGGCCTGGCCGACTTCGACCAGGAGGGTCCCGAGCAGCAGGCCGAAGAGCGACGGGTGCAGCGCATCGCCGCGGAAGCCCTGGCCGCCCTCGAGCCCGACGAGGCCGAGCGGATCCGGCGCATGGCCCGGCAGCTCGAGGCGTCGGGCGGCGCCCGGCCCTGACGACCCTACTCCGGCTCGTCCACCGGGCCGCTCTCGGGGCTCCAGACCAGGCGGGGGGCGAAACCCGTGTAGTCCGCGGCCACGAAACGCAGCATCACCCCGCCGATCTCGCCCCGGGGAGCCCAGCGGTGGTCGGCGCCGTGGAGGTGCCCGTAAGCGGCCACCACGACCCCGGCCCGGCCCAGGCGCTCGAGCACCTCCCCCGCCTGGCCGGGCGCGGCGTCGGGCCCCAGGGGCGGATAGTGCAACAAGGCCACCAGCGCGTCGCCCGGCCGGCGCAGACGCCCGGCGGCGGCCAGGGAGAGGTCGAGACGCCCCAGCTCCCGGCGATAGATCGCCGGATCCCTGTCGGGATCGCTCCAGGGCATCGACGGCAGGCTCCACCCTCGCGCGCCACAGAGGACGACCCCCTCGTCGAGGCGCAGGGCGTCGTGGTGGATCGCCGCCATCCCGGCGGGCAAGAGGCCGCGCACCTTGGCGGCACTCTTCCACCACGAGTCGTGGTTGCCCCGTATCAGGACCTTCAGCCGCCCCCGGCGACGAGCCAGGAAGTCCAGGTCCGGGACGGCCTCGGCAGGGGTGCGGGCCCAGGAGATGTCCCCCACCACGAGCACCACGTCGTCGTCCGCCACCGACCGGTCCCAGGCTTCGGCCAGCCGGGCGGGATGATCCCTCCAGAGTTCACCGAAGACATCCATCGGCTTGGGCCGACCGAAGGAGAGGTGGGGATCGCCGATGGCGAAGATCCTCACCGTGGGGCAGCCTTTTCCGAACCGATGCCGAAGCCGAGTACGTTGCGCACCACGTGGGCGGCCAGGTGCGGGTTCTCCACCAGGCGCCGCAGGGAGTAACCGTGCCAGCCCCGGCCGTAGGGCACGTAAACCCGCAAGGGATGCCCCTCGGCCACCAGCAGGCGTCGCAGCTGTTCGTCCACCCCCAGCAGCATCTGGAACTCGTATCGCCCAGGCCCCAGGCCCAGCTCACGCACCAGTCGGCGGCCATGGAAGACCAGGTAGTCGTCGTGGGTGGCGATGGCGGTGTGAGTGTCCTCTCCCCGCAGCAGCACCTCGAGGGCGTCGACATAGGCTTCCCGGATGAGCTGGTACTCCTTGTACGCCAGTTCCCGCGGCTCAACGTAAATGCCCTTGCAGAGCCGCACGCTGGCGCCCTCCGCGGCCAGGGTCCGGACGTCGTCCAGGGTGCGCCGCAGGTAGGACTGGAGCACCACCCCCAACCGCTCGAAGCCCTCGCTCCTGAGCCGCCGATAGAGATCGAGCGTGGCCTGGGTGGTGGGACTGTCCTCCATGTCGAGGCGGACGAACATGCCGTGCTCGTCCGCCTTCTCCAGCACCGAGCGGAGGGCGCGGTAGCACAGGGCCTCGGAGATCCGCAGACCGAAGGCGGTGGGCTTGATCGAGACATTGGCATCGAGGCCCTCGGCGACGATCCGCTCGATGGCCTGGTGATACTCCTCGACGTAGGCCTCCACGTCGGACTCGCGGGTCACGTCCTCGCCAAGCACGTCCACCGTGGCCCGGCATCCCTCACGCTCCAGGCGACGAACCACCTCGACGGCATGGTCCAGGCGGTCGCCCGCGATGTAGCGGCGGGCAAAGCGCCAGACCAGAGGTCGGGGACTGGCCTTGAGCAGTCGAACCAGCAACGCCTTACTACGACCCATCGGAGCCTCCAGCGTCCTCGGGCGGCGGGGAAGACAAGCCTAGCAGGCCGCTCCAAAAGCCTCATGCCGGCGAGGGGCCTGGAGGCGACTCCTCCTCGGTGGCCAGGGCCTCGAGTTCAGGAAGCAGCAGGGTGACGGCGGCCTCCAGGGGCTGCGGCAGCACGATCCCCGAGGCGTTGCGATGGCCCCCGCCCCCGTGACGGCGGGCCAGGCGATTGACGTCCCGGGCCCCCTTGGAGCGCAGGCTGATCTTGGTCTGGCCGTCCTCCAGTTCCCGGAAGAGAACCGCCAACCGGCTTTCGCGGTGCCCCAGGGACTGGTTGATGATCTCGCTGAGGTCCTCGCCGGCGGCGCCATGGCGCTCGATCATGGCCAGGGGGATCCGCAGCAGCAGCAGTCGGCCCTCGCAGCGGCTCTCCATGCCGGCCAGTACCTCGCCGTACATCCGCAGAAAGCCCTCGCTGTACTGTTCTTCGAGGCGGGCGTAGATGCGGGCCGGCCGGGCGCCCCGCTCGACCAGCGCGGCAGCCATGCGGAAGGCCTCGGGCGATGTATTGGCGAAGCGAAAGCGCCCCGTGTCCGAAACCAGGGCGGTATAGAGCGCCTCCGCCGCCGGCGGGTCGATGGACCAGCCGAGCGCCTCTCCCAGGGCATGAATGAGCTGGCCCGTGCAGCAGGCGCCGGTGTCCACCAGGCAGGGATTCCAGTAGGAGTCCGGGTCGGGATGGTGGTCGATGCAGGCCTTGGAAGCGGCGGCCCGGCGCACCACCGGCTCCATCCGTCCCATGCGCGCCGCCACCGAGTTGTCCAGCATCACGATGACGTCGGCCGCGGCCAGTACCGCATCGTGGACCTGCGGCTCGTAGGTCTCGACGCGGAAGGCGGTATCCAGAAAGGTCAACAGGCGCGGCAGGGGATCCACGTTGATGATGCGCACCTCGGCGCCGGCCGCCGCAAGCATCCGGGCCAGGCCCACTTCGCTGCCCACACCATCGCCGTCCGGGCTGCGGTGGGTGGTCAGCACGACGCGGCGCGCCGATTGCAGCAGACGGTGCAATTCGCCGTTCTTGCTCGACACCAACAGTCCTTCCTCGCTTTTGGCCCCGGGGCGGCGGCCGCGTGCGGGTGGAGGCCCGATGAGACGAAAAGGAGTGGAATCTAGGAGCCCGCTCCCCCGCCGTCAACCGCAGCCTCCGCGGCAGGCGGATCGGGGGGCAGATCCGGCACCTCGCCGAAGGCCCCCGGAGGCCTGCGGGAGAACGCCGTCAGGCGCAGCGTGATCGCCCCGCGGAGTTTGGGGGCGTGTCCGCTGATCTTCAGCAGCGCCCCCGAGCCCTCCTCGACCCACAACTGCAGGGGGCCTTCCATGTCGAAGAGCGTGCGCCCACCCTGTCGGGCGGGAGCCAGGTCCACCCGGCGCACCCGCAAGGCGTAGCGGCGGCTGCGGCCGGCGTCCTCGTCGCGCAGGCGCCAGCGCTCCCGGACGGAGGCCTCCGCGCGGTAGACGACTTCCACGGGCCCGCGACGGGTGAGGAGGAAGATGCGGCCGGTGCTTCCGGCGGCGGCCGTGGCCAGGCGGCCCAGCAGCCCGTAGGGATCGATGGCCGGCACCCGCTCCCAGGCCCCGGCCAGGGGGAACACGCGGCGGCGATCGAGGGTCCAGGCGCCCGTCTCGACCGAAGCACGCCGGCTGAAGCGGCTGACGACCAGCCGGTCCCCCACCAGGCGCCCCCGGCGCAGGCGACCCCTGCCGTCCCGCTCGACCCACTCGATCAGCCGGCCGTCCACCCGGGCCCGGCTGACCACATGGTGGCGGCTGAGGTCGTGCCCCAGAACCCGGGCGGTGGACACCACGCGAACCTCTGCGACGGGGCCCGGGTCGGCCTCTCCCGCCGCCGGGGCCTGACGCCGCTCGATCACCGACCGGCCCCGGGCCACGAGGAACTTGCGCCCTTCGATGGTCAGCCGGGTCCAGCCCTCCAGAAGGGGGGCCGCGGGGGCGGAATCCGGCGCCTCGGCGGCGGCGGCCGGCGCGGTCGGCCCGACGGCACCGAGGAGAAAAAGAACCCAGAGGAAAAAAAGCCTCGGAGTGCCTGTATTCAGACGCGCGTAAATGGTAAGTTTCTCCTCCTTACCCAGGGCTTCGCCCGTTCCGCCGCGCGGCGGCCTCCAGGGGGATTCCCGCTGGCTCCCACGGCCCTCGCGATCCCAGGCTGTAAGGAAACAGTTCATTCAACGCCATTCCTCATGGAGGTCTACACCCATGGCCCTCACGGAGCGCCAGTATTTTGCGCTTCGCCGGTTGCACAGCCTGAGCGGCGTGTTTCCCATCGGCGTCTTCCTGGCGGAGCATTTCTTCACCAACTCGTTCGCCCTCCACGGAGCGGAGAGTTACAACGCGAAGGTAGAGTTCCTCACCTCCCTGCCCTACCTCTACCTGATCGAAGGACTGGGCATCTTTCTCCCGATTCTCTTTCACCTTGTCGTCGGGGTGATCATCTTCCGGGAAGCTCGTTTCAACAACCGTACCCTGGGTTACCGGCAGAATGCCATGTTCGCGCTCCAGCGCATCAGTGGCGTGGTGCTGATCTTCTTCATCGGCTACCACCTGGCGGCGACCCGCTTCGGTCACTACTTCGGTTACGACACCAGTGATCTTTTCGCCTTGATGAGCGATAAGCTGCAGAACCCCTTCATCCTCGCCTTCTACGTGATCGGGGTCTGCTCGGCGTCCTTCCACCTGGGCAACGGTCTGTGGGGCTTCGCCATTCACTGGGGCCTGCTGCGCGGCCGTCAAGCCCAGAAGCGCTGGTCCTGGGCGGCACTGGCGGTCGCCCTGGCGCTGGCCGTGACGGGCCTCAACTCGCTGCTGGCCTTCCGGCCACTGGGCCTCGAGCCGATTCTCATCTTCGACAAGAGCGAGTCCCACGTGCACGCTGCGGCCACGCCGGCGGCGGATTCCGAGGTCCTCGAGATCCACGAACTCCACGACCGCGGCGTCGAGGGAGGTGAGCACCCATGAGCAACAAGCCCCGCATCATCGTCGTCGGTGGCGGCCTGGCCGGCCTGATGACCGTCATCAAGATCGCCGAACGCGGTTGCCCCGTCGATCTCTTCTCGATCGTTCCGGTCAAGCGTTCCCACTCCGTATGCGCCCAGGGTGGCATCAATGCCGCCGTGAACATCATGGGCGAGGACGACTCGCCGGAGATCCACTACTACGACACCGTCAAGGGCGGCGATTTCCTGGCCCACCAGCCCCTGTGCCGCGGGATGGCCTACGACGCCCCCGCGATCATCTACCTGCTGGACCGGATGGGTGTCCCCTTCTCCCGCACGGCGGAGGGCAACCTGGACTTCCGCCGCTTCGGCGGCACGCTGCACCACCGCACGGCCTTTGCCGGCGCTTCCACCGGCCAGCAGTTGCTCTACGCCCTCGACGAACAGGTCCGGCGTTTTGAAGCCCAGGGACTGGTCACCAAGTACGAAGGCTTCGAGTTCCTCGCACCGGTTCTGGAGAGCCCGGAGGGACCCTGCCGCGGCATCGTCGCGATGGACCTGAGAACGATGAAGGTGCAGGCCTTCCGCTCCGACGCGGTGGTGATGGCGACCGGCGGCCCGGGCCTGGTCTACGGCCGGAGCACGAACTCGATGATCAACACCGGTTCGGCGGCCGCCGGTTGCTACCGCGCCGGGGTGCGTTACGCCAACGGTGAGTTCATCCAGATCCATCCGACGGCGATTCCCGGTGAAGACAAGATGCGGCTGATGAGTGAATCGGCCCGAGGTGAAGGCGGCCGCGTGTGGGTGCCGAAGAAGAAAGGCGACACCCGACCACCGTCCGAGATCCCCGAAAGCGAGCGCTGGTACTTCCTCGAAGAAAAGTACCCCCGCTTCGGCAACCTGGTGCCGCGGGACATCGGTGCGCGGGAGATCTACCACGTCTGCGTCGACCTGGGCATGGGCCTCGACGGCGAGCAGAAGGTCTACCTCGACCTGACCCACAAGAGCCGCGAGTTCCTCGACCGTCGCCTGGGGGCGATTCTCGAGATCTACGAGCAGTTCGTCGGCGACGACCCGCGCACGGTGCCGATGAAGATCTTTCCCGCCGTACACTACTCGATGGGTGGCTTGTGGGTCGACTACGAGCCCACCGCCGACGGGATGATCGACAAGAGCTCGCCGAAGAACCACATGACGAACATTCCCGGCCTCTACGCCGCCGGCGAATGCGAGTACCAGTACCACGGCGCCAATCGCCTGGGGGCCAACGCCCTGCTCTCGTGCATCTACGCCGGCACCCTGGCCGGCCCGTCTTCGGTGATCTTCGCCGAGAACCTCGACCGCCTCGCCACCGATCTGGACGCTGGACTCTACGACCGCAGCGTCAGCCAGTGGGAGAAACACTTCGATGAGATCGCCCGCATGGACGGCCCCGAAAACCCGCACAAGTTGCACCGGGAGCTGGGCGACACGATGATCGCCAACGTGACCATCGTGCGGGAGAACGACAAGCTGCGGCAGACCGACGCCAAGATCCAGGAACTGATGGAGCGCTGGAAGAAGATCGGCGTCACCGACACTTCCAGCTGGGCGAATCCCGAGATTCCCTTTGTCCACCAGCTCTGGAACATGCTGGAGCTGGCCCGGGTGATCACCCTCGGTGCGCTCCAGCGGGACGAGTCGCGAGGAGCCCACTACAAACCCGAGTTCCCCGAACGTGATGACGAGAACTGGCTCAAGAGCACCATCGCCACCTGGTCGCCGGAGGGACCGGTGCTTTCCTACGAGCCGGTCGACACTTCGATTTCCAAGCCCGTGGCCCGCCACTACGACTGATCGGGAGACCCAGCGATGCGCAGCGAAATCGTTTTTCGTATCCGCCGGCAGGACGGCCCCCAGGAGCCGAGCTACGTCCAGGAGTTCCGCCTCGACTACAGGCCCAACCTGAACATCATCGCCTGCCTCCAGGAAATCGCCCGCAACCCCGTCGACGCCGCCGGCAAGGCCACGGCACCGCCGGTCTGGGACTGCTCCTGCCTCGAAGAAGTGTGCGGCGCCTGTACGATGCTGGTCAACGGCGTTCCCCGGCAGTCGTGTTCGACACTGATCGACTCCCTGCCGGACGGGCCGATCGAACTGGCCCCGCTGAGCAAGTTTCCGGTCATTCGCGACCTGATGGTGGATCGCAAGCCGATGTTCGACGCCCTCAAGCAGATTCACGGCTGGATTCCCATCGACGGCACCCACGACCTCGGTCCCGGTCCGCGCCGGCCGCCGGAGGAAGCAAGTCTTTCCTACGTTTTCAGTCGCTGCATGACCTGCGGCTGCTGCATGGAAGCCTGCCCCAACTACGATGGCAAGGACCCCTCCCAGTTCATCGGCCCCGCTCCGCTCGGCCAGACCCACTACTTCAACACCAACCCCATCGGGGCGATGAACGCCGGGGAGCGTCTCGACGCCGTGATGGGCCGCAACGGCCTGACCGGCTGCGGGAACGCCCAGAATTGCGTGGAGGTCTGTCCCAAGGACATCCCGCTGACCGACGCCATCGCCGAGCTCAATCGCCAGGCCAACAAGCACTGGCTGACCAGCCTCTTCGGGAGATAGAACCCTTGCCGACATCGCAACCCACTCCCGCCTATCTCCAGGCCCTGCTCGGCCGGGAACCGGCGCCCCCGTCTTCCGAACCGCCGCCCGCTCCGGAAGCATCCTTCAAGGAGGTTCCGCGCACCTTCGACGAGGAGTGCCTCGACGACGACGCCCTGCGCGTGATCCGGCGACTGACCGAAGCGGGCCATGAGGCCTACATGGTGGGGGGCAGCGTACGGGACTTGATCTTCGGGCTCCGCCCGAAGGATTTCGACGTGGCCACATCGGCCCAGCCGCTGCAAGTCAAGAAACTGTTCCGCAACTGCCGCATCATCGGCAGGCGTTTTCGACTGGCCCACGTCTTTTTCCGTGACAAGATCATCGAGGTCGCCACCTTCCGCTCGGGCAACCACTCCGGCGAAGGCCAGGAGAACGGCGAGCTGTTGATCCGCGACGACAACGTCTTCGGCACTGCCGAAGAAGACGCCCGGCGCCGGGATTTTACGATCAATGCGCTGCTCTACGACGTCCAGCGCCGGGTGATTCTCGACCACGTGGGCGGCACCGAAGACGCCGCCGCGCGGCTGGTACGCAGCATCGGCGATCCCGACGTCAGGCTGCGCGAAGACCCGATCCGCATGCTCCGCGCCATCCGTCTCTCCACACGACTCGGTTGCCGGATCGACCCCGCCACCGAACAGGCCATTCGCCGTCATGCGGGAGAGATCCTCAACGCCGCGGCTCCCCGCATTCACGAGGACCTGCTCCGGATGTTCTCCGGCGGCGCCATGGCCCCGGCCTTCGACGCGCTGATGACCCATGGCCTGCTCGAAGTCATTCTTCCTGAACTCCACCAGCACCTCGCCCGCTCCGCCCGGGAAGGTCGCCTCGAAGAAGTCGAGGCCCTGCGCCGCAGCCTGCGGGTCGCCGATGCCTGGACCCAGGCTGGTCGCGCTCTTTCCCCGGCCGTGCGATTGGCGATCCTCCTGGCCCCCGTGCTGCTCACGCCCCTGCACGACGCCGGCAGCCGTGATGCCACCACGGCGGTCACCGAGGCCCTGCGTCCGATCGGCCAGCGCCTGGCGATCAGCCGGCGGGAGGCCGAGCGGATCCGCCAGGTCGTGCTGGCCCTCGGGCGATTCTCGCCGCGAAACAAGCGCCGCCGCTTTTCCGTCACGGCCTTCGTCAAGCGCGCCTATTTCCCCGACGCCCTCGACTTCTTCGAACTCCAGGCGCGGGCCACCGGCGACCTCGAACCCGAGGCCGTACGCTGGAGAAGCCGTTTCCAGGAGGTTTTCCCCCAAGGCCCCCCACCACCACGCAAGCGGGCTCCGCGGCGTCGGCGCCGCAGCCGCGAGCACGGCGAGAAGGGCGCGCGAACCTTCTGACACCCTTTCTCGACGGGCCGCTAGGCGTCCCCGGCCGACTCCTCGCCGGCGCCCTTGAGCCTGAGGGAGGTGAGGATCAGCGCACCACCGAGGGCGACCAGGGAAAGCACCGAGGCCAGGGTCGAGCCGGCCCGCAAATCCACCAGCAGCAGGCGCACAGCGCCAAGCCCCAGGGTCGGGTAGACCAGCCAGCGGGCCTCGCCCAGCCGCCGACTGCGGGACAGTTCGGCCAGCATGGTCGCCACCACCGACAGGGCCATGGTGGACAGGGCGATGCCCAGGGGACGATCGCCGGCGGCCGGTGACCAGGACCGGGACACCGCGGCCACCAGCAGGCCGCCGCCGGAGTAGGCGGCAATGGCGATCAGAAGCACTTTGGGCACGCGGGAGAAGCGCCCCCAGGTGCGCCCGTGCCAGGCCACCCGCATCCACGTACAGGCGGCGCAAACCAGCCACACCGCGCCCATCAGGCCCGTCACCTTCCCTCCCGACGAGCCCGTCCAGGCATGCCACGCCAGGCTCCACAGTCCGGAAGCCATCACCGCGCCCCCACAAAAAAACGCGGCGTGAAAACTCAGCGTGGCGCGGGAGAAACGGGCCCCCAGCCAGGCGGTCAGAAGGGCGACCAGCGAGAAGCTCAACGCGACCATCTCCCGCGAAAAGAGCACGGGCAACGCGGCACCGGCAAACGCCAGGGCCAGAAAGCTGAAGAAAATGAAATGCTGCCGGCCCTCGATCCGTCGGTCGGCGAAGAAAAACGACAAGGCATAGAGGGCCAGGGCGGCCGTCAGCGCGAACGAACCCACTCCCGCATGCCAGGATCCCAGTTGCCGGCAAACGCCCACCGCGCCGCCGAGGCCGATCAGAGTCGCCATCCAGGCCTGGAGCATCTCGCCGGCCCTCATCTTGCCCCCGCTGCGTATCGCCCGCAGCGCCCCGGGCACGACGTAGATCACCACCAGGGCCACCAATCCGGCGACAAGGGCACCGGGGGGAACCACGTCGGCGGCCCGCTCGGCATCGGTGAAGAGAAAAGCGGCCGTCACGAACCCGAAGAGAAGATCGACGACGCCGGCGACGCCTCCCGCCAGCACGCGCCAGCCCCGGCGCAGTGCCTGCAGATCGGCTGCCAGGCCGACGGCCAGGGCGAAGGCGAGAGTCATCTCCCACCCCCCCGCACCGAAAGCGATGGCCGCCTGTACCACCAATCCGCCGAACAGGCCCGCCGCCGCCAGCATCACCAACCCGTGCCGATCGGCGATGTAGACCGCCATCGCCGAAAAGAAGCTCAGAACGACCAGGCCATGGAGCGGTGAGAAGACCCGGAAGTCGACCGTCGCCTCCCAGACCAGGGGCAGGGTGATGGCCGCGGCCATCAGCCCGTGAGCCGCGGCACTCAGCCTGCGCCCCCCGGCTCCCGCCAGGTCGGCAGCCACCAGCCAGACCAGGGCATAGATGCAGGCCAGGCCCACACCGAGTCCCTGGCGCAGCAGGTCGTTTTCGGTCAGCGCCCTGAGAACGAAGGCTCCCGAAAGAACGATCAGGGAGCGACCGACCAACGGCGCCCAGGGCTCGACCCGAGAGCCGGGTGACGCCTTGGCCGCAGGTGGTTCGGTGACGGCAGGAGGTTGCGCCTCCGGGGCCGGTTCCTTTGCGGGCATACCGTCGGCACGCTGGCGCAGGCGGGCAAGATCGGTCGCAAGTTCCTCGATTCGCTGTTCGAGCCTTGCGATCTCTTCCCTCAATCCAGGATCCGCGCCCGCGGCCGGCCGGCCCGAATTCACTTCAGGCCTCCTCGCCCGCGTAGGTTCTGTGGATCATGGGAATCGCCGCCTTGCACAGCAGGGTGAAGACCAGGAAACCCACGGCGAAGATCCCGGCCCCGACTCTCAGCTCCGTGATGGTCGGCGCGTACTCGTAGATCTCTCCGAGGGTGTCCGGCGTCATACCGGGAATGACCAGGGCCATGCCCTTCTCGATGTAGACGCCGGTGTAGATCAGCAAGCAGCCGATCACCAAGGTCACCTCGTTGCGCCGCGTCGAGGGCACGAGGAAGAGCAGGAACGCCACCACCGAGCAGAAAAGCGAGGCCCAGGCAAAGGGTACGAGCGTGGTGTGGTCGCCCAGGCCCGTGTAGAGGTAGCGGGTGTGCACCAGGTGCTCGGTGCGGGAATAGAACTCCTTGAACAGCTCGGCTCCCGCCAGGAAGAGATTGATGAACATGGCGTAAGCCATCAGCTCGGCGATCTTCCAGATCGCCTCGTCCCGGATGTGGATCCGGGACACCCGCCGCAGAATCAGGAAAAGAATGATCAACACCGCCGGGCCCGAGCAGAAGGCCGAGGCGATGAATCGCGGAGCGAGAATCGAGGCGTTCCAGAACGGTCGTGCCGCCATTCCGTTGTAGACGAAGGCCGTGACGGTGTGAATACTGATCGCCGCCGGAATCGAAACCAGCAGCAGCGGGACCACGAAACGCTGATTGACCTCCTCCTTGTGAAACGCCTTGTAGAGCATGTAGCCGACGATCACCGCGTTGAGCAGCAGGTAGGCGTTGAGCACCAGCACGTCCCAGCCCAGCAGCGAGGACGGCACGTTGAGCGTTCCGATGCCCGGAATCAGGTGCCAGAACCGCTCAGGACGACCAATGTCCACGGTCACGAAAAGCAGGCACATCACGATCGCGGAGATCGCCAGCAGCTCGCCGAAAATTGCGATCTCCTTGATCGGCTTCCAGTGGTAGACGTAGGCCGGAATGACCAGCAACACGGCGGCGGCGGCCACACCCACGAGGAAGGTGAAGTTGCCGATGTAGAACGCCCAGGACACCTGGTCCCGCATGTGGGTCACGATCAGGCCCACGCGAAGCTGGTCCAGATAGGCCAGCACACCACTGATCAGCAGCAGCCCCAGAAAGCCCAGCCACAGGTAGTAGGTGGTCCCACCCCTGAGGGACATCCGCAGGATGCCGAACATGAATTCCCAGATCTTGCGCAACCTTTCCATCACGGCTCCGTCCAGGCCGGCCCCGACACCGGGCAGGCGTCAAGTGGCATAGAAGTAATAGAACTTCGGCCGGGTGGCGAGTTCTTCCTTGAGCACGAAGACCCGCTTCTCGCGCATCAGGTAGCGGATCTCGCTCTCTTCGTCGAGCAGGTTGCCGAACTTTCGGGCGCCCACCGGGCAGATCTCACAACAGGCGGGATAACGCCCCTCCCGTGTCCGCTGGATGCAAAAAGTGCACTTCTCCACGACCCCCCGCATACGCGGACGATTGCCGAGATAGTGCATGTCGGGATTGATCGCCTCGGCATCGATCTCGGGATCGGCCCAGTTGAAGTGCCGGGCGCCATAGGGACAGGCCGACATGCAGCAGCGGCAGCCGATGCACCAGTCGTAGTCGATGACAACGATACCGTCAGGCTCTTGCCAGGTGGCCCGGACCGGACAGGCCCGGGTGCAGGGCGAATTGCGGCACTGCTGACAGGCCACGGGAACGTAGAAGTAGTCTTCCTCGGGCACTTCCTCCGGGTTGTAGTAGGCGGTGGAGTGCACCAGGTCGATGCCCTCCTCCTTCTTCATTTGCAGTACCCGGATCCAGTGCACCTGGGGGTGTCGTGAGTTGTTGTTCTCCTTGACGCAAGCATAGACACAACGCCGGCAACCCACACAACGGGAAAGATCGAGGCCGTAACCGAAGACCACTCCTTCGAGGGCCTTGGTCGCCTTGACGTCCACTTCGCGGCCGTAGCGTTCCTCGCAGTCTCTCCGGACTTCGTCGAGGCGCCGCTGAACCTGCTGTGGAGTCAGTTCGACGAAACGGCGCGCCAGGAGCTTCTCGACGAAACCCGGCTTCGATCCCGCCACGGCGGCCGAAACCGCCGCCATGCTGGTCAGTCCGGCGGCGGTGAGAAACGCCCGGCGGCTGGTCGGAGAAGTGCGATCGGATTCACTCATCGTGGGTGCTCCCCTCGGCGGACCGCCCCAAATCCGAAGCGAGATAGGAGGGATGGATCGGCGGCGGCAACGGCTTGATCGGCGCGGGCCGCGGCGAGTGCGGGTTGTGACAGTGGGCACAGAGCAGGTAGCTCTTGGCGCCGTTCCAATACCCCCTGCGACGACCATGAATGCCCTGTTTCCAGTCCCGGAAGATCGTGCCGTGACACTGCCCGCAGAGTTCGTAGGATTCCTCGAAAGTCACGGTGCGGCCGGAGCTCAACCGCAGCACGTCCCGCTGCTCGGGATTGTGGCAATCGAAGCACCAGCGATCCCGGGGACCGTGGTTGAGCTGGATCTCCTCGTGAAAGCCGAGTTCGCGTCGCGTCGCATCGTAGTCCCCCTCCTCGTGACAACTCGAGCAGGGGAAGATGTCGGGATCCGAAAACGGCGGCGGCGGCAGGGTGTAGGGCGCGCTGGACTCCCCGGTCAACCCCGGCAGCGGCTCGAAATCGAAGTCGACACCGGTGACGTCCTCGGGGCCGTAGGCCCGATCGGGCATCATCTGGGAATGCCCCGGTACGTCTTCGCTGGCGACGATGGATATCAGGCTGATCAGGGCGATGCCCGCAAAAAAGACCAGCAGCACCACCAGCGACGAACTTTCCGGTAAACGGAGCTGGGGCTCGGACTCAGGGGGTGATCGATCCACTTTCGGACCTCCTACCGGCCTTGTCGCGATCAGTCAGGTTTCAGCAAAGCGCCGGCGAAAGAAACTTAGCAGATAGCTAGCCCCCGATAATTAACGAACCCCGAGGGTACGCTTAATCGCCCTCCGGAAAGTTCACCGGAGGGCGATTCAAGATATTGTTTTTCTATGAGTTAGAGACTAAGCCCGGAGAGCAGCGCCAGAAGGGTGGGCACCCCCGCACCGGTCCCGCCCTCTCCCCAGAACGGATCCTGCTTTTCCAGGAAGGCCGGGCCGGCGATGTCCAGATGCAACCAAGGCGTCTGCCCGACGAACTGTTCGAGGAACAAGGCGGCCGTAATCGACCCACCCCAGCGGCTGCCGGTGTTGCGACAGTCGGCGATCGGCGACCGGAGCTGCTCGAAATAGTCCCCGATCATGGGCAGCGGCCACATCAGCTCACCGGCCCGCTGCGCGGCGGCGAGGAGCTGTTTGCGAAGATCCTCGTCGCGGCCGAACACCGCCGAGCAGTGTTCTCCCAAAGCCACGACACAGGCCCCCGTCAAGGTCGCCAGGTCGATCATCAGGTCGGGCTTGATCGTGGTGCCGGCGTAATCGAGGATGTCGGCCAGCACCAGCCGGCCCTCGGCGTCCGTGTTGTTGATCTCGACCGTCTTGCCCGAGCGGGTGCGCAAAACATCCCCCGGTTTGTACGCCTTGCCCGACACCAGGTTCTCGACCAGGCCGACGACACCGTGGACTTCCACCGGCAGATTCAACCGGGAAGCCGCATGGATCGCGCCGATCACGGCCGCCGATCCGGCCATGTCGCATTTCATGGTCTCGATGTGACCCGTGGTCTTGATGTTGTACCCCCCGGAATCGAAGGTCACACCCTTGCCCACCAGCGCGACCTTCTTCCGGGGCCGGGCCGGGCGCCAGACCAGGTGCACCACCCTGGGCGGCACCTCGCTGCCGACGGCCACCTGCAACAGCGCCCCCATCGACAGCTTTTCGATCTGAGCGCGTCCGAAGACCCTCACCTGAACCTTCTTCGAGCGGAAGTGTTGGCGAATCCGGCCCGCGTAGGTCACCGGATCCAGGGTGCCGGCCGGCTCGTTGACCAGGTCGCGGGCCAGCGCCACGCCTTCACCGAGAGCCACGGCGGCCGCCAGGGTCTTCTTCGCCGCTGCCGCGTGCCTCCCGGCGGCGACGATCACGCGCCGTGCCGGCGGCGCGTTGTCGGGCTTGCTGCGGTAGCGGTCGAAAGTGTAGCTGCCGAGCAACAAGCCCTCGAACAAGGCCCGGCAGCGCTCCCCGACGTCGCGCAGCCTGCCGCCGGGCCCGGGAAGGCCGACTCCCACCGACCGGGCCTTGCACGCGCGGGCGGCCCGGACCGCCGCCGCCGCGGCACGATGCAGGCGCCGCGTATCGAGTTCGTCCTTCGCGCCGAGTCCGGCAACGATCAGCAGGCGGCGACCCGACGCGATATCGATCTCCACCGCCGCCGTCTTGCCACTGCCCGCCGAAAAACCGCGCCGGGCGAGAGACTCTTCGAGCTGCCGACCGGCCTTGCCCGACAAGAGTTTGCGCGCGGCCTGGCCCTCGAAAAGAAAAAGCAGATCGACGTCGGTCTGCAGGTCGAACCATTCCCGCGGCGACACCTGTACTTTCGTCATCCTCCGTACTCCCTCCCGTTTTCCAGGCACCCCAGCGTCAGCCTGGGCTCGTGATCCGCAACCCCCCTCAGTGATCCCACTCCAGCCGGCGGGTCACGGCATCGAGCACGGAAGCCTCGTCGATCCCCGCTTCCGCGAGCAGGCGCGGACGGGATCCGTGCCCGATGAATCGATCGGGGATCGCTCGCGGCAGCAGTTTGCCGGCAAGCCCCAAGCCATGTTCCACGTCAGCCTCGAGCAAAGCCGAGGTGAACCCGCCACGAATCGTATTCTCTTCCAGCGAGACGACGACCCGCGCCGCTCCCACGTATCGGCGCAGCATGTCCACGTCGAGCGGCTTGATGAAGCGGGCGTTGAGCACGGTGGCACCGACGCCTCGCTCGACCAGGGTGCGGGCGACGCCCTGGGCGATGGGCACCAGGCTGCCCACCGCGGCGAAGACCACCTCGCCACCCGTTTCCTCGAGCACCTCCCAGCTTCCGAGGGGCAGCACACGTGGGGCCCGGCGCCGGGGCCCCGGCGCCGCTCCCCGCGGATAGCGCAGCGCGAAGGGGCGCTCGTTCTGGGCGAGAGCCGTTTCGAGCATGTCCGCGAGTTCGTCGCCATCACGGGGCGCGGCCACCACCAGTGACGGCACCAGGCGAAGATAGGACAGGTCGAAGGCTCCGTGATGGGTCGGTCCGTCCGCCCCCACCAGCCCGGCCCGATCGAGGGCGAAGACCACGGGAAGGCCCTGGAGGGCCACGTCGTGGATCATGTGATCGAAGGCCCGCTGGAGGAAGGTGGAATAGATCGCACAGACCGGCCGCAGCCCCTGGCTCGCCAGGCCGGCGGCGAAAGTCACCCCGTGGCCCTCGGCGATGCCCACGTCGAAGTAGCGCTCCGGATAGGCCTGGCCGAAGCGGTCGAGGCCGGTACCGGTAGGCATCGCCGCGGTGATGGCGACCACGTCCTCCCGCCGGCCGGCGAGATCGACCAGGGCCTCGGCGAAAATGCTGGTGTAACTCGGCGGCGAAGCCTCGGGAGGCGGCGGCGCCGTCACGGCCGCAGCCTTGGGCTTGTCCCCGGTGGCCGGATCGAAGGGACTGACCCCGTGCCACTTGCAGGGGTCCGCCTCGGCAGGCGCGTAACCCTTGCCCTTGTGGGTCAGGGCATGGAGCAACACGGGCCCGAGATGGGATTCCCGAATCCGGCGCAGCACATCGACCAGTTCTTCCAAGTCGTGGCCGTCGATGGGCCCCAGGTAGGTGAAGCCCAGGGCCTGGAACAGCGCCCCCGGCACGAGCGCGCCCTTGAGACCCTGCTCGAGACGACGGGCGAACTCGCCGGCGGCCGGTCCGACCCGTGGGATCTTCTGCAACACCGAGTGGATCTCGCCCTTCATCCGCCGGTAGTAAGGATGGGTCGTCAGCGAGGTCAGATAGTGGGCCACCGCGCCGACATTGGGCGAGATGGACATGGCGTTGTCGTTGAGGACGATCAGCAGGTTGCTGCCCAGGGCGCCCGCGTTGTTCAGGGCTTCGAAGGCCAGCCCGCCGGTCATCGCGCCGTCGCCGATCACCGCGGCCACGTGGCGGTCGGTCTCACCCCGCAGATCCCGCGCCGCCGCCATGCCCAGCGCCGCCGAGGGCGCCGTCGAAGCGTGCCCGGCGCCAAAGGAATCGTACTCGCTCTCGCTGCGCTTGAGGAAGCCCGACAGGCCGTCGTCCTGGCGAATGGTGTGCAACCGCGCCCGCCGGCCGGTCAGCAACTTGTGGGCGTAGGCCTGGTGTCCCACGTCCCAGACGATCAGGTCCCGGGGCGTCTGGTAGACGTAATGCAGGGCCAGGGTGAGTTCCACGACCCCCAGGCTGGGCGCGAAGTGGCCCCCCTTCTCGGAGGCCACCTGAACCAGGAACGAGCGAATCTGGCGGGCCAGCTCTTCGAGATCGCGGATCTCGAGGCCGCGCAGGTCGGCCGGCGTGTCGATCTGATCGAGACGCACACCGGCCGCCGGATTCCCCTCGGCTTCGGGGCGCGCTTTCATGCCGTCATCGAGGACGTGCTCCATCTCGTCTGCCCCTCGTGGAGAAAAGACCGGAAGCGGGAAGGCGGGCTTACTTCGAGGCCCACTTGCGAATACCACCGGCTCGAACACCGCCGAGTTCGAGCAGCTTCTCCTTGGGCAGAACAGCCTCCTCGCGGGAAGCCACGACGAAAGTCGCCACGTCGCTCATGAAGATCGCCTCTTCCGGACAGGCCTCTTCACACAGGCCGCAATAGATGCAGCGCAGCATGTTCAGATCGAAGCGGTCGGGGTATTTTTCGACGTTGCTGTCGGGATACTCCCCGGGCACGATCTTGATCGCCTCGGGCGGGCAGACGAATTCGCACAGTTGGCAGGCCACACACTTGAGGCGGCCGTCCTCGTCCTTGACCAGCGCGGGAATGCCCCGGTAGCCGTCGGGCAGGGGAGTCGGCACCTCCGGGTACTGGCGGGTGACGTTGTGCCGGGGATCGAGTGCGTGCCGGATGGTGGTGCCCATCCCTCGCAGCACCTCGGGAAGGTACATCTTTTCCAACAAGTTGAGTTCTTTGCGGGCTACCTTCACGCCTCTTCTCCCGTGGGCCCCAGCGGGCCGGTCCTCTTGCAGGTCCTCGAGGGGAAGGCCGATTCTAGGCGCTGGCTCCGGGCCGCGTCAATCCTGGCCCCGCCTCCGGCAGCCCTCCCCAGGCGGCCAAAACCTGTTCCACCTTACCCCTAAGTTGCTCCAGGCTGCCATCGTTGGAGATCAGCGTGTCCGCTTCGGCCAGTGCCCGCCGAACCTGCTGGGCCGTGGGAGAGGCGGTGTTCTCGAGAGCCTCCTGGCGGCGGAAGCTCTCCAGGTCGGCGGCATCCCCCGCCCGGCCCCGCTCCATCGCCCGCTTCCAGCGCAGTTCCACGGGGGCGTCGATACCCAGCAGGCGAAAATCCTCCCGTCGCCGCAGGACGGCGATTTCGGCGGGCGAACGGATGGAATCGACCACGCCGCGCCGCCCGAGACGGGGAAGGATCCTCTCGGCCAGGACGCCGGGCCCCTCGGCGGCGCGAAGTTCCTGCCCGACGGCGATCAGGTGCTCGCGCTCAGGCGGCAGCCCCCGCCGGGCCGCCTCTTCGCGGACCACGTCGGAGAGGGAGACGACGGGAAAGCCGAGGCGGGCGAGATGCGCCGCCGCCTCACCCTTCCCGGAGGCGTTGGGACCGACCAGGCCGATGATCAACTCAGAACTTTCCGTTGTTGGTGACCGTCTTGTTCTTGCCGCGCGGGAGCCGCGGAGCGAGCCGGGGAACGATGCCCGGCTCCTTGACGGGGGACCGGGTCCGTCGCGTCCCCACGGCAGGCAAGGTGCCCGCACCACCGGAGGGAGTTCCACCGCCGGCACTGGCGACGGTGCGCCGCGCCTCGGGAGCGAGGACGCTCAGCGGCTGGGGGCGCGCGGAGGCGTCCTCGTTGGCCCCCCAGCCGGAGCCCCGGAAGGAGAAACCCACCGAGTTGAGTTCGCGCCCCTTCACCTTACGCGCCACGCCGGAGAGCCCCGCGGAGAGGTGACCGGCACGAACCTGGCTGCGGCGGTAGGCCATGGTTTCCCGGGCCGAGGGGCCGCGACCTCCGAAGCCGTTGGTGGGGCGGGCGTAGCGCTGGAACTCCCCCTCCTCCTGGACGGCCACCAGGGCCTTGGGAAATCCCACCTCGCTGCCGTCTTCCAGGGTCAGGTAGATGAAATCGCCTTCGACACGGGAGGAGAGCACCACGATCGTGTGGCCGTTCTTGAAGCGGATCCGCTCGGTCGCAGCCGCCCAGGGCAGGGACACGGCCCCGGCCAGAACGAGGGCGGCCATCACCTTCCAGCTTCTCTTCATGGCAGTTCTCCACCGGGTGGGCCGCCGGGCACAGCCCGCAACCCTCCCCATTTCTTACCGCGGAACGCGGGCCCGCGCCACGGGCAATGGCCCCGGGGGCGGGCTCCGGCCCCCGATGTTACCCTGCACGTGCTGTCCATCATGCCATGGGAGGTTCCCGATGAAGAGCTGGCTGCTGGTCCTGGGTCTGGTTGTTGCGGTGTGCGCCCCGCAGGCGGCGCCCGGCTCCCGCAAGAAGACCGCTCCCACCATGGGCATCCGCGTCGAACAGCGGCCCGCCGCCGCCACGGTGGGCGAGCCGGCCACGGTGCAGGTGCATGTCACCCCTCCCGACGGGATCCGCCTCAATCGTTACCCCGGCATCACACTCGAGATCGACAAGGCCGACGCCCTGGATCTCTCGACCCGGAAGGCCTTCGTGGGCAGCACCAAGCCGATCAACGATGTGAGCAAGTTCGGCTTCGAGACCATCGACCCGCTGGTGCTCGAATTCGTCCCCAAGGCCCCGGGAGAGCACGTGCTGGAAGGCACCTTGAAGTACTTCTACTGCGTGAAGAAAAGCGGCTACTGCGCCCCGGGGCAGCAGCGGGTGCGGCTGCCGGTCAAGGCCCGCTGACCCGCAGCCCCGTCCGCCGCAGGCCCACCGGCGCGGGCCGGCCTCCCGCCCGCCGGACGGCCTCGGCCACCGGCTCCCGCCGGGAGGGCTCCACCAGCAGCACCAGGTAACCGCCCCCCCCGGCCCCGCAAACCTTCTCCCCCCAGGATCCCGCCCGGCGCGCCGCGGCGACGATCGCCTCCAGCCGGGGGGTGTAGACCTGCCCGGACCAGCTTCGCCGCGCCGCGGCGTCGGCCCGCATGGCCCGCCCCAGGGCCCGCCAATCGCCCCGAACCAGCGCCTCGGCGGCTCTGCGGGCGGCCCGGGCCACCCGCTCGAGGGCCCGCCGGGCGGGTCCTTCCCCGTCGAGGCGACGACGGATCATGTCCCAGTTGGAGGGCGCCGACGAACGCCCGCAGCCTCCATCCACCAGCAGGAGGTGACGGGCCAGCCGGTCCACGACCCGGGGCTCCACGCGGTGCAGCCGCGACCCTCCCGGCCGATGTTCGAGGACGATCACCCCGCCATGGAGGGCCGCCAGGTGATCCTGGACGCCGGTGGGAATGCCCAGCACCTGGGCCTCCACGTCGGCCACCAGGCGCACCAGTTCCCGGCGCGGCCCCCGCCGGCCGGCCAGGGCCGTCAGGGCGGCGGCCGCCGCCAGCCCCAGGGCCGAGGAGGTGCCCAGCCCGGAGCCGGCCGCCACCGGCGAACAGGTCTCGAGGTGAACGCCGCCGGGACTCAGATCCCGCGCCAGGCGCTCGAGCAGCTCGAGGGGCCCCCGGCGGAGAGGAGGCCAGGGCCGGGTCAACCGCCTTCGGCGGCCCAGGTCCAGGGATCTCAGTTCCAGCTCGCCGGCCCGGCGCGGCGAACGGGCCCGCGCCTCCACCACCAGGTCGAGGGTCACCGCCACCGTCAGGGCCGGCGGGTGCAGCAGGCCCATCGGCCAGATGTCGAGGGTGCCGCCGGCCAGGTCCGCCCGCAGACCGGCTCGGGCGACGAAACCCGCGGCCCGCGGGCGCGGGGATGGACGGCGGGCGCTCACGACGCCTCCTGTCCGACCCAGCGGTCGAGGGCGGCTGCCCGGCGGGCCCAGTCGTGGCGGCGGGCGCAGAGCATCACCCGGCGCCTCAGCCCGGCGAAGAGGGCGGGCCGGGCCAGCCAGCGACCGAGGCGGGCCGCCAGCTCCCGGTCGGTCCCATAGAGCAGGGCGTCGCGCAGGGAGGGGGTCAACAACTCGGGGTAGGACAGCCGGCGGGGAAAGAGGGGCACGGCTCCGGCGGCCATGGCCTCCACCGCCGCGTAGCCGAAGTTCTCCTGCCCGGCGGTGGAAACAGCGATGTCCGCCCGGCCCAGCCAAGCGGCGTACTCCCGCCGGGAGCGGGCGGGCCCGTCACGCAAGATGCGATCGCCGAGCCTCTCGCGGATCAGCGCGAGGGCGGCGATCTCGACCTGAACCACGGGCCCCAACAGGACCAGCCGGAAATCGAGCCCCTTGTCGGCCAGGCGCAACAGGACGCGGGCGAAGGCCCCGGGGCGCTTGTCGCCGTCCCAGCGGTGGTTCCAGGCGATCACCGGCGGGCTGCCCACCGGCCGTGACGCGGGAGCGGGAAAGACGCCGAGGTCCACCCCCGGCGGCAGGATACGCGAGGCCCGCAGGCGTCGGAGCAGGCCGCGGGGGCGGGGGGGCGGGATCTGCTCGAGGTAATCGCGGGTGGCCGCCAGCGCGGCGTCCCGGTGGGAACGGGAGTTCCAGGCCAGGGCGTCGGCGGCCAGCCAGGAAGCCAGGTGGGCCCCGGCGAAGGAGCGGTCGAGAGGCTCACCGGGGGGACGGGGGTAGGTCAACTGGTTTTCGTGCATGTAGAGCAGGAAGGCGGGTGGTCGGCGGCGGCGGTCGAGGCCCGACAGGGCCCGCAGGTGGGCCAGGTCCACCAGGCTGGTGGCCACCACCGCCCGGGGGGGTGGATCGAGAGCCCCCAGGCGTGGAGCGAGGGCCAGCGCCCCTGCACGCAGGCGCCACTTCCAGCGCTCGGCGGGCAGGCCCAGGCGCCGCCAGCGGTGGCGGCTGCGGGCCAGCCAGCCCTCGGCGAAGGCCTCGTGGGAGCCGCCCGCGAAGCTCTCCACGAAGACCGCGTCGATGGACCGCGTGACGCTCACGGGGCGACGACGAAAAGCATCCGGTCCGGGTCGAGGTACTTCCTCGCCGCGGCGCGCACCTGCTCGGCACCAACGGCGGCGAAGTCGGCACCCGCCACGTCGAGGGTCGAGCTGGGGCCTTCGAAAAGCCGCCGGCCCAGGCGGTAGGCCCGGGAAGCGGCGGACAGCCCCCGCAGCATCGCCGACAAGCGCCGGCGGGCGGCCAGCCGCTCGAGCCGCTCGGGGTCGACGAGCCCGGTGCGCAGTTCGGCGATCAACTCGTCGAGCAGGGCGCGCACCTGCTCCTGGTTCTCCGGCCGGGTACCCACCGACGCACTGAGCAGCCAGCCGCCACCGGGAACCACCCGCACCCCGGCGCCCAGGCGGTAGGCCAGCCCCAGTTCCTCGCGAATCCGGGCCACCATCCGGTCGGACAGGGCGTCGAGGGCGGTGAGCAGGGCAGCCCGGTCGGCGGGCTCCACGTCGGCCAGCCGCGCCGCGATCACGCTGACCTGGGGAGCGTCACCGGGTTCGATGATCTCCCCGCCCCCATGGGCCCTGGGAGTGGGATAGGGGCCGCGCACGGGTTCGGCATCGGCGCCGCCGGAGAAATAGTCGCGTACCATGGCCAGGGTCTCACCGGCCGGCACCGGGGAGGCCACGGTGAGCACCAGGTGCCGGGGAGCGAAGTAACCTCCGGGCCAGCGGCCCCAGAAGGCGCGCAGATCCTCGGCGGTGGGCACGGGGTCGTCAGGTCGTCCCGCCAGGGGCCGCGCGAGGGGGTGGTCCGCACCGAAGAGGGCGGCGCGCAGGCGGGCCACCGCACCGCCGCCGCCCCGGGCCTCCGACTTGCGGGCGGCGCGCAGTCCCTGGAGGGCACTCGACCAGCCCGCCGCATCCCACGAGGGTTCGCGAATCATTTCCGCCAGCACGGCGAGCCCTTCCTCGAGAGAGGCGGCGGGTCCCTCCAGACGCACGTAGGAGAAGTCGGGCACGTTATAGCGATTGTCGAAGGGGATCATCGGGTTGTCGGCGGTCTTGACGTCGATGCCCGCGCGCTCGAGGCGGTGGGCGAGTTCCTTGGAGCCGGCCAGCAAGGTCCCGCCATCCAGCAGGCGATGGAGCAGATCGGTGGTGCCCGGGGGCACGTTCTTCTCACGGAACCCCCGGTCGGCCACCAGCAGGTGGATGCCGAAGACGTCGTTGCCCGTCTCGGGCAGGATGCCCACTTCGAGGCCGTTGGGCAGAACGGTGACCCGGCTGCCGAGGGGACCTTCCGCCAGTTCGGCCGCGGCCCGGGGGGGCGGCGGGGCCAGCGGAGCCGGCAGAGGCCCGGCCTCGGCGGGACCGCCCTCCCCGACCCAGGCCGCCCGGGCGCGGTGGGGCAGATCGGCCAGCAGGGCACCCACGGCAGCGCGCACCTGGGCCGGCGTCACCGGAGGCGGGTCGAGGGCCGCGGCCAGGGAGCCGGCGGCGGAAGCCAGGTCGGCGCCGTAGAAGACCGCGGCATAGTGCAGGCGCTGCCCGGTCAGCGCGCGTTCGGCGGCCCAGGCCCGTTGAAGACGCATCACGTCGACGTCTTCGGGCCCGGAAGCCGCGGCCTCGAGGGCACCGAGGAGGCGGGCGAGCAGATCGGCGGGATCGACCCCTTTCCTGGCCCGCAGGTCGATGTCCACCAGGTCACGGGGCCGGCCCGGCTGACGGCCGCAAGCGACGGACTCGGCCAGATCGGGAACCAGCACCGAGGCCAGCGGGCCATCGTCGGCCCCAAGCCAGCGGGTGGCGATCTCGAGGGCGGAGGGACCGACCGGATCGGGAGGCGGAGCGAGCAGGCTCAGGGTCAGGCGGCCGCCTTCCTCCATGGCCGGCGGAGGGCCGCCACCGTGGCCCATGGGACCGCCCTCCCCCGGGGCTCCGGTGGCGCCCTCCGGCTTGGGCCGGGCCTGCCACTGGCCCCAGCCGGGCCAACTCGCGGGGTCGGTACGGGCCGGCGGCGCGGGGGCCGCGGCCAGCGCTTCGAAACGCCGGGCCAGGGCTTCGAGTTCGCCACGGGGCAGATCGCCGCTGACCAGCACGCGCATGGCGGCCGGGACGTAGTGCTGCTTCCAGTAGGCCAGCACCTCGTCCCGGGGTGTGGAGGTCACCGACTCGGGGTAGCCCGCGACGGGATGCTCGAGGGGGGTACCCTGCCAGAGGGCTTGCCGCAGGGTCTCTTCCACGAGGGTGGAGGGGCGGGAGTGGTCCTTGGCCAGTTCCTCGAGGATGACCTTCTTTTCCTTCTCGTAGACCTCCGGACGCAAGGTGGAGCGGGTCAGCATGCCCACGAGCAGGCCTGCGGCCCGGGCGGCGTTTTCCCGGGGCACGAGCACGAAGAAGACGGTGGTCTGCTCCCGCGTGAAGGCGTTGACGTAGGCCGAAATCCTTTCGAAGGACTCGGTGACGCCGCGCTCGTCGAGATCGTCGAAACCATCGAAGAGCAGGTGCTCGAGGTAGTGAGACGAACCCTCGCGACCCGGGGCCTCGTCCTGGGAACCGGCGGCCACCGCCACGGCGACCAGCACGGTCCCCGAACCAGGCTTGGGCCAGACCACGGCCCGGGCGCCGTTGTCGAAGACCAGGTCCCGGGGACCGCCGGTGGCGGCCGCGGCAGCCGCCGGCAGGGCCAGCAGGAGAAGCATGAGGGAGACGAGCGGCACGAGGCCGACCCGCGTGGAGGCCGCGGATCGACGCACCCGGGCGGAGACGATGGATGGATTGATCATCCGCGGATTTTATCCGAGCCGCGGGGACAGGGTGAACTCTTCCGTGGAGATTCTGGGCCGAGCGGTGTTGGGGGCGGCCCTCAGGGGTGCCGGGGAGGGCCCGAGTCGTCCGCGGCGGGGGACGCCGGAGAGGCGGCGCGAACGCGAAAGGTCTCGATCATGCCCGCCAGCCACTCCGGGGGGGCGTCGCCGTGGCAGATGGCGGGCAGACTGACGAGGCGCGGGGGTTCACCGGTGAGAACCAGCACCACCCGGCGCCGACCGGTGACGCGCTCGACGCCGACCCGCGCGATCCGTTCCCAGCCGAGCCGCCAGGCCTCGCCCAGCCCATCGTCGACGGTCAGGCCCTCGTCGTCGAGCACCAGCGGCGGACGGCCGGCGGCGGCGCGCCGGTACTCCAGCAGCGCCGCCAGCCCGAAAAGGCTGGCCCCCGCGATGCCGAGCCCCACACCCGGCACCGAATCGGCCAACGCCGCCCGGGCACCGGCCCAGCACAGCACGAGCGCCGCGACCAGGGCCGCGAGAGCCTTGAAGCGGTGCATGCCCGCCTGGCAGGGGGTTTCGAAATGCAGGGCCGGCGCCCTGGAGGCCGCGGATCCCGCCGCATGAGGAAGGGTGGACATGGGGCGAATATAGGCTTCGCCGGGCGCTTCGCACACCGTCGACCGCCGGATCCGCGGAGGGCATGCTGCACGTGCGGGAGCAAGCGGGACCGCAGGGCGGCGACGTTCCTCAGCGTCGACGTTCACGGAAGCGGTGGACCCCGCCGTCGGTCGCCCGCACCCGCCCCTGCAGGTAGGCCCCCTCCGCCACCGCCACCCGCGGGCCGAGGATGTTGCCCCGCACCCGTCCGGAATGCCGCAACTCGCAATGTTCGGTAGCCGTGATGTCGCCGTCGACCGCGCCTTCGATCAACACCGCGCCGCCCTCGATGGGGCCATTGACCACCGCCCCGGCCAGCACGTGCACCATCGCCGGTGTGCGAACCGAGCCATCCACGCGCCCCCCGATGATCACCACGTCTTCGGCGAGGATCTCCCCCTCGAAGCGGAACCCGCGTCCCACCACCGTGGCCTTCTCCGACCACTGCCGGTCGGGAGGATAGTCGTCACCGAATCGTCGTCGCGCCATGCCCCGAGTCTAACCCTTCCCGCACGGGCCCTCCCCCCCACCCCGAGGCTTCGGCCTGTGGCATCGCCCCCTCCCAGGCGCTAGAATCCGCCCGGCCTGTTTCCGCCGACCCCGGCGCAGCCCAGGCAGCCCGCGGGCCGGGGCAGCCCAGTGCCAGGGTAGCAGTGCCAGAGTAGCTCAGTGAGAGTAGCTCAGTGCCAGAGTAGCTCAGTGGTAGAGCAGCTGATTCGTAATCAGCAGGTCGCGAGTTCGAACCTCGCCTCTGGCTCCAACATCCAGCGGCCACCCGACCGGCAACCCGCCGACAAGGCGAGCTCTCCAGCGCCTTTCCATGCCGCCGTCTCGTCCCGCGGCCTTCGATGGATCCATTCTTCTGTCGCCCCATCCCGACTTCTCGAATCATGCCTCGGGCCGTCATTTCTTTCGTTTCGACCGCGGCCCCACTGTCGGTAGACCTGTCGTGGAGGTTTCCATCGTGGAGGCCGGCGTCGTCGGCCTTGGATCCCGCCGCCGAGAAGGCGCCGGTGGTGGTCCGGGCCGGGTGGAAGGAACGACGGACAGCGGACGCGCGGCGGGGGGAGAGCAGCCCGCCCGGCCCGGCTACCGCCAGAGTCGGTGGGTTTCCGCTGCAAACGGGCGCCCGCTACATCCTCTCGGGCACCTCGATACCCACCAGCCCCAGCAGCAGCTCGAGTTGGCGCAGCGTGAGCCTGGCCAGTGAGAGACGGGCGCCACGCAAGGCGGGGTCCGGCTCGGGGAGGATCGGGCAGTTGTTGTAGAAGCGGCTGAACTCCTGGGCCAGGTCGTAGGCGAACTCGCACAGGGCGTTGGGAGCGCGGTCGGCCCGGGCCCGGCGGATCACCTCGGGAAGCATGAACAGCCGCAGCACCAGGCTGCGCTCGCTGTCACCCAGGCCGGCCGCCGCCACGGGGCCGGCCTCCAGCCCCCTCTCCGCAGCCTTGCGGAAGATGGACTGGATCCGCACGGCAGCATAGAGCAGGTACGGCCCGGTGCGTCCCTCGAAGCGCGTGAACTTCTCAAGGTCGAAGATGTAGTTGGACTCCCGGTCGTTGCTCAGGTCGGCGAACTTGAGCGCCGCCAGGCCCACCTTGCGTGCTACCTCCTCCCGCTCGGCGGGGTCGAGATCCCTGGCCAGCGCCCCTTCGTCGAGGCGGCGGCGGGCCTGTTCGGTGGCACTGGCGATCAATTCCGACAGACGCATCACACCCCCCTCCCGGGTCTTGAAGGGACGCCCGTCGGGGCCGTTGACCGTGCCGAACTTGATGTGCTCGAGATCCACGCCCGTCGCGATGCCGGTCTTGCGGGCGGCGCGGAAGACCTGCTCGAAGTGCAGCTCCTGGCGCTTGTCCACCACGTAGAGCATCTGGCTCGGGGCGAGCTTCTCCACCCGGTCCTCGATGGTGGCCAGGTCGGTGGCGCCATAGGTCACACCGCCATCGGCCTTGACCACGATCAACGGCGGGATCTCCCGACCCCCATCGTCGAGGTGGATCACCTCCGCTCCCTCGCTGGGAACCACGAAGCCCTCGGCACGCAATCGCTCGACCATCACGCCCAGCCGCTCGGCCACGGCGCTCTCTCCCAGCCACAGGTCGAAGTCCACGCCCAGGGCGCGGAAGTCCCGCTGGATCGCCGCCAGGGACACCTTCATGAACTGCTGCCACAAGGCCCGGTAGCCCGGCCGTCCCGCCTGGAGTTCGGCGGTGACCTGCCGGGCCCGAGCACGCGCCGCTTCGTCTTCCTTGCAGCGGGCCGCGGCCACCGGATACAGCTCGGCCAGATCGTCCACGCTGACCGGCGGCTCGCTGGGCCACGGGCCGGTAGCCTCGGCGTCGAAGTAGGGCAGATCCGGACGGCGGTCCTGCAACTCGCAGATCAGCATGCCGATGGGCAGACCCCAGTCACCCATGTGAATGTCCGAAACCACCTCGTCGCCAGCGAAGCGCAGCAACCGCTGCAGGCAATCGCCGACGATGCTCGAGCGCAGGTGACCGACATGCATCGCCTTGGCCACGTTGGGGCCACCGAAGTCGAGCACCACCTTCTGGGGATCGGGCACCCGGTCGCAACCGACCCGTTCATCGGCCAGAGCCGCGTCGGCCCGGCGCGCCAGTTCGTCGTCGGTGAGCTTGATATTGATGAAACCGGGCCCGGCCACCTGCACCTCGGCCAGCCCGGGAAGGCCTGTCAGGCGCTCGGCCACCTCCAGGGCGATCTCCCGCGGAGCACGCCGGGCCTGCCGGGCCGCCGCCATCGCACCGTTACACTGGAAGTGGGCCAGATCGCTGCGGCGGGAAACCTCCACCCGGCCGTAGGAGGCCTCGAGGCCGCCTTCAGCGAAGGCCTGGCCGACCATCTGGGACAGATGCTCGAGAATCGACATGGGTGCAACCTACCCTCCCGACAGCGGACCCGCTCAGCCCGGCGAAGCCCGCAAATTAGCACGAAGGCCGGCCGGGCACGACCGGCGGCGGCCACGGCGGGCCGGGTGGTTTATGGTGACCCCATGAAACACACCGTCCCCGAAGCGAACTCCGCCACCCTGACCGCCCTGGTCCGCACCTGGGCCGAGGTGTCCAACCGTAAGGCCCGGGAGCTGATCGAGGCCGGCGGCGTGCGCATCGGCGGCCGGGTCTGCCGCGATCCGGTCTCGCGTCCGCAAGGCGGTGCGGTGGTGGAAATCGCTGACGCCGCCCCGGCGGGTCCTCGGCCACGGCGGGCGATCACCGGGCCCGGCTTCCGGGTTCTGCACCAGGATCGCTCGCTGCTGGTGGTCGACAAGGCTCCCGGGGTGGTGGTGGTCCCCACCGGCAAAGAAGACCCCGACGACCTGCCCCTGGTGGCGCGGGTGGCGGCGGCGCTCAAGCTGGCCGGGCACCGGGGCGACCCCCTGTGGGTCATCCACCGCATCGATCGCAGCACCTCCGGCCTGGTGCTGATGGCCCGCAACGAGAAGGCCGCCGAGACCCTGCGAGAGCAGTTTCACCGGCGCGAACCCCGCCGCGAATACCTGGCCTGGGTCGCCGGTCATCCCGACCCGCCCTTCGCCCGCCTCGAGTGCTCCCTGGCGGAAGACCCCCACACCCACCGGGTGGAAGTCACCCCCTCACCCACCTTGGGCAGGCAGGCCGTGCTGGACTACGCGGTGCAGGCCACCAGCGACAGCCCCGATGGGCCGGCCGCCCGTGTGCTGGTCCACCTGGTCACGGGCCGCCGCAACCAGGTCCGGGCTCTCTTCTCTCACTTCGGCTGGCCCCTGTTGGGCGACGGCTGGTACGGCGGGCCGAAACAGGCCATCACCCGCACGGCCCTCCACGCCTGGCGGCTCGAAATCGTGCACCCGGAAACCCGGCAGAAGGAGCTCTTCACCGCCCCGCTGCCCGACGACCTCACCCGCCTCGATCGCCGCCTGCGCCTGCGCCAAGGCTGACTCAGTCCACCGTGGAGCGGAAGCGGGGGGCCGGATGCGCCGGCACCCGCCGCACCCCCCGACCGCAGGCCGCCAGGTGCTCCAGCAGCCAGTGGGCCTCCACCGCCATCTCCGGCCGCCCTACCGCCTCGGCCCAACCGGCCGCGTCGAGTTCCCGGTCGGCGCGGGCGGCGATGTGCTCCAACAGGGCCGCCTGCAATTCGAGGACGCCGGCGGCGGCCTTCTTTCCCGCCTCGACCCCCGGCTGGTGGTAGGCGTTGATACCGATCATCCCCGCATAGAGCCCCACGCTGCGTTCGTAGAGGGCGATCAGGGCTCCCAGAGAGAAGGCGTCGATCCGCCGCAGCACGAGGGTGATCACCCGCCGCCCGCCGTCGAGCAGGGCGCGCCGGGTGCCCAGCAGGAAGCCCAGCAGGTAATCCCCCGCGGTGGGCCCGCCCGCGTCCGCCTCCCGGGGATCCTCCAGGGTGGCGATCAGGGTCAGGAAGTAGTTGTCCAGCCCGTCTCGGAGTTGCTGCACGTAGGCGTGCTGATCGGTGGAGCCCTTGTTGCCGTAGACCGTCAGCCCCTGGCGCACGACTCTGCCGCAGATGTCCTTCTCCTTGCCCAGTGACTCCATCACGAGTTGCTGGAGATAGCGCGCGAAGAGAGACAGGCGGTCACGGTAGGGAATGACCACCATGTCCCGCCGGCCCCGGCCACCGGTGGCCCCATACCAGGCCATGGCCATCCGCGCCGCCGGGTTGGCCTGGGGGTCGGCACTTCGGGTCCAGCGATCCATCTCCCTGGCGCCGGCAAGAAAGCCCTCCACGTCGTGCCCCTCGAGAGCCATCGGCAGCAGGCCCACCGCCGAGGTCTGAGAGGTGCGCCCACCCACCCAGTCCCACATGGGAAAGGTGGCCAGCCAGCCCTCGACCCGGGCCCTGTCGGCCAGGGCGCTGCCTTCCCCGGTGACGGCCACCAGGTGCCGGGGAGGCTTCAGCCCCGCGCCCTCCAGCCGGCGCCAGGTCTCCTCGAGGCCATTGCGGGTTTCTGGAGTCCCTCCGGACTTGGAAACCACCACGACGAGCAGACGATCGAGGTGACCCTCGAGGCGGGAGAAGACCTGCTCGAAACCCTCGGGGTCGGTGTTGTCCAGAAAGTGCATCTCCAGGGGATCGCTGCAGCGACCCAGGGCGGCGGCGGCAAGTTGCGGACCGAGAGCCGAACCGCCGATACCGACTATCAGCAGGTGGCCGAAAGGCCTCCCCGAGGGCGCCGCGACCGTCCCCTCGCGCACCGCGGCGGCGAACTCCCGGACCTGGTGCTGGGCTTGCCGGATCGCGTTCCGCTGCTCGGCAGTGGGGGCGAGTTGGGGATCCCGCAGCCAGTAGTGGCCCACCTGGCGCCCCTCGTCCGGGTTGGCGATGGCTCCCGCTTCGAGGGCGGCCATCTCCGCCAGCGCCCGACGTGTCCTTTCCACCAGCGCGGCGTCGGGGCGCTCGGCGGCAGGCAGCCCGGAGAAATCCAGCCAGACGCCCAGTTCCTCGTGGGCCAGGCTCTGATCCAGGAAACTCTGCCAGGTCGATGCTCCGCTCATGTATGCCTCGCTCGCCGCCCCATCCGGTCGGCGGGGCCAAGCATAACTGCGGGGATGGCGCGAGGGCAGCGGGATTTGCAGGCGAAACAAGAAGACGGCGCCCGCAGGCGCCGTCTCCAGGACTCGCGGCCCCCGGCCCCTAGGGGCAGGCGGGCGGATCCGGCCGGGTCGAGCCGTTGCCGTCGTCCCCGAGGGGGCCGATGCAGGCGGCGCCGGACTGGGCCGTGCTGTCGTACCAGTAGGCCTGGCCCGCCGCGGGAGTGGTCGCGTCGGTGCCCGTCGGATTGGTCAGGCCCGTCTGCAGGCAGCTCTCGTTGTACTGCCAGGGCTGGACCACCGTCCCGCGGTAGAAGTTGTAGGTTGCCGCGCCGTTGACCGCCGCCCAGTTGAAGGTCTGCTTGTCAGACCAGGTGGAGGTCAGGCCCGTGTTGCTCAGGGCCCCCACCGAACCGTCCGTCGGCGCACAGTCCACGTCGTCGGTGAAGCCGTCCCAGTCCGAATCGTTCTGGGAAACCAGCCAGGCCTCACCGGCGGCGGTGCGGGTGCCATCGGGCCCGTCGCCGCCCAGGGCCGGCACGCTCAGCTCCAGCCCTGGAGTCGAGGCGTCGAGTTCGGTGACCGGAAGCCAGGGCTGGCCCGCCACCGAATCGTCCACGTCGGCACCGTGAATCTCCTGGGCCGGCACGATGTTGGCCAGGTCGATGATCGACGTGGTGGAAGGAATCCGGCTGCCCTCGAGCACCACCACGGCACCGGCGCCGCTGCGGGATCCGTCGGGACCGGCCATGCCCGGAGCTCCGAAGATCAGGTCCAGCCCGCCGCCGCCGTCGTAGTCCACGACAGCCAGGCTGCTGGCCAGCTGCGCACCGGCGACGGCACCGAAGAAGGAACGATCGGTGGCCTGCACCAGTTCCTGCCCGTCGATCGCCGTGTAGTCCGCACGGCCATCGATCTGCTCGGCGCCACCGGCGTCGAGACGCGCCGTGGCCCCCGGAGGCGACCCCTGGCCCGGAAGACCGATCAGCATGTCCAGAGTGCTGTCGCCGCTGAGGTCGGCCAGGGCCAGGCTCGCCCCCGCCCGGTCCGCCGGCGTGTCACCGTAGAGCAAGAGCGTGTAGTCGCTGGCGTTGAACAGTTCGATGTTCTGGTCGCCGGCCAGGATCGTATTGGAGATCATGTAGACCTCCCCGGCATCGGCCTTGTTGTTGCCCACTCCGTCGGCGTCCGGCGCACCGACGAGCAGGTCGTCGGTGCTGTCGCCGTCGAGGTCACCGGCCACCATCGCCAGGCCCAGGTGGTCGTTGTTGTCCACGCCGCTGATGTAGTTGCTGACGCTGAAGGGATCGACCGTGGTGATGGTGTTGAGCACCTGGTCGAGCAGCAGCCAGATCTCGCCGCCGCCCGGGTTCCCGTCGAAGTTGGAAGCGGAGTTTGGAGAGGCAATCGCCAGGTCCGCCGCGCCATCGCCGTCCCAGTCCCCCGTCACCAGGTTCTCACCGAAGCGGTCGGAAGCCTGCTCACCGAAGAACAGCAGGTTCGACGAGGTGCTGGCCAGGTCCAGCGTGGCCGGCAGCGAACCACCGTAGAACACGTGGACCTGCCCCGCATCGGCGGCGGTGTTGCCGTTGCCGTCGCCACCCGGGGCCGAAGCGATGATGTCGTCGATGCCGTCGTTGTTCAGATCACCGGCTGCCAGCGCATAGCCCAACTCGTCGCCGGCATCCTGCCCGTAGATCTCCACGTCCGCCGCGGTGAGCGCCAGGTCGATGCCGGAGGCGATCGGCCCGTAGAAGACGTAGACCGCACCGCAGCCATTGCGGCCGTTGGTGGGCCCATCGGCACTCCTGGCCCCCACGGCCAGGTCCATCACGCCGTCGCCGTTGAAATCGCCGGTCACGCCGCCGCTGGCAAAGGCGTCCTGGTTTTCCTCGCCGTAGATCACCCGGCCACCGGCGGCCAGATCGATCTTCGTCGTGGTGCAGGCGTTACCGGTGCCGTCGCTGTCGGCGTCCTCCTGCCCCGGGTTGTCGATCAGCGGGCAGTTGTCGGAGCCACTGGCCACGCCGTCGCCATCCTCGTCGCTGTCACACGCGTCGCCCGTCCCATCGCCATCCACGTCGGACTGGGTCGGATTGGAAGTGTTCGGGCAGTTGTCCAGGCAGTTGTCCCGGTTGCCCGCGGCGCAGTTGTTCGTCGGCAAGTTGGCGCACGGACCGCTGTTGGGAATACCGTCCAGGTCGTCGTCACATTCGCACGCGTTCCCCACGCCGTTGTTGTTGTCGTCTTCCTGCTTGGGATTGGAGGTGTCCGGGCAGTTGTCGCAGACGTCGCCCCAGCCGTCGCCGTCCGTATCGAGCTGATCGGGGTTGGAATCGGAGGGGCAGTTGTCGGCCAGGTTGCGGAGCTGGTCACCGTCCACATCGGAAGGCGCCACGACCCAGACCTCTCCCGCGTCGGTGCGGTCCGTCGTATCGTCCGGATCGCCGTCACCGCCTTCGGCTCCGACGATCAACTCCACCACCCCGTCCCGGTTGAGATCGGCCAGTTCGAGGTTGGTCTCTTCGTATCCCAAGGTGTCGTTGACCTCGGCACCCAGTACCGAGGTGACGGGCTTGACCAGCGTGGTGTCCAGAGTGTCGACGATGAAGTTGTTCTTCACGTCGTTCCAGTTGTAGATGATCACTTCGCCGGCGGCATTGCGACCGCCGCCGAAGGAGCCGGCCGAAAGCGGTGCGCTGAAGAAGAGTTCCTGCACACCGTCGCCGTCCATGTCACCGATGCCCACCGCATGGCCGAAAGCGTCTGCGTTGTTCCGACCGTAGAAGATGTTGTTGGCCCGCATGTCGACAGCGTCGTTACCGGTCCAACTGGCGCCGCCAAGAACCACGTAAGCCTCGCCGGCACCGCTGCGGAGATTGTCCTTACTCGCCGCGAAAGAGACGCCGAAGAGCATGTCATCGGTGCCGTCACCATTGAGGTCGCCCACCGCGATGTCGTTGGGGAACGCGTCCTCGTTGTCAACACCGTAGACGTAGGGCTTGGTCGAACCATCGATCTCCAGGTCGAAACCGGTTCCCGAGGTGAGGGCCGAGTCGCCGTAGAAGAGATAGGCCTGCCCCGCACGGGTGTGGGTATTGGCCGGGCCCGAAGCGCCGCGGGCACCGATCACCAGGTCGCCCACACCATCGCCGTTGACGTCCCCACCGGCCAGCACGCGCCCGGCGCGATCCGCCTCGTCGGCGCCCCGAATCAGGTAGTCGGGATCGCCGAACTCGTACTTGGTCACCACGGGGAAGTCCGCCCCGCCGAAGGCGACGAACACGCCGCCGTAGATGATGTCGTTGGGATTCTGCGGATCGGCGTTGAGATCGACCCGGTAATTGGGCGCCCCCATGCAGACATCGAGCTGCCCATCGCCGTTGAGGTCGGTCAGGGCCAGCGCACGCCCGAGGCTGTCACCGCCGGATCGCCCGATGAAGGTCGCGTCGGCGTTGGGCTGATTGAGGTCGGCGTCGTTGCGCAGGTCGTAGCTGCTGTTCCACGTGGTTCGACCGTAGAACACGTAGACCCGGCCACAGCCCTTGCAGCGCTCCTCGTGATAGATGCCGGTGTTCTTGTCCAGGCTCCGGCAGCTCGCTCCGGTCCAGGAATCACCCCCGAAATCGCACTCGCCGCTCGAGGCCGCCATCACGAGGTCGTCAGTACCATCGCCGTTGACGTCACCGACCGCCAGCGCCTGCCCCAACACGTCCTCCGGCTGCTCACCGTAGAAGACCACGTCAGGGTTCTGCACCGCGTAGTCCAACTTGCCGGAAGTCACCCGTCCGAAGACCACGAAGACCGCGCCGGCCTGCGCCCGGTCGTTGGCCGCTCCATCGTCGAAGGGAGCGCTGAAAACCAGGTCGCCGAAGCCGTCGGCGTTGAGGTCGCCGGCCGCCACCGCCCAGCCACCGTTGTCGATGATCTCGGCGGCGTAGACGACGAAGTCGTCGGTGTCGGTGGCCAGGTCCAGTTCGGTGAAGTCACAGACGTCGCCCACACCATCGCCGTCACTGTCGGCCTGGTCGGTATTCGGCGCGAACGGACAGTTGTCGTCCACGTCGAGGATCGTGTCGTTGTCGTCGTCGTCGTCGCAAACGTTGCCCGTGCCGTCACCTTCCGAGTCCACCTGGTCGAAGTTGGCATCATTGGGGCAGTTGTCACAGGCGTCACCGAAGCCGTCGGCGTCGGTATCCACCTGGTTGGGATTGGCCGTATTGACGCAGTTGTCGCAGACGTCTCCACGACCGTCGGCGTCGGCGTCTTCCTGGCCGGGATTGTCGATCAGCCGGCAATTGTCGGAAGAGTCGGGCACCGTGTCATCGTCGTCGTCGGAGTCGCAGGCGTCGCCCTGGGTGTCCCCGTCGGTATTGATCTGGAAGCCGGAGTCGTATTCTTCCTGGGTCATGGTGCCGTCGCCGTCGGAATCGCAGAAGAGCGGATCCACGTCGCAGTCACCGTTGTTCATCCCACCGCAGTTATCGCACTCACCACCGACGTGGTCGGTGTCGGAGAAGAATCCCTTCTGCTCCGTCTGGCTCGGGTTGCAGAGATCGACGCAGTTGTCGCAGACGTCGCCGACTCCGTCGGGACCGCCGGACTCACCCGGATCCATCGTGCCGTCACCATCGGCATCGACCCACGGGCACTCGCCGGTTTCGAGGGGCGAGTCGGTATCCCGCTGGTCGGGATTGGCGTCATTCGGGCAGTTGTCGCAGACGTCACCGGCGCCATCCAGGTCGCCATCCGCCTGGTCGGTGTTGGCATCGGCCGGACAGTTGTCGCAGGCACCGCCGATGGTGTCGCCGTCCACGTCGTCCTGGTCCGGGTTCCAGGTGTTCACGCAGTTGTCACAGGCGTCACCCACCTCGTCGCCGTCGGCGTCTTCCTGGCCGGCATTCGCGACGTTCGGACAGTTGTCGCAAACATCGCCCAGGCCGTCCGAGTCGCTGTCGGTGTTCAGCCCCGGCGTGAACGGGCAGGTATCGGAGGCGTCCGAAATACCGTCGTTGTCGTCGTCGGGGTCACACGCGTCACCGCTGCCGTCCAGGTCGTGGTCTTCCTGGCCCGGATTGGGATCGTTGGGGCAGTTGTCACAGACGTCGCCAACACCGTCATCGTCCGTATCCGCCTGAGGAGTGCCCGCATCGAAGCTGCCGTTCTTCACCGTCGGACAGTTGTCGTCGCAGGTATCCGTAACGCCCGTATTGCACGGACCGGTGGAGCCGGCACCGTAGGCGTCCGGAACGAAATCGTTGTCGTCATCGTCGTCGCACGCGTCGCCGAAGCTGTCGTCGTCAGAGTTCTTCTGGTCGTGGTTGGCATCGACCGAGCAGTTGTCGCAGAAATTGCCCCACAGGTCCCCGTCGTCGTCCGCCTGCCCCGGGTTGAAGTCGAGGTAGCAGTTGTCGTAGAGATCGCGGAAACCGTCACCATCGCCGTCCCACGGAGTGACCCACCACATGGCGCCGCCACCGGGACGTTCGCCGGCATCGGCGGTGTTGTCCGGATCCGGGTCGGGAGAAGTCGCCGAGCTGGCACCGAGCAGGATCTCCGCCAGGTTGTCGCCGTCGATGTCCGCCAGCGCCATCGAGAACCCCAGGCCGTCGGCCTGCCCCTTACCCCAGATCACCGGCCCACCGGCGTCCTTGAAGTCTTCATCGGGAGAAGCCAGGCCCAATGTACCGTCGCCATAGCGAATCCAGGCCTCGCCGGCGCCGTTCCGGCCGTCCGCCGGCCCCGCGCCATAGGGTGCGGTGACCACCAGGTCGGGCTGGGAGTCTCCATCCAGGTCACCCACCCCGAGAACCTCGCCGAAGCCGTCCTCGTCACCGTGACCGACGAGGGTCCAGAAGTAGTCGGCCTGGCCGAAACCCGGGTTGGCCAGGTCGAGGTCGGCCTCGAGCAGCGCGTTACCGCCCCAGACCACCGTCACCTCGCCCACGTTGTTCCGGTCGAAGGTGCCGTCGTTGTCGTCGTCCTGGTCTCCGAAAGGCACACCCATGATCAGGTCATCGGTGGAATCGCCGTTGAGATCCGCCAGCAGCAGGCTGTCACCGAGAATGTCGTAGGCATCCTTGCCGTGGACCGTCTGATCGAGGGCACCGGTGGTATCCAGGTCGATCGACGCCGGAAAGGGCGAGGTGCCATAGATCACACCCACCAAGCCGGCATCGATCCGATCGTCGGCCGGCCCCCGCGAGCGGCGCAACTGCAGGGCGATGTCCGCCACACCATCGCCGTTGAAGTCGCCGGTGGCGAAGGTCGAGCCCATCTTGGCCTGCTCGTTCTCTCCCAGTTCGTTGAAAGTACCGTCACCGTCCCAGTCCCAGGAGGGTCCATGGATCACCGCGTCGGCGGGGGAGGTGCGCAAATCTCTCTGGCAGGGGTTGCCGTTGCCGTCCGGGCAGTTGGTGAAATCGGTCTGGCTGGCCAGGAGGATCTGGATCGACCCGGCGTTTTCCCGGTTCCCGGCGGGGCCGTCCGTCCCCGGAGCACCGAGCAGCAGATCGAGGCTGCCGTCTCCATCGATATCCGCCGCGTCGACGCCTTCGCCGAGGAAATCGGAGGCCGCGGCGCCATAGATCCACATGTCGGCGCGGATCAGCTTGCGGTCGGGCCGAGCCAGGTCGAAAGGCGTCGCCCGCGAACGACCGCCGAAGAGAACGTAGACCTCGCCGCGACTCTGCAGCCCGGCCCTGTCGATCGTGCCGTCACCATCGGCATCGACACCTTCCGGCCCGGCGCCGGCGGGAGTCCCCATGATCAGGTCGTCGGTGCCGTCCCGGTCCAGGTCGGCGAGGGTGAAATAGACCCCCAGGCCGTCCTGGGTCGCCGCGCCGAGAACAACGAAGTCGGCCGTGGCGCCCGCGCCCAGATCCTGGACCTTCTCGTACGGTGCGTTGCCGTAGAAAATGTAGATCGCGCCTGCGGAGTCCCGGTCGGTCAGACTTCCGTCGAAGCCCGAGGCTCCCACGGCGATGTCCAGGGTCCCGTCCCCGTTGAAATCGCCCGTGGCGATGTGATCGCCCAGGGAGTCGCTCGTGCGGCGCCCGTAGCGCACCAGGTCCTCACCGTCGACGAGGTCGATCTGGTCCACCCGGGCAGCCAGGGCGCTGGCACCCGAAAGGCACCAGGCCGTGAGGAAAAAGCCCACCGTGGCGAAGGCGGAAAGCCTGTTCCTCACCATTTTCATCACCGTTCCTCCAATGCTCCACGGGCGCGGGGAGGCCCCCACCCGGCTGACGAACCGTCTGGTCATGCAAGAGTCGAGGCGGAAAGACCCTGGCGCGTTCGGGTCTGTAGGGTCGGAGTCCACGCGTCGACAGAAGCGTGCCTGTCGCTCCATGAAACTTCCCTCCGATCCGCCCGCGCCAACGAGGGCTGCCCCTCGGCTGGCCAATGTACGTTCAAGACCGGACGGGCGCATCCCTTCCTGGGCCATTCTTTTACCCGGCGGACCTATACTCTTTCTTGCCCGGATGCCTCGCCGGGCGAAGCTTTCCCACTTCAAGGAGTTCAACTTGTTCCGCCATTTCCCGTTCTCTTTCGCCGCCCGGCCGGCCGCAGCGCTTGCCGGTCTTCTCATCGTCGCCGGCTGCGTGGGCACACACCGACCCGGCCAGCCGGAGACCGTCCCCCTGGCCCCCGATCCCGGGCCCGCCAGTGCTCGTCCCCTTTCCCCCCGGTTCGAGATCCTCGCCCGGGACGCCGGAAACCAGGGATTCGTCCGCGCCCTGCTGGAGCTGCGCCGCCAGGTCGACATCCCGGCCCTGATGGCCTCCCAGCAGGAGCGCTGCCTGTCCCGCGGCCAGGGCCGAGAGGAAACGCTGCGGGCTCTCGCGCAGGTGGCCGAAGAGTCCCAGGCGCTCGTCGAACCGCTGCTCGAAGAACTTCTCGCCCGGGGACTGCTGGACTATTACGAGAAGCTCCGCTTTCGGAACAGGATCTTCATCTCCATCCGTCCGGAAGCCCTCGAAAAAGTCCGCATGCATCCCCAGGTGGCCGAGGTCATTCCGGAGTACGACGGTGTCCGGGAGGCCCGCCGCGCGGCAGGCATGGGACTGATCGGCAAGGCCCCCCCCATTCCCCCCGGCGACAGCTGGGGAGTGGAGATGCTGGGCCTGCGCCGACTCTGGGAAGACGGCATCGATGGCCGCGGTGTGGTGATCGGCATCCTCGACAGCGGTGTGATGGGAACCCACGAGGCCCTGGCCGACGCTCATCGGGAAGATGATTACTGGTACGACCCGGTAGGGGGCTCTCCCGCGGCCCTGGACACGGTTCCCCACGGCTCCCAGGTACTTTCCTGCGCCCTGGGACGCCCGACTCTGGGCCACGCGCTGGGCACCGCGCCCGGAGCCCGGTGGGTCGCCGCCCTGTCCAACTACCACAACAGCTACAACAACGTGAACATGTCCCTGGCCGCCGACTGGCTGATCTTCGAGGGCAGGCCCGACGTGATGCTCGGAGCCTGGGGACACGGCAAGGCCGCTTGCGAGCCCCGGGACCGCCCGATGGTCCAGGCTCTCCGCGCGGCGGGCATCGTGCCCGTCTTCGCCGCGGGCAACGACGGCCCCGATCCGGCCACGGGCCAGACACCCGCCGCCCTCACCGGCCTGTTCCCTTTTGGTCTCGGTCCGCTCTCGGTGGCCGCCATCGATCGCCACGGCAAGATCATCGGCCCCTCGTCCCGGGGACCCAACCCCTGTTCACCGGAGGTTCCCTTCCCCGACGTGACGGCCCCGGGGTGGGAGGTTCCGGTCCCCACCGGCGGTGGACCCCGTTCCCTGACCCTGGCCTCGGGAACCTCCATGTCGGTGGGCTGGGTCGGCGGCCTGGCCGCCATGATCCTCCAGGTCGCCCCGGAGATGCCCGTCTGGGAGGTGGAACGGATCATCCGCGAGACCGCCCGTGACTTACCCCCGAAAGGCTTCGATGCCGCCTCCGGTCACGGCCTGATCGACCCGGCGGCCGCCGTGGCGGCCGCCCGCCGGTGGCGGCCGGCCTGCCGCTAGTCAACAGGCCCCGGCGTCGGGCAGGCGCAGCAAAAGGGGCGCCCGACCGGGCGCCCCTTGTTGCCTACCGGCATATCCTGCATCCGGGACAGGTTCCCCGGGCATCGCCCGGCGCTACATCCTGGCCAGGGCGTTCTGCACCGTTTCCACCCGCACCTTGAAGTCGGCCTGGAGGCTGCCGTAAGTCACGTGCAGGTCGATGAAGTTCCCGTGCTGGTCGATGTAATGGTCGATCCAGCGCAACTGGTAGCGGGCGTTCGGCCCCACCGGAACCGCCACACGCAGTTCCTGATCCATGTAACCCTGGAAGCGTCCGTAGATCGGCGCGTGCACCACGTTGCCGTCCGCATCGGTCAACTCGAAGCTGGCGATGCTGGAATCGACGGGAATGGAGTAGACGTCCCGGCCCCGGAAGGTGGTCGCCTCGAGCATGGACAGCTCGAACGCCGAGGCCTGCTTGTCGGCCCACAGGCCGCTGCCGCACTCACCGACGCGAGAGGTCTGGCTGAGCAACATGGACAACGAACGGGCTCCCGAACAGGAGTCGTCGAAATCACCGTCGAAGGGATCATCGGTCACGTTGTTGCCCGGCCCCCCGCCGGGATCGCTGGACGAGCCATGGGGGTAGGCGTCCGGCAGATCGGCGTTCCACGCGGTCCAGATGGCGCAGTCGGTCTGGCGATTGGGATCGCAGTAGGTCTGATCCAGGAAGAGAATCGTCGCCGTCGGGTCGTAGTTGTTGAAGGTCTTCAGCCGCTGATCGCCCTTCCAGTCCTGGGAAAGCACCGTGAACAACTCATCGGAACCATCCGAGTAGATCGTGGCGATCTGGGAAGTGGGCACGATGTAGGCCGCGTCATAGAAGCTGTCCATGACGGCATCACCCCACGGCCCGTGGCTGTCGAAGATAACGGGATAGTTGGTCACGGCACAGCCCAGCGACAACGCCGCCACGACTGCCATCACCAAAGCTACTGTCACGCTAGTTACGGTCACGCTAGTTACGGTCACGCTTGTCACCCGGCGCATTCGGTGCTCCTTTCGCTCCCCCACCTGGGTCCAGGTTTTCTTTCCGCCTCTCGTCCCCACCCCTCGCCCGACAGCCATCCCAAGCCGGGAAAAGCATACGGACGCAGGCGACGCTTACAGGACGTTACGGCGACAGGGCGGAAGTGCAACACAGAACTTGAGGGAATCCTCCGCGGGCAGAGTCAAGTAGCTTGATTCGGGGGCCTTACGGGATGCCTCACCGGGCCCCGGCCGGCCGGCCGGAAAACCCCGGCACCTGCCGGGCAGGCTCCGGACACCGTCCGGGCAGCGCATGCCGCTGGAGCCGCGAACAGCAGGAGGCGGCCCTCCGGGGCCGCCTCCTCGGGACGCTTCCTGAAACTATCGCTCAGAAGCGGTTGGCATTGTGAATCAGGCCATCCCGGGCCACCGCCAGGTTGACGGTACCTCCCAGCGAGCCGTACTGGATTTCCACGGTGCCGAGGTTGCCGTTCTGGTCCACGAAGTTGCGGGCCCAGTTCAACTGGCTCTTCATGTTGGGAGTCATCGGAATGACGATCTGCAGTCTCTCGGTCACAAAGCCGGTGAACTGGCCGTAGAGCGGAACGCTGGCGGTCACGCCGTCCGGAGTGCTGATGCTGACGGCGGTGTTACCGGAGTTGACCGGGATCACATAGGCCGCTTCGCCCCGGAAGTGAGTGACGGGCAGATCGGCGAACTCACCGGCGAGACCCTGCAGATCCGCAAAGATGCGATCGCCGCATTCGCCCAGGCGGCTGTCCTGGCTGACCAGAAGGCTCAGCGAACGGGCACCCGAGCAGTCGCCGAAGAACTCGAAGTCGAAAGGATCGTCCAGGGCGTCCTGGTGCGGATCCCAGGCGCGAGTGATCTCGCAGCCCTCGTAGCGCCAGTCGCAGTAGGTCTGGTCCAGGAAGAGAACAGACGCGGTCGGGTCGAAATTGTTGAAGGTATAGAGCTTGCGGTCCGCGTACTGGTTCTGGTAGACCATCGTGAACAGCTCGTCGGAACCGTCCGAGTAGATCGTGGCGATCTGGGAACTCGGGGTCACGTAGGCCTTGTGTCCGGTCCGGATCACGCCGGAGAAGTCAGCGCGGTCGTCGGTGATGACAGCGTAGTTGGTTATCGCGCAACCGAGGGAAGTCAGCAGTAGCAGGCTCAGCAGGCCGTAAATCATCATCTTCTTCATCGCTGTGGGCTCCTTGTTCTCGCTTTCGTGTCTGGATGTCGGCATCGCGCTTCTCAGAACCGGTCCGGAAGCGTCTCGACCTGAAGATCGAAGCTGGCGGCCAGCGAGCCGTAGTTCACGTCAACCTGGACGTAGCTGCCGTGAGCGTCGATCCAAGACTGGAGAGCACGGAGCTGGTACTTCATGTTGGGCGTCACCGGGAAGGCCAGACGCAGATCCTGGTCCACGTAGCCGGTGAAGCGACCGAAGATCGGCGCCTGTCCCACCGAGCCGTCCTGGCCCGTCAGGGTGAAGGCCGCGATGGAGCTGTCGATGGGCAGCTCGTAGACCTGGCGGCCGCGGAAGGTGCTCGTCTCGAGCAGGCTGAACTCGAAGGCCGCGTTCTGCTTGTCGGCCCACAAACCACTGCCGCACTCACCGACGCGGCTGGTCATCGACAGCAGCAGCGACAGGGATCGCGCCCCCGAACAGTCCTCGTTGAGAGTGCCGTCGAAGGGATCGTCGGTCACGTTGTTGCCCGGACCTCCCGCGGGGTCGTGAGCGGAACCGTGGGGATAGGCGTCGGGAAGATCGGCGTTCCAGGCGGTCCAGATCGCGCAGTCGGTCTGGCGATTGGGATCGCAGTAGGTCTGGTCGAGGAACAGCACTTCCCCGGTAGCGTCGAAGTTATTGTAGGTGTAGAGCCACTGATCGCCTTTCCAGTCCTGGGCCACGAGAGTGTAGAGCTCGTCGGATCCATCGGAATAGATGGTGGCGACCTGGGAGGAAGGAATGATGTAGGCCAGGTCGTACTGGTCGTCCAGCACGCTGTCGGCCCAGGGGCCCCGGCTGTCGAGAATCACCGGGTAGTTCGTGATGGCACAGCCGAGGCTCCCCAACAGACCAACGGCCAAAACCAGATACATCGTCTTTCGCATGAGTGGCTCCTTGTTGTGGTTTCTCTGACGAATGTTCCTGGAAGGTACGGGCAGACCGCCAGGACGCAAGGCAAATCTGGCCGGATATTCCCTCTCGGTTGCCAACAAACTCCCTTTTCAACCGGTCTTCGCAAGCGGATGAACGAGAGCGCAAAGAAACGAGCCCCCGGAGGGCCCCGGGAGCATAAAAAAGGGGCGGCCCGAAGGCCGCCCCTGCGTCAAGTCAGGCAATGGAACTCAGATCAGAAGCGGTTCGCGTTGTGGATCAGGCCGTCGCGGGCCACCGCCAGGCTGACAGTGCCGTTGAGGGAGCCGTACTGGATCTCCACGGTGCCGAGGTTGCCGTTCTGGTCCACGAAGTTACGGGCCCAGTTCAGCTGGCTCTTCATGTTCGGCGTCATCGGGATCACGACCTGGAGCTTCTCGGTCACGAAACCGGTGAACTGGCCGTAGAGGGGGACGCTGGCGGTCACACCCTCAGGGGTGGTGACGCTGACGTTGGTGTTGCCGGCGTTGACCGGAATCACGTAGGCGGCCTCGCCACGGAACTGGGTGACGGGCAGATCGGCGAACTCACCGGCCAGGTTCTGCAGGTCGGCGAAGACGCGGTCACCACACTCACCCAGACGGCTTTCCTGGCTGACCAGGAGGCTCAGGGAGCGGGCGCCGGAGCAATCCTCGAAGAACTCGAAGTCGAACGGATCGTCCAGGGCGTCCTGGTGCGGATCCCAAGCGCGGGTGATCTCACAGCCCTCATAACGCCAGTCGCAGTAGGTCTGGTCCAGGAAGAGGACCGACGCGGTCGGATCGAAGTTGTTGAAGGTGTAGAGCTTGCGGTCAGCATACTGGTTCTGGTAAACCATCGTGAACAGTTCGTCAGAACCATCGCTCCAGATCGTGGCGATCTGAGAGGTCGGGGTCACATAGGCCTTGTGGCCGGTCCGGATGACACCGGAGAAGTCAGCACGGTCGTCGGTGATGACGCCGTAGTTGGTGATCGCACAGCCCAGGGAGGCAAGCAGGGCCAGGCAGAGCACGCTGTAGAGCAGCTTCCTCATGGTTTCTCGCTCCTATCGTTGAATTCAGTTTCCTTCACGTCGTCCGTACAGCTGGCAGATCAGAAACGATCGGCGAGGGTCTGGACGTTGACGTTGAACTGGGCGTTCATGGAGCCGTAGGTCACGTCGACCTGAATGTAGCTGCCGTGAGCGTCAACCCAGTTCTCGAGGGCGCGCAGCTGGTACTTCATGTTCGGGGTGATGGGGAAAGCCAGCCGCAGCTCGCTGTCGACATAACCGTTGAAGCGGCCGTAGATCGGGGCCTCGCCAACGGTGCCGTCCTGACCCGTGAGGGTGAAGGAGGCGATGGAGCTGTCGATAGGAAGCTCGTAGACGTCCTTGCCGCGGAAAGAAACCTGCTCAAGGAGGCTGAACTCGAAAGCCGCGTTCTGCTTGTCGGCCCAGACGCCGCTGCCGCACTCACCGATGCGGGAGCCCATGCTCAGCAGCAGAGAGAGCGAACGAGCGCCGGAGCAGCTGTCATCGAGGGTACCGTCGAACGGATCGTCCGTGACGTTGTTGCCCGGGCCACCCTGAGGATCGTGGGCGGAACCGTGGGGATAGGCGTCGGGAAGATCGGCGTTCCAGGCGGTCCAGATGGCGCAGTCGGTCTGCCGGTTCGGATCACAGTAGGTCTGATCCAGGAAGTTGATGGCGCCGGAGGCGTCGAAGTTGTTGTAGGTCTTCAGCCACTGATCACCCTTCCAATCCTGGGCCACCAGCGTGTAGAGCTCGTCAGAACCGTCGCTCCAGAGAGTCGCGACCTGGGAGCTGGGGATGATGTAAGCCTGCTCGTACTGATCCTCAAGGACGCTGTCGCCCCAGGGACCACGAGAATCGAAAATGACCGGGTAGTTAGTGATTGCACACCCGAGGGAGAGAAGCACCGCCGTAGCAAGAGCGGCGTAGATCAGCTTCCTCATTGAATGGCTCCTTTTCCTTGGTTGGTTACCGTCTCTCTACCAACTTCTTTTTGCTTCGTTTCGATCTGCTGTGTCATGCCTGACCCGACGAACCGACCCCCTTTCTTTTGTTTGCTGTTCAAGTCACTGGCCTTTCACACCGCAGCCGCCGCCGGGGGACCGGCGAGCTACTCCGGCTCGAGCGGAAAGTACGCCGAAGCGAAGGGGAGTCAAGAACCTTTTTCTCAAAAATGCGCGGCGACCGCCCTCCGCAGCGAAAGGCGCCCAAAGAGATAGAATAAAAAAGACTTAGCGGCCCCGCGAGACAGGCCGGTTGGTCATCAGAAAGGAGCCGTCCGGACGCCGGAGAAGCCGCACGGGCCTGGGCGGGGGGCTGACGGAGGGCTGCCGGAGACCCGCGCGGGCCATCACTTTCTGAACAAAGGTCATGGTTTCCGGATAGGGCGGCAGTCCCCCGTGGCGATCGACAGCCCCCTCCCCCGCGTTGTAGGCCGCCAGCGCCAGGTCCACACGACCCCGAAAACGATCGAGCAGCCAGCGCAAATAGCGGGCAGCCCCTTCGAGATTGTCCTCGGGGTTCTTCGGATCGAGAACACCGAAGCGGCGGGCCGTCTCGGGCATCAACTGGGCCAGGCCGACGGCACCGGCCGAAGAAACCGCCCCCGCCCGCCGGGCGGACTCGGTTTCCACCAGCGCGGAGAACAGGTGAGGGTCGAGGCCATGGCGCTCGGCCACCTGCTCGATCAGTCGCTGGTAGGGGGCCATCGCGGGGGGCGCCTCCTCTCCCGCCAGGCTGGAGGCGGCACACGCGAGCAGGGCCAGGCCGCAGCCCCCCAGCCCGAACCGTGAGAAGAGCGCCTTCATGAAGACGAAGATAAGTTGTGGAATCCGGATCAGGCCAGCAGTTCCCCGACGGCTCCGGGGGCCGCGGCCAGCGCCTCGTCGACGCCCTCCGGCCGCTTGCCCCCGGCCTCGGCCAGATCGGGGCGCCCGCCACCGCCACCACCGACCCGAGGCGCCAGGGCTCGAATCACCTTTCGCGCATCGAGCCGTTCGGCCGCCTGCTTGCCCAGGGCCACCAGCAGCGCAGCCTTGCCCCCATCGGCGGCTCCGAGGACGACCACGGCGTGGGGATCCTGCTGGCGGAGGGAGTCGGCCAGGTCCCGGCGCTGGCCGCGATCCAGGCCCTCCACCCGGCGGGCGATCACCGTCAGTCCGCCCACCGCCACCGCGGTCCGGGCCTCCCGGCTCTCTCCCCGAGCCAACTGGAGTTGCAGGGCATCGAGATCTTTCTGGAGCCGCCGCAGCTTTTCCAGCCGGCGCGTGAGGGCAGGCAGCAATTCCTCGCCCCCCGCGCCCAGGAGGCGGCCGATCTCGGTCAGCAGCCGCCGGTCCGCCGCCGCGGCGGCCAGGGCGGGAGGGCCGGCGACAGCCTCGATCCGGCGCACGCCGGCGGCCACACCCCGCTCGGAGAGGATCCTCACCGGGCCGATCTCGCCGGTGCGGGCCACGTGGGTGCCCCCGCAGAGTTCCGTACTGACCTCGTCGATCTGCACCACCCGTACCTGCTCGCCGTAGCGATCGCCGAAGAAGGCGATGGCCCCGGACTCCAGGGCCTGCTCGAGGGGCATTTCCCGGGTCTCCACGGGATGATCCGCCATCACCGCCTCGTTGACGAAGGCCTCGATGGCCTCCAGGTCGTCTCCGGCCACCCCCTCGTAGTGGCTGAAGTCGAAGCGCAGGCGGCCTGGAGCCACCAGCGAACCGGCCTGCTTGACATGGGAGCCGAGAACGCGCCGCAGGGCCGCATGCAGCAGGTGGGTCGCCGTGTGGTGGCGCCGGGCACCCATGCGACCGCCCGGGTCGACCTCGGCCAGCACCCTGTCACCGACGGCCAGCCGCCCGGACTCCACCCGCACCCGGTGGAGCACCACCCCGGACAGGGGCGAGCGACAATCGTCCACCACCACCCGCGCCCCGGGGGAGGTCAGTCGGCCCCGATCCCCCACCTGCCCGCCCGATTCGGCATAGAAGGGCGTCGTCTCGAGCAGCACGTCACCCTCCGCGCCCTCTTCCAGGGCGGATACCGGCCGGCCGCCTGCGAACAGTGCCAGCACGGGGACATCCTCGGACCGCTCGCTGGTATAGCCGACGAAACGCGAACCCCGGCCGGTCCACGACTCGAGCCCCTCCAGCGACTCGACTCGCGCCCCTTCCTTCCCCGGCACTCGCGATGTCTCCACGTGCCGGCGCCGCGCCCGGCGGTACCCCTCCTCGTCGAGGCGCAGGCGCCGCTCGTCGAGGGCGTCCCGCAACAGGTCCAGGGGCAGGCCTCGTTCGCTTTCCAGAACGAAGGCCTCCTCGCCGGGAAACACCCGCTCGCCGGCGGCCAGGACCTGGGCGATGCGCTCCTCGAGTTGCTCGAAACCGTCGGCCAGGGTGCGCTCGAAGCGTTCCTCCTCCCGCCGCACGACCTTCTGGGCCACGGGTAGATGCTCCCGCAGATCGGGAAAGGTCGGCCCGAGCACTTCGACGACCTGCTCGAGATGGCGATAGAGGAACGGGGCCGGCAGGGAAAGCAAACGCCCGTGCCGCAGGGCCCGGCGGAGGATACGCCGCAGCACGGAACCCCGCTTCTCCGGCCCGGGGATCACCCCTTCGCAAACCAGCATGGTGATCGCCCGCAGGTGATCGGCGATCACCCGCAGCGAGACGTCGCTGGCCTCCTGCCGGCCGTACTGGATGCCGGCCTCCGCCGCGAGAGCGCCGATCAGGGGCTGAAAGAGGTCGGTGTCGTAGTTGCTCCGCACACCGGAGAGCACCGCCGTCAGCCGCTCGAGCCCGGCCCCGGTGTCCACACAGGGGGCCGGCAGCTTTTCGCTGCCGCCGCCGGGCTGGAGATCGTACTGCATGAAGACCAGGTTCCAGATCTCGAGGAAGCGATCCGGATCGGTGGCCGGCGTGGCCGCGGCGTCGCCTCCCGGACGCATGTCGTAATGCAGTTCCGAGCAGGGACCGGCGGGACCCGTGTCCCCCATCTGCCAGAAGTTGTCCTTGCGCGACAGGGCGATCACCCGGTCGGCGGGCAGACCCACCTCCCGCCGCCAGATCTCGGCGGCCTCCTCGTCACCGGGAAAGTTTGCGTCCCCTTCGAACACCGTGGCGCACAGGCGCTCGGGATCGATACGGAAATGCTCGGTGACCAGCTCCCAGGCCCAGACGATGGCTTCCTGCTTGAAGTAGTCACCGAAGGAGAAGTTGCCCAGCATCTCGAAGAAGGTGTGGTGCCGCGGCGTACGTCCGACTTCTTCGAGGTCGTTGTGCTTGCCGGAGACCCGCAGGCACTTCTGGGAAGAGGCCGCCCGGGAGTAGGGCCGCTTCTCACGGCCGCGGAAGACATCCTTGAACTGGTTCATCCCCGCGTTGGCGAAAAGCAGGGTCGGGTCGGATGGCAGAATCAACGGCGAAGACGGCACCACCCGGTGCCCCCTGGCCGCGAAGAATTCGAGGAAAATCCGCCGTACATCCTGCGAGTCCATCAGTCTTCGTCCTCGTCGCCGGGGCCCCAGGCCCCATCCAGATCGTCCTGGCCCGAGCCTTCGAGCAGCGACCGTACGCTGCCAGGAGCAAACCCCGCCCGCAGCAGCCGACGCGCCAGGCGATCGCGCTCGCTCCGCTGCCGGGGAATCCGCCCCCCCGGCGCCAGCCGGGCCGCGGCGCGGCGCAGGGCCTGTTCCTCCTGCTCGGGAGGCAAGACCTCGTCCAGGACTTCTTCCACGAGATCCGGTTCCAGGTCTCTTCGGATCAGTTCCGCCCGGATGCGTCGCCGCCCCCGCCGGCTCTCGAGCGCCCGGCGGCGCGCGTGATTATAGGCGACCTGGCGGTCGTCGACTAAAGCCAGTCGCTCGAGCTTGAGAAGGACCTCCCCGACTTCCCCCTCGTCCCACCCCGCGCGCACCAGGCGCCGGCGAATCTCGCCCCGGGTATAGGAACGCCGGGAGAGGAGATCGAGTGCCTTGTCCCACGCCGTGCCGCCCATGGGCAGAGGATAACCCGGCCGGCCGACACCGCGCTCATCGTTCTGCCGTGTCCGCGGTCAATCCCCCAGGCGCGTGATCTCGGGCAGGTCGGCCACGGCGACCTCCTCGACGTTCTCTCCACCCATCATCTGCTGCATCTCGTCCTGGGAAGCGGCGGCCGTCGACTGGATACCCTCCATCCGCAAGCGCAACTCGTCGCTGTTGGTCGCCCGGGCCAGGGCTTCCTCGCGGGTGATCAGGGAGCTTGCCCACAAGTCGTAGAGGGACTGGTCGAAGGTCTGCATGCCGTACTGGGAAGTCCCCTGGGCGATGGCGTCCCGAATCATCTTCGTCTTGTCCTTGTTCTCGATGCACTCCCTGATGTACGGGGTGGCCCGCAGGATCTCCACCGCCGGCACGCGGCCCTGGCCGTCGGCCCGCGGGATCAGGCGCATGGAGACACAGGCCTTGAGCACCGCCGCGAGTTGCAGGCGGATCTGCTTCTGGTGGTGCGGCGGGAAGACGGAGATGATGCGGTTGATGGTCTCGGTGGCATCGAGAGTGTGCAGGGTGGAGAGCACCAGGTGCCCGGTTTCCGCGGCCACCAGCGCTGTCTCGATGGTCTCGTAGTCCCGCATCTCACCCACCAGGATCACGTCGGGATCCTGCCGCAGGGCCGAACGCAGGGCATCGGCGAAAGAACTGGTGTCGACCTCCACCTCGCGCTGATTGATCAGCGACTTCTTGTCCCGGTGCAGATACTCGATGGGGTCCTCGATGGTCATGATGTGTTCGCAGCGCTGGGAATTGATGTAGTCGATCATCGCCGCCAGGGTGGTCGACTTTCCCGAACCGGTGGAACCGGTCACGAGCACCAGGCCCCGATGTTCGTTCGCGATGGTCTCCAGCACCGGGGGCAGAGCCAACTCCCGGATCGAAGCGACCCGGACCGGGATCATCCTCAGCACCAGGCCCACCGTGCCGCGTTGCTGGAAGACGTTGACACGAAAGCGCCCCAGGCCCGGAACCGAGTAGGCCAGGTCGATCTCGAAGTGTTCCTTGAACTTCTGCTTCTGGCGGGCACTCATGATCGAGAACGCCATGGCGATGGTGTCTTCTTGCATCATGCGGGGATGCTCGGTCATCGCCATCAGCCGCCCGTCGACCCGAATCACCGGGTAGGAACCGACCTTCAGGTGCAGATCCGATGCTCCTTTCTCGGCGGCCGACTTGAGCAGGTCGTTGATGTGCACGGCGGTCCTCTCTCACCCCGGGGGGTCTTGGAGCTTCTCGTAAGGCAATGTAGGCTTCTGCCCGGCGCGACGGCAAGCCGCGCCACCTGGAGGGTCGGGAGATGCCCGCGTGGGTTCTTGTGCTGTCACAGGACAGCCTTTCTTCGTCTGGGCTCGAAGAAAGCGTGCGCCTGGCCGGGTTCTCACCCCGCCGGGCACCGGACCTGGCACGGACCGAGGTCCTGCTGCGCCAGGGCGAGGACCCCGCCGCCGCCGTCGTCGACCTGATCTCCACCGGCGAGGAGGGGATCGCCGTACTCCAGGCGCTGGCCGAACACACCACCCTGATCGCCATCGCCCCTGAAACCCCCTCCGACCTGGGCCTGGGCGCAGCACGCTGCGGAGCCGAAATCATCGGCCCCGACGAGGTCTCGGCAGCGCTGCCGCCGTTGCTTTCCCGGGTCGCCAAGGACGAACCAGGCCGAACGGGAACGGTACACGGCGAAGCCACCTAGCCGGTCGACGCCAGCCGCGCCTTGCACCCGGCGCCCCGGGACAGTACTCCCTAGCCCCATGAGATGGCTCGCACACCTGCCCGGTGCGCGGCGGCCGTTTGGCGCCGCCGTGCCTTTTTTCTGTCTGCTGGTCTTTTTCGCGGGGCTGGCTCTTCCTACGCGTGCGGCGGAACGGCGCCGCCAGGGACCCGCCGGCTACCAACCCCCGGCGACCCGCCAGCGGCCGATCCGCGAACGCCCCGCGGCCCCGGCTTCGGTGAACGCCCCGCCCGGCGCGGCCATCTTTCCGGCGGACGAACCCGCCCGCCGCCAGCTCGAGCGCCTGGCCGCCCTCCGAGATTGGATCCTCTTCGATGGAGCGCGCTTCGACCCACTCCTCCATGGTCCCCCGGATCTCTCCGCCTTCGTCCCCGTCCCCCCCGGCTCGCGGAGCCTACCCGCCACCGCTCCGCGGCTGGCCGTGGTGCAGTTCGAGCAGGCTCCGGGACCGGCCCAACGAGCCCGGATCCTCGCCGCGGGAGCGGAGATCCTGTCCTACGTTCCCCACCAGGCCTACCTGGTACGCGCCGATGCCTACGCCCTGGCGACCCTCGCGGGCAGCGCGGGGGTCCGCTGGGTCGGACGCTACGAACCCGGCTTCAAGGTCGACCGCCGCCTCGGCCGCCTGGCCCGCGGGCTGGCTCTCCAGCACCCCCTGCCAGGCGAGCGGGCCGAGTCCTTGCGGCTGGACCTGCTCTTCGCCCCCGGCGTCGATCTGGCCGGGGCCCGCGCCGCGGTCGGCCGGGCCTTGCCCGGCGTCGAAGTCCTGCAGGGCGCGGAAAGCAGCGGCGTGACGGCCCTGACCCTGGAACTGCCTCTCCGGCGGCTGGCCTTCGATCTCGGAGCGCTGGCGGCGCTCGAGGAAGTGGTGGTCGTCGAGCCTGCCGGGATGGTGGACCTGCACAACGACGATGCCGTCTGGATCGGTCAGTCCTACGACGTCTTCGCCCGACAGAACTACTCCGCCTCGGCGACGATCTGGAAGCACGGCCTGCTCGGCGCCGGCGAGATCATCGCCATCGCCGATACCGGCGTGGACCCGGACGTGTGCTGGATGGAGGATGCCGCCGGGCTCCCTCCCGTGTCCAGCATACCGGCCTTCGGCGCCTCCCGGGGCCCCCTGCCGGTGGACGACACCCGGCGCAAGATCATCGCCTACAACCTGCTCGGCAGCCTGCAGGACTCGGCGACCGCCTACGACGTGCGCAGCGGTGACCCCCACGGCACCTGGGTCGCCATCGCGGCCGTGGGAGACAATCCGGACAATCCCGCCGACGAAAACGACCCGGTCGGACCGCACCACGACGCGAGTGACGGCATGGCCCCCCTGGCCAAGCTGGTGGTCGAGGACCTGGGCAACGACAGCGGGACCCTGGTGGGACTCGGTCTGCCCGTTCCCCGGGTGCTGGACAGGATGTTCGAGCAGGAGTACGAAGCCGGGGCGCGTATCTCCACCAACTCCTGGGGCTCGGCGGGCAACCAGTACGACCTGCTCTCCTTCTTCACGGACCGCATGGTCTGGAACCACCCGGACTTTCTGATCGTCTTCAGCGCCGGCAACCGGGGCCCCTACGCCGGCAGCCTCGACTCGCCCGGAACGGCGAAAAACGTGGTCACCGTGGGCGCCTCCGAGGCCCGCCTTTCTCCCAGCGAGGACCTGGATCCCGACAACCTGGCGGAGTTTTCCTCGAGGGGGCCGACGGAAGATGGACGACTCAAGCCCGATCTGGTGATCTCCGGCAAACAGCTGATCACGGGAGACTCCGACCTGGGAGAGACCGGCCGCACGTGCACGACCCGGGAAGTCAGCGGTACGTCCTTCGCCGCCCCCCTGACCGCGGGCTTCGCCGCCCTGGCCCGGGAGTACTTCCGCAAGGGCTTCTATCCCACGGGAACGGAGAACGCCGCTGACGGCTTCATCCCTTCCGCCGCCCTGCTCAAGGCCGTGCTGATCGCCGGCGCGTTGAACATGACCGGCCGCGGAGGACCCGACTACGGTCCGTGCAACATCGACACCTGCGACACGCTCGTCGGCCTGTGCAGCAACACATTCACCACCTGCCAGGACGACGAAGAGTGCAGCCTCTGCGCAGGGAACCAGGGCCTGCAATGCCGGGACGACCGGGACTGCGACCTCTCGCTGGTACAGGACGACGCCCCCACGACAGACCAGGGCTGGGGCCGCCTGATGCTCGACGACGCCCTCTACTTCGACGGCGACAGTCGGGGCCTGGCCTTGTGGGACGTGCCCCGGAACGCGGGATTGAGCACAGGGGAGACGTGGTCGGCGGAATTTTACGTGGACTCCACCTCGAGCGACCTGAAAGTAGTGCTGACCTGGCCCGACCCGCCGTCCCTGGTGGCCTCGCCGACTTTCCTGGTCAACGACCTGGATCTTCGCCTGACCGCCCCCGACGGCACGGTGTACTGGGGCAACGCCTGGAATCCACGGGATCGATCCCCTTTCACCATCGAGTACACCCAGCCGGGTGTCCGCCCCCTCAACGATCCGGACAACGTGGAGATGGTGCGCCTGGCGGGCTACACCCTGACTCCCGGTCTGTGGAAGGTCGAGGTGGTGGGCGAGTCCGTTCCAGGGTCCGGCTGGGCGGATCTCAGCAGCCGCCAGGACTTCGCCGTCGTCGCCACCGGACCCGTCTCCACCAGCGGGGGCACGGTGAGCTTCGACAAGCAGCGCTACCCCTGCAGCGGCGACGTGGTGATCGAGGTTCTCGACGGCAATCGCACCATCGCGCCGACGGTCGACGTCACCACAGGCTCGGGTGACGCCGAAACCCTGACCCTCGTCGACGCGGGCGGCGGACGTTTCACCGGCAGCCTGCCCCTGGCCGCCAACACCGCCCTGGCGACCTCCGACGGCATCCTCCAGGTGGCTGATTCCGAAACCCTGACGGTGACCTACGACGACGACGATCCGCTGTTGAGCGCCACGGCGAAGGCTTCGGTGGCCTGCTCGGGAAGCGTGCAAATCGCCGCCGCGACGATCAGCGGCGGCTGCGACAACGACGGTTACCTCGATGCGGGCGAGTCGGTGGACCTGGCGCTGACGCTGGTCAACCCCGGCCGTACGGACCTCCCCGGTGTCCAGGCCCGACTGGTCTCCTCCCTCGGTGACGTCTTCATCGAACAGGACACCAGTACCTTCGGCACGATCCCCGCCGGAGGCTCGGCGGCGGGAGTCGCCGCCTACCGCCTTTCCCTGCGAGACGGGGCCGCCCCCCGCGACACCCGCGGGCTGGAGCTGGTGGTGACCACCAGCGACTCTTCCGTCCAGCGGCGAGTGCCCCTGCCCCTGACGGTGGAGGCCGACGAGCAGCGCACCCAGGCCACCTGGAGCGAGGACTTCACCTCCGCCACGCTGCTCTGCCACGACGGCTCTTCCGACGCGCCCCTGGACTCCTGGTACTACTTCGACCTGGACCAGAACTGCTCGACCAGCGAGGAGACCTGGCAGTTCTCCTTCTGCTTCGGTGAGCCCATGGCCCTCTTCCCCTCCTGCAACGGCACCTGGCTGTCGACCAGCAACGAAAAGCACCACCGCCTGGTCTCGCCCCAGGTCGACACGGGCCCCGCGGGCTCACGCACGGTGCTCCAGCGGGTACGCTTCCTCGAGGACTACCACCTGTTGATCAACGAGGACGGCAAGCTCTGTGACCGCACGGTGGTCGACATTTTCACCAACCGCGACGGGCGGTTGATCTCGAGCGGCTACTACCGCAACCAGTCCGCCGACGGAAACGACCACCAGGTCGACCTGGACCTGAGCGAGATCGCCGAATTCGAGCTGCCACCGGTGCCCGACGCGACCCTCTTCCAGCTCATCTTCCATGCCGCCTCCAACGACACCGAAACCGGCGCCTCTTCCTGCGGGGGCTCGTCGGGGGACGAGTACCGCTGGCGGGTGGACAACGTCGAAGTCGACTACGAAAACATCCAGATCGTCGATGACGCCACGGCGGCCTGCGCTCCGGGCTGCACCCCGCCGGACACGCCCCAGGCCCTGACCGCCACCCGGCTCGACACCGGCGGCGTCCTGGTGGCCTGGGACCCTGTCGGCGGCGCGGATCACTACGACGTCTACCGCGTCACCGGCGGCGCGCGGGTCCTCGCCGGTCGGGTCCAGGCCCCCGACGCGGCCCTGGTGGATCTGCCGGAGGATCCGGCCACCGACACGTGGGAAGTCGAGGCGGTCAGCGCCTCGGGGCTCTGCGCCTCGGCGGCGGCCTCCACGGGCCTGACCGGTCCCGCGCCCGACTGCCGCCTGGCGCCGAGCGCCCCGGCGAGCCTGGTCGCCACCGATGGCGCCGGCGCCACCTGCAGCTTGCAGCTCGACTGGGCCGCCGCGACCTCACCGTGCTCGCATCCGGTGGAATACGCGGTCTATCGCTCCACCGAGGAGAACTTCGTCACCGGGCCGGGAAACCTCCTCGCCCGCACCGCGGCCACGTCGCTGGTGGACGACGCCCTGCTCAGCGGATGGGACGATCAGGGCCAGCCCACCGGGCAGGTCTACCACTACGCGGTGCGGGCCGTGGATACGGTGACCCAGGTCGAGGGGGACGCGGTCCGGGGCCGTTTCCGCGCCGGCGGACCGCGACAGCTCGGCACGTGGCTCGACGATGCCGGCGACACTGTTCCGGCGAAGATGACCAGCACGGTCAGCGTCGACGAGAATGACGCGGGGGCGGGCTGGTCCCGCTCTCCCGTCGCGGTGCGCCACGGGGGCGACTGGTCCTACTGGACCGACGACGAGTCCCTGGGCGACGGGCGCTACCCGCCCCTGTCCTGCTTCTCCCTGGTCAGCCCCGACGTGGCGCTCGACGGTTCCGGAGGCTCGGAACTGCACCTGTGGGTCGACTACGACATCGAGTACCAGTGGGACGGCCTGGTCATCGAGATCGCCGTCGACGGCGGCGCTTTCACGCCGATCGACCCCATCGGCGGCTACCCGAGCACCTTCGCCCAGACCGTGGCCCCGCCCTGCGCCGGCGCGGGCGGCGGCAGCGGATCGTGGATCAACGGCTGTGACTATCCACCGAGCCAGGGGGCCATCACCGGACCCGACGTGGACGGCCTTTCCGGCTGGCAGGAGTTCGTCTTCGACCTCTCCGCCTGGGCCGGCAGCGAGCTGCGCTTCCGCGCCCGCATGTCCACCGACTGCGGTACGGACGGGGGCGCGGTGCTCGACGACCTGTCCATCACGGCGGCCCTGCTGCCCACCTCCTGCCAGGCGGGAGGCTGCTACCCCGCGCCCAGCTTCGCGGGCCTGCTGGAGGCGAAGGACCCCGACCCCCAGACCGCCGGCGCCATCGAACTGAGCTGGGGCGCGGTGGAGAGCTGGGGCGGCGGCGGCCCGGGCGAGTTCGTGATCTACCGTGACGGCGAGGAGATCGCCCGCGTGGCGGCGGATCAGACCTCCTACACCGACCTCCAGGCGGAGGCCAACCGGCCCCACCTCTATCAGGTCGTCGCGCGTTCCGGAAGCGGTTGCGACCTGCCCGGCCCGGCCCCCTCCCGCATCGAGGTGACGGACTGCGGCGACCTGGAGGGTGCGGTGCAGACGGCGGCCCGCCTCGAGGTGCTGCAAGGCGTCTCGACAACCAACCTGGTCCTGCGTTCGACGCCCATCGGGGGCGCCGCCCGCTATCGATTCCTCCACTCGGGAGATCCCGCCACCGTGGCCGGATCGACCACCTTCCTCGAAGCCCCGGCGCCCGAAGCGCGCCATGGGGTGCGGAGCGACGGCCTGAACTATTTCTACCTGGTCGAGGGGCACCCTTCCCCGGCCTGCCCGTGAGGCCGGCCGGCGCGGCCATTCCAGGGTTACAGGGCGGCGTGACGGGGCCGATAAGCTCTCCGGGAGAGCTGTGTTGAACGAACCTGGAGCGATCGGCGCCATCCTCTTCGCCCTGCCCCCGGCGATGATGGCCGGAGTGACCGTCCGACGCTGGTTGCGGGACCGGCGCAGGGGCCGCCAGGCCACGCCCCGCTGGACCCTGGCTGGACTCTGCGTATGGGCGACGATCGCGGCGGCGGCCGTCGCCATCCCCCTTCCCTGGCCCCTTCCGGGCCTGTTCGACGGTGCCGGCGAAGGCTTGGCCCGGATCCTGGGCCTCGAGGCCCTGCTCACCGTGGCCCTGGTCACCGGCTGGCTGCTGGACGACGCCGCACGCCGTCACCGCCACCTGCATCTGCTCGAATCCGCCAGCCAGCGCAGGCTGCGCCAGACCGAACGCAGCTTCGCGGCGTTGGTGGAGGCGATTCCCGAAGCGGTGATCGTGGTCTCCACCACCGGCCTGGAGATCCTCGCCACCAACGCCTTCGCCCGCCGCTGGTTGGGTCGCGAGGAAGAGCCCCACCAACCGGTTCCTCTCGCACAGTGGCTGGCCCCCGAAGAGTCGGGCGACCTCCAGGCCCTGCTGGCGAAGGTCTGCGAACGCTCGGCCGCGCGGCCCCAGCCGCTGCGCTTTCGCCGGGCGGACGGCACGACCGTCGAAGCCGAGGTGGTGGGCGCCAGCCTGCTGTTCAGGGACCGACCGGCCATGGCGCTGGTGGCCCGCGACGTCAGCGCCGCCGAGCAGGCCCTGCGGGCGGCCCAGGCTCTGTCCCGCGCCAAGGACCGTCTGCTGACCCACGTCTCCTACGAGGTTCGCACGCCCCTCAGCGGCATCTTCGGCACCTGCGAGTTCCTCCTGGACGACGATCCCCATCCGGCTCTCAGGGAGGGCCTGGAGACGATCCAGCGCTGTGCCGGGGACCTGCTGCTGACCGTCGACGACGTGCTCGACTTCTCTCGACTGGAAGCCGGCCAGTTCGAGCTGCTGCCCACCGTCTTCGAGCCTGCGGCCATCGTCGAAGAGGTCTGTCAGCATCTCTCCCCCCGGGCCCAGGCCAAGGGTTTGCTGCTGGTGGACATCCCCCGGCGGGACCTCCCCCGGGCCGTCCGCGCCGACGCCGCCCGGCTGCGCCAGATCCTCCTCAACGTGGTGGGCAACGCGATCCGCTTCTCCCTGCGGGGCGAGATCGTCGTGCGCGCCGAACCTGCCGGCCCGGTCCAGGCCGGAAGCCGCCGCCTGCGATTTTCCGTCAGCGACCAGGGGCCCGGCATCCCCCCGGACATGCAGGAGCGGATCTTCGAGACCCACCCCACCGATGCGGGTGAAGGAGGCGGAAGCGGCGCCCTGGGCCTGGCCCTGAGCCGGCAACTGTGCCGGGCGATGGGAGGCGAGATCCGTGTCCACTCCACGCCCGGCGAGGGATCCACCTTCACCATCGAGCTTCCCGCGGAACTCGTGGACGCAACCCCTACTCCCGCGGCCCGGCACCTGGCCGGCCGTCCGGCGCTGGTGCTCCACCCTTCGGCGGCGGTCCGCCGTTGCCTGCGGGAGAAGCTGCTCTTCCTGGGATTGCGTTGCCGCGAGGCCGACTCGACCCAAGCCGCCATCGACCACCTCCACCAGGCCGCCCGACAGGGAGCGCCGGCCGAGCTGTTGCTGATCGACCCCGCCCTGGCCGGTGACGGCCGGATCGCCGCGGCCGCCGGGCCGAACGCTCCGCCCCTGGTCGAAGTGGGCGGAAGCGGCCTCGCCTTGCCCCTGACCCGCTCCCGGCTGAGGGAAAAACTCGACCAGCTCTGGGCTCCCGCGGCGGACCGCGACGAGGCGACGGCGTGCCCGGCGGCACGCATCCTCGTCGTGGAGGACAACCCGGTCAATGCACGGCTGGTCACCAGCCTCCTCGAAAAAGCGGGGCACGAGGTGAGCCGGGCCGACGACGGCCAGAAGGCCCTCGATCGGCTCGAGCGGCAACCCTTCGACCTGGTTCTGATGGACATCCAGATGCCGGTGCTCGATGGCCTGGAGGCCACCCGTCGCATGCGGCGCCACCCCAAGCTGCAGGACGTGCCGGTGATCGCCCTGACGGCCCACGCCATGGCGGGGGATCGGGATCTCTGCCTGGAAGTGGGAATGAACGACTACCTGAGCAAGCCGATCCGCCGGCGGGAACTGCTCGAAACCGTCAACCGCTGCCTGCGCCGCCGACTGTCCCCCACGCTTCCCTGAACCCACCCACCGTGGAGCGAAGAATGGGCACCCCGGTCCAGAGGCCCAGACGGCGCAAGCCCGCGGGGTGGGGCCGGGTTGCGTCCAGCCGCGCACCGGGGCGGCACCCGGGCCGGCTGAGCCGCGACCCGGGAGGCGGCCGATCGCCGCCGGCTGCCCTTCCCGTCCCCCCTGGAAGCCAAGCCCCACGGCCTGAGGCAAGCTTTTCGAGCCCGCCCCCCCCGGCAGCCCGGCCGGCCGGGAACCACATTGTCCGCTCCACGGTGGACGGATCAGTACACGAAGCGCCGGATGTCGTAGAGCGCCGCCCGGCGGCCACATACCTCCCGCAGGGCGCCGATCAGGTCTCGCGCCTGCCGGCGACGGTCCTCGGGATCGAGTACGGCCACGCCGGCGGGCGCGCCCACCAGGGGCGAGACGAAGACCAGATCGTCGGGGCCCAGGGGCAACCGGCGGACCAGATCCAGGCTGGCGCGGCGGTGAGCGGCTGCCAGGGGGGCGGCGAAGCCCGCCAGCAGAATCACCCCCACCTTCAGCCCGGCCTGCTTGATCCGGTGCACCATCTCCACGGCCCGGCCCGGCGGTCCCGGCTTGCCCAGCCGCTCGAGCAACTCGCCATGGCCGGTTTCGAGTCCCAGGTAGACCCCCGTCAGGCCCCCGCGGGCCAGGCGCTGCCAGAAAGCGGGGTCCTGGTCGCCGCCGGTCAGCAGGTCGGTGAAGCTGTAGATGCCGTCGGCTCGGGGACCGGGAGAGGCCTCGGGAAAGGCCTCCCGGATCAGACCCAGCCACTGTTCGATCCGGCCCGGGGGCGCGGCCAGGGCGTTGGCGTCGGCGAGGAAGATGCTGCGGCGCAAGGTGATGCCGGCCCCGAACCCTTCCACCACCGCTTCCAGGTGAGCCCGCGCAGCCGCCGGGTCGAGGGGCCGGAACGACCGGTCCCGGTAGAAGTGGCAGAAGGTGCAGCGGTTCCAGGGGCAGCCCCTCGAAAACTGGAGCACCAGGGCGAGGTAGCGGTCCGGCGGAAGGATGGAGATCGGCCGGTAGATCCGCGAGAACGCCTCGGCATCACCGCTGCGGTCGCCGGTCATCGCCTCGAGCCGGGGCGCCATCGCGGCGGGCTCCCCGCCGAGGGCGACCAGCGCCGCCTGGAGATTCCGGGCCAGCCGCCGGGCCCGCTGGTCCCAGCGCCGGGCCTCTTCCGCCGCGCAAGGCTTCAGAACCCGCAGGCCCCGGGAGTCCAGGATTTCCAGGTACTCGCCGGCCAGGCTGCGACGCCAGCTCCGGCCCTCCCAGACGCCGGCCCAGGGGCGACCGGCCCGATCCCAGCAAACGAGGTCCCCGTCCACGGCGGCGACCACCGAGCGCGGGCTCCAGCGAAACCAACACGTGCGACCGGCGAGCTGCAGGCGGCAGGTCCCACGCGCCCGGGGCGTCGATCCGGCCATGTGCCTCACCGCGGAGAGAAATGGTGAGCCGTCAGGGAATCGAACCCCGAACCCGCAGATTAAAAGTCTGCTGCTCTACCGATTGAGCTAACGGCCCACGTGCCAGGGGAGCGGCTCGCACCGTCCCCGCTGGGAGATTATTCACGGCCCCGGGCCGGGAGCAAGCCGCTCGGCCCTATTCGTCTTCGATATCCTCCAGGGCGGCCTCGACTCGGGAGCCGGCGACCTCCACCGCCCACCTTCCGGGAGGCAGGTCGTGAAGGGCGGGTCCCGGCACCGCCACCCGCGCCGCGATGCCCCGCGCGCTCAGCCGGGCCGCCAGCCGCTCAGCGCTTTCCCGATCGCCGCGGAGGGCCACGGTCACCCGACTCTCCTCGACGGGAGCCCGACTGTCCCTCATGGAGTGAGTTCCACGCCGACGGCTTCCAGCAGGCTGCCCGCCGGCACGATGGTCTGGGTACGGTCCGGCCCCACTGAGACCAGGGCCAGGGGGCACTCGGCCAGTTCCTGGACCCGGTCGAGGTAGACCCGAGCGGCGCGGGGCAGGTCTTCGAGGCGGCCGACCCCTTCGAGAGGCTCGGTCCAGCCCTCGAGGTCCTCGTAGATCACCCGGGCCCGCTCGAGGTCGGAGGCCACCGCCGGCAGGGTCTCGGTACGCTCGCCGTCGATTTCGTAGGCCACAGCGATCCGCAACCGTGGCAGTCCGCTGAGCACGTCGAACTTGGTCAGAGCCAGGCCGTCGATCCCGCTCAGGCGCACGGCGTAGCGGGCGGCGACGGCATCGAACCAGCCGCAGCGCCGGGGCCGGCCCGTGGTGGTGCCGAACTCCCGGCCCACCTTGCGCAGGTGCGCGCCGGCCTCGCCCTCGTCCTCGCTGGGAAAAGGGCCCGCACCGACCCGGGTCAGGTAGGCCTTGGCCACGCCCACGACCCGCTCCACGCTCCGGGGCGGCACCCCGAGTCCGGCGGGGATGCCTCCGGCCACGGTGCTCGACGACGTGACGAAGGGATAGCTGCCGTGGTCCACGTCGAGCAAGGTTCCCTGGGCGCCTTCGAAGAGGATCGTCCGTCCGTCGCGCAGCGCCTGGTGCAGCAGGTCGGTCGTATCGCAGCAGAGGGGACCGAGTTGGTCCCACCACCGCCGGGCCGCGCTTTGGATCTCCTCCTCGGACGGCATCGGCGCACCCACGGACTCGAGCCGGCCGGCCAAGCCCATGCCCAGGGCGGCCCTGTAGCGCGCCGTCACCTCTTCGGGGCGCGCCAGGTCCGCCATCCGGACCCCGAAGCGCTCCATCTTGGCCGAATAGGCCGGGCCGATGCCCCTGCGGGTGGTGCCGATGGCCTGCCCCTCGAGACGCGACTCCCAGCCCCCGTCGAGTCCCAGGTGCCAGGGCATGATCACGTGGGCCCGCAGGGCGATGCGCAGCCGCCGGTCGACCGGGACCCCCTTTCCGACCAGCCCTTCGACTTCCTCGAGCAACCGGTCGGGGTCGACCAGGGTGCCGGGCCCGATCACCGAGATCACCCCCTCGTGGAAGATCCCGGAGGGAATGTGGTGCAGGGCGTGGGTCGCTCCGTCGAAGACGACCGTGTGCCCCGCGTTGGGCCCGCCCTGGTAACGGGCGACCACCGAGAAATGAGGGGAGAGCAGGTCGACGACCTTCCCCTTGCCCTCATCGCCCCACTGGGCGCCAATGACCGCCAGGTGTGTCATGTATCGACCCCGATCGCCCTCCGCACGGGAGTGCGCGAGGGTAGTTTTTCCCATGCAAACCGGCGCAGTATACCGGCGCGGGAGGAACCGTCCCAGCCCACGGGGGTGATATCCCCCGACCGCCCGGCCGTTCGGAGCCGGCCCCGGATTGACTAAACCTTTAACGGTAAGTTATTATGCCTCGGCCGAACCGAGGACCCGCAAGGGGGCTACCTAACTCGTTTGTCGGAAAAATCTTGACCTGACTGGATAATTAGGCCAAACTGCCCATTGATTTTGGATCGTTATCCCACGTAGGGGGCCAGAGATGACCTTCGCAGAAATCATCAAGTTCCACCGCGAACGTCTGGAATTGAACAAGAAGCAACTCGCCGAGAAGGTCGGCGTGACCCAGCCTTACATCGTCCAGATCGAAAACGACGGGAAGATTCCCGGCGACGGGGTCGTCCTGCGGCTGGCCGATTCCCTCGGTCTGGACCGGCGCGAGTTGCTCTTCGCGGCCTATCGGGCCCGCGCCTCCGACGATACCCGCCATTACTTCAATTCCATCTTCGACGACCTGACGCCTTCCGAGGATTTCAACCAACCCTTCATCGAATCCCGCAAGGACCAGTTCGAATCCCCGGATTTCAGCCTGCGTCACCTGAGCACCGCCGTCGACCGCATCTACCAGGTCGCGGAACTCAAGGCCAAATCGCCCGACGCTCGATTCTCCGCCCACGCTCACTCGGTGGCCCAGATCTTCGTCGCCGTCGACGGGCGCTTCGAGATCGAGATGAACGGTGAACGCCTGCTGCTCTCCCCCACGGATCACCCGTCGATCGAGGTGCCGGCCGGCACCGAGCACGGCATCCGCTGCCTGGAGGTGGGTCGCCTGGTCACGGTGACCTTGGGCCCGGTGGTGCGGGCGGCGTCTTCTTCTCCCTGAGTACCCGCTCGACCCGGGGACGGGCCGGGGACGGGAAAAAAGCGAACGGGAGAGCCCGACCCGCAGCCCTTCGAGCCTTTCTCGACGACCACGGTCTCCCGTCCGCACGCTGCCCGGCTCTGAAAGCAACCCCCGTGCCAGCCGCGGACAGGGTCGCAACTCGCTGCAGGAAGCCCACTTACAAGCTCGTCGCGGCAGCACCCATCGGCAAATTCGAAAGACGGAAAACGAAACCGTACCTGCCGCCGCGCTCCGCCGCCCGGATGCCCTCGGCCGCATCGCGCATGGGCCTTCCGGAGGCCGGCCTCGGCGTCTGCGTCCCTGCCTGAAACGAAGACGGGCGCCGTCCCCAGGGGGTGGGAACGGCGCCCTGAACTCCTGACTCAAAGGGGGGGGAGAGATCAGGAGCAGCCAGAAGTGGCCCCGCAATTGGTGCATGCGTAACACGCGCCATTGCGGACCATGATCGTACCGCAAACGTGGCAGGCGGGGGCATCGGACTGGGCGAGAAAAACAGCTTTTTCCCGGGCTTCCATCCCCGGATCCACCTCCGTCGCCCCCGGGCTCTCCCGTCCTTCGAGATCCGCGTCGCCGGATTCCACGTCCGTGTCGAGGAACTTCAACGCCAACCAGCGGAAGAGGTAGTCGATGATGGACTTGGCGATGGGAATCTGCGGGTTGTTGGTAAAGCCCGACGGCTCGAAGCGCACGTGGGCGAACTTGTCCGCCAGGACCTTGAGCGGCACCCCATACTGGAGGGCCAGCGAGATCGCCGTGGCGAAGGAGTCCATCAAGCCGGAGACCACCGACCCCTGCTTGGCCATCACCACGAAGATCTCTCCCGGCTGGCCCGTATCGGGATAGAGGCCCACGGTCACGTAACCCTCGTGCCCCTGCACCGAGAACTTGTGGGTGATCGCCTTCCTCTCGTCGGGCAGACGGCGGCGCTGGGGTTGGCCGGCCACCGTACCCTCGGCCCCCTCGCCCGCCGCCGCGGAAAGGGGCTGGGTCTGCTTGCAGCCATCGCGGTAGATCGCCACCGCCTTGAGCCCCAGCCGCCAGGCCTCCATGTAGGCCCGTTCCACGTCATCCACCGTGGCGTCGGCGGGCATGTTGACGGTCTTGCTGATCGCTCCGGACAGGAAAGGCTGGGCGGCAGCCATCATCCTCAGATGCCCCATCCACTCGATGGAACGGGTCCCGCGAGCCGGCCGGAACGAACAATCGAAGACCGGCAGGTGCTCCTCCTTGAGGTGGGGAGCCCCCTCGATGGTTTCGTTGGCATCGATGTAATCGATGATTTCCTGCACCTGCTCGTTGCTGTAGCCCAGCCGGCCGAGAGCCACGGGCACAGTGTTGTTGACGATCTTGATCGTCCCGCCGCCGACGAGTTTCTTGTACTTGATCAGCGCCAGGTCCGGCTCGATACCCGTGGTGTCGCAATCCATCATGAAGGCGATCGTGCCGGTGGGCGCCAGCACCGTGACCTGGGAATTGCGGAAGCCGGAACGGCGCCCCACCTGCTGCGCCTTGCGCCAGGCCGTCCGCGCAGCCCGGAGCAGGTTGCCGGGCACCAGGTCCTCGGGCAGAGATTCGGCGTGCAGACGATGCTTGGAGATCACCTCCTGCATCGACTCGGCGTTGGGATCGTAGCCGGCGAAAGGCCCCCCGTGAAGCTCGGCGATTCGGGCCGAGGTGTGGTAAGCCTCGCCGCACATCAGCGCCGTGATCGCCGCGGCGTAGGCCCGCCCACTCTCGGAATCGTAGGGCAGGCCGAGGGTCATCAGCGTAGCGCCCAGGTTGGCGTAGCCCAAGCCCAGGGGCCGGTACTTGTACGAGTTCTCGGTGATCTGGGGCGTGGGATAGCTGGCGTTGTCGACCAGGATCTCCTGGGCCAGGATCGTCATGGACACCGAGTGGCGGAACCCCTCGGCATCGAACTCGCCGTCGGTGGTGAGATACTTTTTGAGGTTGATCGACGCCAGGTTGCAGGCGGTGTCGTCAAGGAACATGTACTCCGAGCAGGGGTTCGACGCGTTGATGCGCCCCGAGGCCTTGGAGGTGTGCCAGGAGTTGATCGTGGTGTCGAACTGGATCCCCGGGTCGCCGCATTCCCAGGCCGCCTCGGCGATCTTGCGCATCAGCTCCCGGGCGCGCACCGTCTTGACCGTCTGACCGTCCATCACGGCCTTGAGATCCCAGGAACGATCTTCCGACACGGCCCGCATGAACTCATCGGAAACCCGCACCGAGTGATTGGCGTTCTGAAAGAAGACCGAATCGTAGGCCCCGCCCTGGACATTGAAAGCCGCGTCGTAACCGGCCTCGATCAGGACTCGCGCCTTGCGTTCTTCGCGCACCTTGCATTCGACGAATTCCTCGATGTCCGGGTGATCCGCGTTCAGGATCACCATCTTCGCCGCCCGGCGGGTCTTGCCGCCGGACTTGATCACCCCGGCGAAGGCGTCATAGCCGCGCATGAAGGAAACCGGCCCCGAGGCGGTGCCGCCACCGGAGAGGGGTTCCTTGGAGGACCGGAGCGCAGAAAGGTTGCTGCCGGTACCCGAGCCGAACTTGAAGAGCATCCCCTCGGTCTTGGCCAGGTCGAGAATCGAGGCCATCGAGTCCTTCACCGAATTGATGAAACAAGCGCTGACCTGGGGCTTTTCCTCGACGCCGCAGTTGAACCACACGGGCGAGTTGAAGGCCATCCGCTGATGCAGCAGCAGATAGGTCAGCTCGTCCCTGAAAGCGTCCCGATCGCTCTCCGTGGCGAAGTAGCCCCCCTCGTCGCCCCACTGCACGATGGCCCGCACCACCCGCCCGATCAACTGGCGGACGGAACTTTCGCGCTCCGCGGTTCCCGGCGTTCCCCGAAAGTACTTCTGGGCGACGATGTTGGTCGCCGTCTGCGACCAGAAGGCGGGCACCTCCACGTCGGCCTGCTCGAAGAAGACCTCTCCCTTCTCGTTGGTGATCGACGCGGTGCGTTTCTCCCACTCCACCTGCTCGAAAGGATCTTCTCCCGCCTTGGTGAAGAAACGCTCGATGGCCAGCCCCGGCCCTTCGACGAATCCGCCCCGGTTCCGGGGTGCGGAAGCCTCCGGTCCGCCGCTGGAGATCCTGGCCGGGTGGGGAGAACCAACGGGAAGCTGGGGGTTTTCCTGGACCGACATGCTCTCTCCGAATCTTTCCGGCTGGTGGCGCCCCGAAAAGCGCGGCAGCCGGCTCGCGACATAGCCCCGGCCACGGGCAGGCCGGATAGCCAAAGTTCAAATGTTCAACCCGGGACCTGCAGGAAAACTTCCGCGCCGCCGGCGCCGAAGTGCCCATGACTTCCCGCAAGGCCCTCCGCCCCACGGATCCGGCCTGACCGCCCCGTGTCTCCCTGGACCGGCTCCCACCGGCCGCCTGCCGCCGGCCCTCGATCCCCGGCAGCACCTCCTCGAGACCCCGCCCGAACCGCCGCTGGAAACAAGTACGGACAGTGGCGGGCCCCGATGACGCCAGCGAACCCTAGCCGAGATGGATGCCGCATGTCAACGCCAAAAGCACAATATCTAGTGGCTCCCCCCTGCGATCACCCAATATATAGCATTTTCAAGGCTTTAGCCTGCCGGCCGGGAGAAGCGACGCCCGCTGGGGGACCGGCAACGGGGAGCCGCCAGCCTCCCCGGGCATTGACAGCGTATCAAAGGCGAAACTGCGAATCCCCCGACACTCCGGCCGGCGCCCTGCCGGCAACAGTCTCCGGAGATTGGACAGGGAACGCGGGCCATGCTATAACCCGCCGTCCCCGTGGGGCGTTAACTCAGTGGTAGAGTGCCATCTTCACACGGTGGAAGTCGTAGGTTCAAATCCTACACGCCCCACCACGAGGATCCGGCTGTCCGGCCCGCCGCGGCGGCGCAGGCAGCGCACCCCTCTTAAGGCAGTGGGCCGCTAGCTCAGTTGGGAGAGCGCCGCGTTCGCAACGCGGAGGTCGAGGGTTCGAGTCCCTTGCGGTCCACCATACTCTCTCCCGCCGCCGGCTCATGCATCCTGCACCCGCTGACACTTCGCGGCACCCCGGTGTCACGCCGCGTCACTCCATGCCGGCCAGGCTGGCACGCGCGCCAGATTGGCGCGGCCGGCGACACCTGGAGCGGACAGTTCGCCAGCCCCCGAACCCTTTCTCCTGCGATTGTTTCCATCTCGAAAGAGCCTTTCTGTGGCTTCCGAGGATACCTGGCATTAGGTTTGCACTAAAGAGGGGCGACTGGCTCCTTTTCCTCTACCAACTTCGACCCCCCGGCGGGGTCGTTTTTTTTGACCCCGCCCCCAAGGCCCTTCCCGCCGGGACTTTCCGACCCGCCCCAGGTTCCGGCCCGCCCCCCCATCCGCCGCTCCCCCTTTCTCCACCGGCCTGCACCGCCACCGCTTCACTGTTGCACTCTGCAACGTCGCGGGGCATAAGGGGTCCATGAAAAAGCCCCGACAACCACCCTCCCCCGAAGAAGCACCCCGGATCATCGCCGGACGCTACGAAATCCTCGGACGCCTGGGAGCCGGCGCAGCCGCGCAGGTCTATCGGGTCCGCGACACCGTCGGCGGCGGGACGCTGGCTCTCAAGCTGTTGGCCGGCAGCGATGGCCGCGAGTCCCCGGCCCTGATCCGGGCCTTCCACCACGAGTTTCAGCTCCTGACCCGCCTGCGTCACCCTCACTTGGTGCAGGTCCACGACTTCGGCGTGCAGCAGCCCGGAGGCGAGGGTGTGGCGGTGCCCTGGTTCACCATGGACCTGGTTCCCGGTCATCCCGTGGACGAAGTGCTCGGAGCCTCCCCCGACTGGGCCTGCCTGGCCCGGGTCGCCGACGCGGTGCTCGATGCCCTCGGCTCCCTCCACGCCCAGGGGCTGGTCCACCGCGACGTGACACCCGCCAACATCCTCGTCGGCCCGGAGATGGAGCGGGATCCGCCGCCGGTGTGGCTGATGGACCTGGGGCTGGCCGAAAGCGCGGCCAGCGTCGATGCGGGCCGGATCCGCGGCACCCTGGCCACTGTCGCCCCGGAAACCCTGCGGGGCGGAGCGGTCGATGGCCGGGCGGACCTCTACTCCCTGGGCTGTGTTCTCTTCCGCCTGGCCACCGGCGAGGACCCGTTCAGCGGCAACACACCCTTCGAGATCCTGCGGGCGCACCTGTCCACCCGCCCCACCCCACCGCGGCACCTCAACCCGGAGGTGCCTGCCAGCCTGGAGGCCCTGATCCTCGAACTGCTGGCCAAGCAACCGGAGCAACGCCCGTCCACCGCCGACGAGGTGCGCCGCCGCCTGGCCGGCCTGTCCGGACGCCACCCCCAGCGCCTGCCTCCCCTGGCGGAACCCTTGACGCCGGCCCTCGCCGGTCGAGAGCGGGAGATCGAACTGTTCCGCACGGCTCTCGAAGACCTCTCCCGGGAGCGGGGCGCCGTGCTCCTGGTGGAAAGCGAGCCGGGCATGGGCCGCTCCCGACTGCTCGAGGAGTTCCGGCTGCTGGCCCGTCTTTCCGGACGGCCGGCGCTGCTGATCCGCGGAGCCGAGGCGCCCCGCCGGCCCTTCGGCCTCGCCGACACCATGCTCGCGCACCTGGCCAGCGGCGGGGGGGGGCAGGCCGACACCCTCCAGGCCCGGGACCTGGACTCCCGGGCCGAACGGTTCAGCCGCCACCTCGTGGGACGGGAGAGCGTCCTGCTGATCGACGATCTCCATGCCGCCGACGCCGCCTCGGTAACCCTGGTCGAAGACCTCGCGCGGCGCATCCCCCGGGCGGGACTCCCCTGCCTGATGGTAGCCACCGTGGCGGGCGACGGACTGCCGCTGAAAGACGTGTTGCTCGAACAGGGTCTGGCCCGGCTGCTGCGACTGCGCCCCCTGGACGAGGCGGCCACCGGCCGACTGGGCGCCACGATGCTGGGGGAGAGCCTGCTGCCCGAACCCTGGCAGCGAGCCCTCCACCGGGCCAGCGGTGGCGTGCCCGCCGCAGCAGTGGACATGGTCACGGCCCTGGTGCGCTCGGGCAAGGCCGGGCCGGGTGCGCCCCTGCCCGAAGCCGTACCGGCAGAACTGGCCGAGGGCCGCCTGGTCTCGCCCCGTTCCACCCAGCGCCTCGATGCCCAGTGGGAGCAGTGGCCGGCCGGTAGTCGGGCCGTGCTCGCGGCCCTGGCCCTGGCCGAAGGGGAGAGCCTGGACTTCGACGAACTGGAAGCCATCGAGCCCCACTCGGCCACCCACCCCGACGATATCGACCTGCTGGTCCGGGAGGGCCTGGTGCGCCGGGTCCGGCGAGCGGAAGGCCGGCTGGGACTCGCCCTGGCCGTCCCCGCCCTGGCCGAAGCCATCGTCGCCCGCCTGCCGGCCGGGGCGCTCGAGTCGCTCCACCTGCGCCGGGCCGAGTGCCTGGCCGGACAAGAGGGCCGCCAGCTCCAGCAGGCCAGACACCTTCTCGCCGCCGGGCAGACCGAGAGGGGAGCCCGCCTGCTGGTGGAAGCGGCCGCCGCGGCCCTGGACGCCGGCACACCCCGGCAGGCCCTCGGCCTCTGCGACCGGGCGCTGGCCGTCCTGGGGGAGGTGGAAGACGCCTCCCTGCTCCAGCGCCTGCGGCGTATCCGGGCCTCCGCCCTGGCCGCCCTCGGTCATCCCGAGGACGCCGCCGCCGAGTACGGCCGGGCCCTCGCCATCGTCGGGGCCGAGACTGCGGAACTCTCCCGCACCCTGCGGGCGGCCGGCACCTTCCACGGAGAAACCGGAAAAATCGACACGGCCCTCGACCAGCTCGAACAGGCCCTGGCCCTCAGTGACGAGTTGGGGGACACGGCGGGGGGCGCGGGGGTCCTGCTGGAGATGGGACGCCTGCTGGCCGCCATGGGCCGCCTGGCGGACGCGGCCGAGCGTCTCGAGACCGGGCTGCGCCAGGCACGACGCGCGGGGCAGGCCCACCTCGTCGCCGCCCTGCTGCTGGCCCGCGGAGACCTGGCTCTCCGCGAGGGCCAGCTCGAGCGGGCCCAGGAGTGCTACCGGGAAGCCGAACAGGAATCCCTCGGCACCGGCTCCACGGCCGGCCGCCACGCCGCCCGGCGCGGTCGCGTGCTGGCCATGGAGGCCTCGGGCCGACTGGGAGACGCCCTCGAAGCCCTCGACGACCTGCTGGCCGACGCCCGGCGCACCGGCCACCAGGGACGAGAGGCCGAGGCCCAGGCCCTGACCGGAAGGCTGCTCGGCCGCCTCGGACGCCGTTCGGAGGCGGTCGGCCGCCTTTCCCAGGCCGCCACCCTCTATCGCAGGCTGGGACGCAGCGCCCCCGCCGCCGAGGTGCTCGCCGAGCAGGCCGAACGCCTCGGTGAACTCGGGCGCCTGCGCGTCGCCCTGACCCGGGCCGGGGAGGCCCGGGCTCTGGCCCAGGAGGCCCGTTCGGAACCCGCCGCCAACGCCGCGGCCTTCGCGCTGGGCACGTTGCACGCCTTCCTCGGTGACGTGGAGGCGGTGCACGAGGCCCTCTCACGCCTGGGCCGGGCCGAAGCCCCCCTTTTCCGGGCCCGGCGCTCGCTGCTGCTGGGCCGGGCGCACCTGGCGGCGGGCCAGCCCGACCGGGCCCGGGAACTGCTGCAGGAGTGCTCCTTCCTGGCTCGCCGCGTTCGCCTGTCGGAACTGGAAGTCCAGGGGCTGGTCGGGCTGGCGGAAAGTTACCTCGCCCTGCGCGACGAAGAGCGCGCCGGGCTGGCCCTGAAGAAGATTCGCGCCGAGGCGGAAAAGGGAGGCCAGGAAGAGATGGTGGCCTGCGCCCGCTTGCTGGCGGCCGAATTGGAACTGGCCCAGCCGGGAGGCGAGATGAGCCTGGCCCGGGACGAGGCGCTCGCCGCCGCCGAGGTGCTCGCGCGCCGGGAGCGCTCCGACCTGGCCTGGCGGGCCTGGGCCGCCGCCGCCACCGCCTGCCGGCGCCTGGGGGAGGTCGACGGCGCCGCCCGCTGCGAGCGGGACGCCATCGCCGGCCTCGACGCCCTGCTCGAGGGCCTCCCCGGCCCCCAACGTACCCGCTGGAGGGCGCAGCCGCGGGTGCGCTCCCTGCTGGCCGCCGCCGGTGCGGAAAACGCTGGATACCGGGCGGCCCCCGAAAGCCAGGCAGCCCCCGAGACCACCCGGCAGGTCCAGGCCCTCGAACGCCTGCTCGAGATCAACCGGGCCCTCAACTCCACTCTCGAACTCGAACGCCTGCTCGAGATCCTGGTCGATACCGCCATCGAGCTGACCGGGGCGGAGCGGGGCTTCGTCCTTCTCGAGGAAGGCGGCGACACCGCCGCGGAACTGGCCCGCCGGGAGGGGGGCGTGGACCTGGCCGGCGAGGAACGCGAGTTCAGCCGCTCGGTGGCGCGGCAGGTGATCCGCGACGACAAGCCCCTGGCCTCCCACGACGCCCAGACCGACGAACGGCTGAGCGACTCCCGCTCGATTCACGCCCTGCAGATCCACTCGATCCTGGCCCACCCCCTGCGGGTGCGCGGCAAGGTCGTCGGCGCCATCGTCACCGACTCCCGCAAGCCCATGGCCCTCTTCGACCAGTCGAGCCAGACCTGGCTTTCCCGCCTGGCGGACCAGGCGGGCATCGCCCTGGCCAACGCCCGCCTGGTCACCCAGCTCCGCACCCAGGCCGAGGAGATCCGCCGCCTGAACGAGCAGCTCGCCGAACAGGTGGAAGAGCAGCGCGTGGAGATCCTCGAAAAGCAGTCCAACCTGGAAGTGCGGTATCGCTACGACTGCATGATCGGCGCGTCGAACCCGATGCAGAAGGTCTACCGGGCCATCGACAAGATCCTGCCCACCGAGATCCCGGTGCTGGTCACCGGTGAATCCGGTACCGGCAAGGACCTGGTGGCCCGGGTGCTGCATTACAACGGCCCGCGCAGCGAGCAGCGCTTCGTGACCGTCAACTGCGCGGCCCTGACCGACACCCTGCTCGAGTCGGAACTCTTCGGCCACCGCAGGGGCTCGTTCACGGGGGCCGACCGGGATCGCAAGGGCCTGTTCGAGCAGGCCCACCAGGGCACCCTCTTCCTCGACGAGATCGGTGAGATGCCCCTGCACCTGCAGCCCAAACTGCTGCGGGCGATCCAGTTCGGCGAGATCCGCCGGGTGGGGGAAGACACCGACCGCCGGGTGGACGTGCGTATCGTGGCGGCGACCAACCGGGACCTGTCGGAGATGGTCGCCGCGGGCAAGTTCCGCGAAGACCTCTTCTACCGCCTGGACGTGGCCCAGGTTCACATGGCTCCCCTGCGCGAGCGCCTCGAGGACCTGGGCCTGCTGGTGGGCCACTTCCTCGAGCACGCAGCGAAGAAGACGGGGCAGGCGCCGAAGTCCATCGAACCCCCCGCTCTGCGTCTTTTCCTGCGCTACGACTGGCCGGGTAACGTCCGGGAACTGGAGAACGAAGTCACCAAGCTCGCCGCCTTCACCCGGGGCGAAGTGATCACCGAGCTGGACGTGCTGGAAAACGCTGCTTTCCTCGAGCGCGCGCGGGCCCGCCAGGCCGGCCGCCCCCGGGACGAGAGCATCAGCACTCTCGAAGCCACCGAACTCGAGCAGATCCGCCAGGCCCTGGCCACCGCCGGAGGTAACCGGACTCGCGCCGCGGAGATGCTCGGCATCGACCGCTCCACCCTCTACCGCAAGCTCAAGCGCTACGCCGATCGCCTCGACCCCTAGCAGCCCGCTGAAAAAGCCGACATCCCCGCCCGGGAGCCGAAGTTCGGCTTCCCGGGTCCACGGTCCGGGTTGTTGTCTTCGGCTCGCCGCCCTGTGCAAAGAAGCTCCGCAAGCGGTTCGAAACCGGCGGTTCGACCGCCAGGCCTCTCGAGCGCCGGGAGCAGCGTCTTCACCGAAGCGCTCCCGCCGCCGTGAACGCGATCCGGGGCCACCGGCTGACTGTTGCAAGCTGCAACAGCGGTGGGGAGTGCAACGGTGCAGTGGAGGGAGACACAGCCCCGCATGCTGCCCGAAATTGTTCGTATTAGTTGTAAATAGGCCGTTTTCAGGCTAGCGACGAAACTGGTACGGTGATTGCTCTATGTCAGGGCGCGAAGGCGGAAAGACCCGACAAGGGGTGGCCGGAGGGTAGGAAAAACCCAGTTGCGACCCACGCAACCGATGCAGCGCCCAGCCCGATGCCAAAGGGTCGAAAGACCCAAGCCCCCTAACCTTCGGTACCCCTTGTCGGGGCCTACTTGACAGCAAGCGCACGCCGAACCGGCTCGAAGATAGTTTCCTTGGTACAGAAAGCCCGCCTCTCCCCCTGGCGGGCTTTTCTGTGTGTTCGTAGCTGTTTCGAGGGCGCCGGAGCGCTATCATCCGGCGATGATGAACCAGCGCCCCGGCACGCGGCCTTCACCGCGCTCGGCCGTTCTCCTGCCGGCGGCCCTGGCGCTGGCCTGCGGCCTGTTGCCCTACCGCCGGGCGGCCTGGGCGGCCGCCGCGCTGGTCCTGTGGGCGCTGGTGTTCCTGCTGGCGACCTGGAGCCGCCAGCCGCGGTCGCGCCTGCTGCCGGCGGTGCTCCTGGTGCTCGGCGGCCTGGCCACCACCCCCGAATGGCGCCCGGTTCCCGGGCCCGACCATTTCCTCGCCCCGGCCGCCGAGCAGGTGCAGCAGCGATGGCGGGAGCAGGTCGAAATCCTCGACGCGGCGGTGGCGCCGCCCCCCCCGGCCGGTGGCGACTACGCCTGGCTCGACCAGCGCCGGCAGAGCCTCGGAGAGCGTGGCGGCCTGACGGTGCTGCCCGAGGGGGGAGGCCCGCCGCTGGGCTGGTCCGGCTGGACCACGCCCCTCGCCGCCGGGGAACGAGCACGGCTCGCGGCGAGCCTCGCCCCCGGCCCGGCCCTGATGGTCCTGCGCCGCGGCCTGAGCCTGCGCCTGGTCTGCGCCCGGCGCTACACCGACCCCGCCCGCTGGCTGGTGGCCGAGATCGCACTTCCCCCGGAGCCCGCCCCGGGCCCCCTGGGCGGAGGGCTCGGGCCCCACGTGCAGGCGCGGCTGCGCTGGGAAGCCGTGGGCGAAGGCATCCAGGCCGAGATCGGCGGTACCGACGAGGGGACCGCCCCCGCCTTCTGGTCCATGATCCCCCTCCAGGCTCCCGACGGCAGCCTGATGGCCCGGGCGACCCTGACCCAGTCCCCCCCCGAGGTGATCGCCCGGGACCACGCCCGCAGGCGCCAAGGCCTCTTCGGCCTGCTCGGCACCCTGTGGCTGATCGCCACCGCCATGGCCGGCGGGCGCGGCGGCGCCCTGCGCCTGGCGGTGGCGCGAGGGGTCTGGCTGGTGGCCCAGCCGGCGCCGCTGCTGGGTCTCGGCAGCGCCGCCACGGCGCCCTGGCTCCCGGAGACGCTGCTCCCAACCCACCCATGGGCCCGCTGGCTGGCCGAAGGGCTGGTCGGCCGGCCCCTGGACGCGGCCCTGACGGGCCTGGCCCTCGCCGGCGTATCCGCCCTGGTGGGCCTGCCTCTCTCGCCCCGACGGCGCCGCGGGATCGGCATCGGCGGACTGGCCCTGGCGGGGACCGGCCTGGGCCTGGTCCATCGCCTGACCCTCGCCACGGAACTCTCCCCGGGTGCGGTGGTGCTCCCCGAAGGAGGCGGCGTGGTGGCAGCGCTGCTGATGGTCGCCCTGGCCGCACTCCCCTGGGCGGGTTTTCAGCTCGCCCTGCGCTGCCTCGGCAGCGCCGTGGGAGGTCGCACATGGCTGGCCGCGGCCCTGCTGGCGGGGCTGACGGCAGGCTCCGTCCACGCCCTGACCCTGCCCGCGGCCGGGCGCCAGAGGGCCGTGCGCGAGTTGGCACCGGAGCTGCTGCAGCGGGGATGGACCTGGGAGAACGCCCTGCTCGAAACCCTGGCCCTGGCCGTTCCTCCCGACCGCCGGCCGGTGCTGGCCCGGGAGCGGGATGCCATCGACCTGTGGTGGAACTCGCCCCTCGGCCGGATGGGCCTGGCGTCGGGGGTCTGGAAATACGACGCCCGGGGGCGCGTGGTGGACCGCTTCATCACCGGCGTTCCCCCGGTGGACCCCGAACCGCGCCTGGTGGCCGCCGACCTCGAAGACGGCCCGACCGGCCCCTTTCCCCGGCGCTTCGATGCCCCCGAAGTGGAGACCCAGCGCTTCGTCGAGGGCCAGTTCCGGCTGGTGCGGGCGGAGGTCCTGCGTCCCGACGGTGGAAGCTGGGTCGCGGCCATCCTGGCCGAGCCCGGAAACATCCCCTCCCGCCGAGCCGACGACCCTCTCGGCGCGGCGATCCGGGCCGAGACCGACAAGCCGATCCTTCCCCGCCGGGGGGCCCTCGAGCCCCGGCTCGCCTGGTTCGACCCGGCGGGACATCTTCTCCACTCGGAGTTGGAGGCCGGCCCTCCCGCGCCCCTCGCCCCCCCCACCGCTCCCCGCTGGCGCCGGATCCACGAGCCGGGCTCCCGCGGCTACGACGTCTACGAGGTGGCGGACGCCACGGGGACCCTCTGCCTGGCAGTCGTGCCGCCGGGGCTGCTGGAGATGGCGGCGATTCCCGTGGGCTGGGCGGTGAGCCTGCTGGCCGGTGCCCTGCTGACCCTCGCCCTGCACCGTATCGAGCAGGATCCCCGTGGCGCGGTGCTGGGCGTCTTCCCCCGCCTGCGGGCGGCGGCGGGGCGCTTTGGCGTGCAGGTCGGCCTGGTGCTGGTCGTCGCGGGCCTGGCTCCACTGTTGGCCCTGGCCGGGGCGGGGCGCGCGGCGGCCTCGGCCCAGGCCCATCAGCGCCTGACCTCCGACGGTCGGCGCACGGCTCACTTCGCCCGTCGCCTGGTGGAGGACTACCTGGCCCTGGGGGAAGGCGAACCCCTGGCAGCCACCGACGCGGAACCCATTGCCGCCTGGCTGGCCCGCACCCTGGGCGAGAACCTCTTTCTTTGGCGTGACGGTGCCCTCGCCGCCGGTAGCCGCAGCGACCTGGTCAGAGCCGGCCTGTGGCCCGAACGACTGCCCGGGCGCACCTGGCGCGAGCTGACCCTCGGCCGCCGTCCCCTGCTGATCCGGCGGGAGGGCCTGCTCTCGGCGGCCGCCTCGGGCGCGGCGGTGGTCTACAGTCCCTACCGGGGGCCCGACGGCAACCCCGGTGTGCTGACCATTCCTCTCGCCCGCGCAGGCCGGCGCTATGCCGAGAGCCTGGCCGACATGGACCGGGCGCTGCTGGTCAGCACGGCCCTGCTGCTGGCCCTTTCCTTCGCCCTGCTGCGTCCGGCCACCCGTCGGCTGGTCCGCCCCCTCTCCCAGCTCGAGCAGGCCACCGGCCGCCTGGCGGCCGGCCACTTCGACTCGCCGATTCCCGTGGCGGGCTGCGAAGAGACCCGCTCGCTGGGTCGTGCTTTTCGCCTGATGGCCCGTTCCCTCGCCCGGCAGCAACGGGGACTCGAACGTCGGCGGGCGGCGATCGAGACCATCATCGCCAGCATCCCCCTGGCCGTGATGGCCGTCACCCGGGACCGCAGGGTCTGGGCCGCCAACCCGCGGGCGGGACAGCTCCTGGGAGTCACCCCCGCCGAAGCGCTGCGGCTCGGGAACGATCCCCTGGCCCGCACGGTGGAGCGCCTGGTCGGCCAGGGCGGCGAGCGCCGGGAGAGCCTCGAGATCGACGAGGGGGACCGGCATCGCCACCTGCGGGTCTCCGCCCTCGACCTGCCCGGACTGGAAGAGGGACGCGGCCTGCGGCTGATCGTCATCGAGGACCTGACCGACGCGGTGCAGTCCGAGCGGCTGGCGGCCTGGGCCGAAATGGCCCGGCGCATCGCCCACGAGATCAAGAATCCCCTGACGCCGATCAGCCTGATGGTCTCCCACGTCCAGCGCCTGCTCGAGCGCCGGGACCCCGGGCTCGAGCAGAGCCTGACCCGCGCCCTGGCCACCATCGACGAACAGGTGCAGGTGCTGCGGGAGACCGCCCGGGAGTTCGCCGACTACTCCCACCTGCTCCACGCCAGCCTGGAACCGGTGGACCTGGCCCCCGAGGTGCGTACGTGGCTGGCGGCCTACGCCATGGCGGAAGATGACGCCACGCCGCTGGAGATGGACGGACCCGCGAACCTGCCGCCCCTGCCCGCCGACACCCGGTTGCTGCGCCGGGCGGTGGTCAACCTGGTGGACAACGCCCGGGCGGCGGCCGCGGAGACCGGGGGCCGCGTGCGGGTCCGTTGGGGGGTACGGGATCAACCGGCGCCGGCGATCTGGATCCGCGTGGAGGACGACGGCCCGGGCATCGAACCCGGCACCCTGGGGCGTCTTTTCGAACCCGACGTCACCACCCGGGAGACGGGCAGCGGGCTGGGTCTGCCCATCGCCCGCCAGGCGGTGGAAGCCCACGGCGGCACCATCGAGGTGGACTCGAGCCCGGGCCGGGGCTCACGTTTCACGGTGGTGCTGCCCCGCCCCGCCGGGTGCGAGGAGGAGAGTTGAGCCGAAACTGGATCTGGAATGCGACCTTCCCGTTGATGCTGATCTGCGGCATCGCCGCCCCGGGCTGCGGGGGCCCCGGCGCCGAAGAGCCCGGGGGGCCGGTGCGGCTGGTGGTCGGCCTGGGCGCCGAGCCGGACTCCTTCAACATCTACCTCGCGCGCTCGGCAGCCTCGCTGCTGGTGGCCGACCTGGTGCTGCCCCGCCTGGCCCGGGAGGAACTGCCCTTCGAGGGACATCCCGGCGGCCTCGTTCCGGACCTCGCCGCGAGCTGGGAGATCGACGACCAGGGCCGGCGGGTGACGTTCCACCTGGAGGATGGACACGGCTGGGATGACGGCCGGCCCGTGACCTGCGAAGACCTTCAGTTCACCCTCGCCGCTCAGACCAGCGAGGCCGTCGCCTGGCGCGGCGCATCGATCAAGCGCCACATCCAGCGGCTCGTATGTCCCGACCCCCTGACGGCGGTCTACCACTTCGACCGGGGCTACCCGGGACAGGTCATGGACATCAACGACCTGCACGTGCTCTCCAGCAGCCTCGAGTCGATCCCTTTCGACCAGTGGCGCAAGACCGACTGGGCCCAGGCCCTGGTGGCCGGCGGCCCCTTCCGTATCGAGAGAGTGTCCGCGGGCCAGGAGATCGTCCTCACCCGCCGCACTCCCGCTGCGGCGGGAGCGATCGAGGAGATCATCCTGCGCGTCGTGCCCGACGCATCCTCCCGCACGACCCAGTTGCTCGCCGGCGACCTGGACCTGATCGAAGCCGTGGCCCCCGACCAGTTGCCGCGCCTCGAGCGCGACCCCGACGTGCGCATCGTTCGTCGCCCGGGGCACCGCTACACCTACCTGGGCTGGAACGTGCTCGACCCCCAGGCCTACGCGACCTGGCGCCGGAGCAAGGAGGACGGCTGCCGCCGGAAAGGAGACGACGCCTGCCTGGACAGCGCCGAAGAAATGGCCCGGCTCGCACGCCTGCATCCCCACCCCCTGTTCGGCGACCCCCGGGTGCGACGGGCTCTGACCCTCGCCATCGATCGCCGGACCCTGATCGACACCCTCCTCGACGGGGAAGGCTCGATCCCACCCAGCCCCATGCCTCCACCCCTCGAGGAGCACGATCCGGCCATCGAACCCTGGCCCTTCGACCCCGCCGAGGCTCGACGGCTGCTCGCGGCCGCGGGTTTCGCCGACACCGACGGCGACGGTGTGGTGGAGCGTGAAGGCCGGCCCCTGGCCTTCCGCCTGACCGTGCAGGCGGGCCGCGCCGGACGGCGCCGGGCGGCGGAGATGGTCGCCCGGCAGCTCGCTACGGTGGGGGCCCGCGTGGAACTCGACCCGGTCGAGAACGCCGCCTTCTACCCGGCCCTCGGCGCCCACCGCATCGACGCCTGGATCGGCGGCTGGCGCACTTCGCTGCGGGTGGACATGAGCGAGATGCTCCACGCCTCGGCCTGCGCCAGCGGCGGGGCCAACTTCGGCTGCTGGAGCCACCCGGAGGCCGACGCCCTGGCGGAGCGGGCGCGGGATGAAATCGACGACGGGAAGCGGGTCGCCCTCTGGCGCCGGTGGGAAAGCCTCTTCCACCGGGAGCTGCCCTACACGCTGCTCTATGCCCCCGTCGAAGCGACCGCGGTCCGCTCCCTGTGGCAGGGCCCCGAACAGAGCATCCTCCCCGGCGCGCCCCTGGCCGGCGTGGAGCGGTGGCGGCGGGAGCCCTGAGGCGGTGCTCCGGTGGATCGCAGGCCGCGTGGCCCAGGCGGCGCTGACCCTGCTGGTGGTAGTGGCCGCAGCCTTCCTGCTGCTCGAATCTCTCCCCGGCGATCCCCTGCCCCGGGGCGACGACCCGTCGCTGACCCTGGCCGACCGCCAGCGTCTCGAAGCGGTCTACGCCCTCGACCGGCCTCCCGCCGAGCGTTTTCTCACCTTCGTGAGCCATGCCCTGCGAGGCGATTTCGGCATTTCCCTCAGCCGCCACCGACCGGTCCTCGAAGTCCTGCTGACGGCCCTGGGACCCACCCTGCTGCTGACCGGAACGGCCCTGGCCATCGCCTTCACCCTGGGCCTGACCCTCGGCACCCGGGCCGCCCTCCATCCGCGGGGGCCCAGTGGCATGGTGGTCCACCGCCTGCTCCCGGCCCTCGACGCCCTGCCTCCCTTCTGGCTCGGTCTGCTGGCGATCTGGCTCTTCGCCTGGAAGCTGGACTGGCTGCCCGCCTCTCACATGCGGCGAGCCGGAGCCCAGGGGTTCGATCTCCCCGACCTGCTGCGGCACCTGTTGCTGCCCGCCCTGGTGATCGGCGTGCCGTCGGCCGCGGCGGTGGCCCGGCACCACGCCACGCGCCTGGCAGAGAGCCTGGCCGGCGCGGCCGCCCTCGCCGGTCGCGCCATGGGTCTTCCGCGGCGCGTGCTGCTGCGCCGCGCCCTGCGGGAGTCCGCCCAGCCGGTGGTGGCCCTGGCGGGACTGGCCCTGCCGGTCACCGTCGGTGGAGCGGTGGTGGTGGAGGTGGTCTTCTCCTGGCCGGGACTGGGCCGGGTCCACCACCAGGCCCTCGAAGCCCGGGACCTGCCCCTGGTGCTCGGGGGGTTGATCCTGGTGGGGGCGGCGGTGCTGGTCGGTGGCATTCTCACCGATCTGCTCGGCGCCTGGCTCGATCCCCGCCAGCGTCTCGGCTCGGAGGAGGCGCGGTGAGGCGGGCCTGGCTACTGCTGGCCCTGCTGCCCCTGGCAGCGGCGGCGGGCCCCTGGCTGGCTCCAGCCGATCCCCTGGTCTCCCCCGACCCAGTGAACCTCAAACTCCTGCCCCCGGTCTCCCAGGCCCGGGCGCTGGTCCGGCTGGACGGCTCCCTGCTGCCCCTGGCCCGGGACGCGGAACCGGGTTTCCGCGTGGAAGGCTCACGGGTGCGCTATCTGAGGGGTCGGCGATGGGTCGAGGTGGACCTGGCCGCCTTGCAGCGACAGCCCGGAGGAGCCCCCCGCCTGACGACCACGTACTTCCCGCTGGGCACCGATCGCTTCGGCCGCGACCTGCTCTCCCGCCTGCTGGTCGGGGCGCGCACCTCCCTGCTGGTCGGGCTGGGAGCCGTGTTGCTGGCGGGGTGGCTCGGAGCACTGGCCGGGCTCACCGGCGGCCTGTTCGGCGGCTGGGTCGACGCGATCCTCTCCCGCCTGGGCGATGCCCTGCTGGCGGTGCCGCGCATCGTGCTGGTGATGGCCATCGCCGCGCTCTGGCGTCCGGCCCCCTGGGGTATCGCCCTGCTGGTCGGGCTGACCGGCTGGGCCCCCATCGCCCGCATGGTGCGCGCCGAAGTGCGCTCGTGGGCGGAGTCGGAACGGGTCCTCGCCGCCCGGGCCGCCGGAGCGGGCCCGGGACGTATCGCCTGGCGACATCTTGGGCCCCTGGCCGCTCCCACGGTGCTGGTGGCCATGAGCCTGCGGGTCGGTCCCTTCGTGCTTCTCGAGGCGGCGCTCTCCTTCCTCGGCTTCGGCATCGCCCCCCCCCTGCCCTCGTGGGGCAACATCCTGGCCGACGGCCGCGATCTGCTCTTCGAGGCGTGGTGGCTGACGGCTTTCCCCGGCCTGGCCCTGGCCCTGGCGGTGCTGCTGGCCAATGCGGGCGCCGACCGCCTGCGGGAAGGGCTGGTAGAATGAATCTCCGCTGGCGGGCGGATTCTCGAGGGGGCAGCACCGGTGCTCGACGCCTACGTGGATACCCAGAAGCGCTACCGCATCCTCAACGAGTTGGGGACGGGAGGCTTCGCCCGGGTACTGCTCTGCCGCGACCGCATCCGTCGCGAACTTCGGGCCGTGAAGGTGGCCAATCGCTCCGGCGACGAGTCCCTGCTGCGGGAAGCCCGGGGCCTGCGCTACCTCTCCCACCCGGGCATCGTGCGGGTCCACGAGGTCGACTGCGACGAGCGGGGCCGCCCCTTCCTGGTGATGGATTTCCTCGAGGGGCCGACCCTCCACGACTTCCTCGAGTTCCACCGCAAGCTGCCGATGGCCGTGGCGGTGCAACTGGCCGACGAGATCGCCGATGCCCTCGGAGCGATCCACGGTGAAGGCCTGGTGCACCGGGACCTGACCCCTTCGAACGTGATCCTCGACCGCCGCACCCGGCGCCCGATCCTCTGCGACTTCGGCATCGCCCGGGACCTGGGGCTGTCGACCCAGACCGGCTCGGGCGCCGGCACCCTGGCCTACATGCCCCCCGAGCAGATGCGGGGCCGCTCCACACCGAAGAGCGACATCTTCGCCCTGGGCGTGCTGCTCTACCAGATGCTCACCGGCCAGGTGCCCTGGGGCGAGGCCAAGACGGCGATCATCGCCTATCGCATCCTGCGGCTCGACCGCAAGCGCCTCTCGCGGCAGATGAGCAGCCTGCCCGAGGGCCTGCGGCCGGTCCTCCTGCGGGCCATGGCCCGGGATCCCCGCCAACGCTTCGCCTCGGCGGCGGCCCTGCGGCGAGCCTTGGCCGCACTGCGCGTGCGCCGCCGCGGCCGCAACCTCGAACAGCTCCTCGACGCCTACTACAACATCCGGCGGGTCTGCTCGGCCTGCGGCTCGGACCTGATCACCCACATGAGCTACTGCCCCCAGTGCGCCGATCGCAAGCGCCTGACCTGGTCCGATTCCCTGCCCGGCCGCTGCCAGGAATGCGGCTGGGAAAAGGCCTCCAACTGGCACTACTGCGCCTGGTGCGGCAACCCCTTCTCCCGCCCGCGGGGGCGCAAAGATCCCGCCATCGCCCGGGGCCACTGTCCCTCCTGCCGGCGCAGCGTGCCCCTCTACGCCCGCTTCTGCCCGCACTGCCGGGAGCGCCTGAGCTGGGACGTGGAGTTCAAGGTTCCCTGCCCGAGCTGCGCGTGGGGGGTCTCCCCCCGCTGGAACGGCTGTCCCTGGTGCGGACGCAGGCTCCGTCGCCGCCGGGCAGGTCCCCGGCGCGCCGCTCGCCCCTAGCAGCCCGCTCGACAAGCCTCTTCCGCGCGGGGGACCGGGCGCCCGGTATCGGCGGCAGACTCTCCCGCCGCCTGCCGATCCGGTGCCCGCGGATCCGTGTCAGGGATAGGCCGCCTTGTTCAGGCGGGCGGTGACCGCCATGGCGGCCTCGAGACGATCGAGATCGATGATGCCGGGGTGGCGCCAGACGGCGTCTGCGAAAAGCAGCGCGAAGGGGCGGCCCAAACGCATGGCCGTCTCCACCCCCGCGGCGCCGTCGGGAATCTCCAGCACCAGGCGCAGGCTTCGGGAGGCCCGTTCGAGGCGACGGAAGTCGAAGGCCGTCGCGGCGCCGCTCCGGGTCGCGCGAGGCTGAACCCAGACCGCGTCCGCCGTCTCGGGGATCGCCGTCGCATCGAGCTGGTCGTGAGCCACACGCACGATGTGGCGGCGTGCCTGGAGGGGGGGACGGGTCCGGGCGGCGGTGACCACCGCGTCGGCCAGGCCCGGCGCTTCGACCCCCGACGCCGGCAGACACCACAGGTCGACCAGGGGTGGCACCGCCGCGGCGATGGCCTGCGCCGTGCGGGCATCGATGCCCACCGGCCCGGGCTCTCCCACACGCAGGACCATCCCATCGACCCCCAGGGCGGCGGCCTCGGCGGCCTGGCCGGGATCGCTGACCCCGTCGACCACGGTACGAGTGGGCAGGATCACTTGATGCGGAACTTGACGAAAGTCGGCTCGGGAAGCTCCGGCGCGTCGATCCACATCTCGTAGACCCGCCCCACCAGCCGTCCTTCGGGATGGGAGAAATAGACCAGATCGCTCATCCAGGCGTGGCGGTGGAGCTGCACGCGATCCTGCACGAGACGCCGCGACCGGGCGAGGGGGAAGAACGACGAGGCGACCCGGGGCCACGGACGGTTTCGGGTTTTCCAGATGCCGAAGAAGTCCCGGCTCACCTTGACGTCGAAATCGGGAGCCACCACCGCGGCCCTCATCTCCTGCAGCGAAACCATGCCGTAGCGACGGCCGGCGTCGTCGATCAGGGTGAAGGACTCCCGGCTGAGGCTCAGCGACTTGAGGCCCAGGTTGGTCACACCGATGCCGAAGGGAATCAGCAGGTCCTTCTCCCGCTGCCGGGCCGCCTCGGTATCCACCGCGAAGGCGATCAGCCTGCCTTCTTCGAGGTAGGTGAAGGGAGTCAGCCGGGGGTGCAGTCCTTCCTCCCGGGGCAGTATGCCGCGATAGTGGCAGCCGCCGAGCAGGACCAGCAGGAACACGGCGACGACCCAGCGGCTCATCACAAGGCGGTACGCTCTCATCTTCTTTCTCCCGCCGCTGATTATCACCGATGCCGATCGTGGGGGCGAGGAGCCCGCGAAGATCGTTGCGGGCCTGCACCCGCGAAGATTTCACCGTATACCAGGAAGGCTTCGCGCGGCAGGAGGGTATCGGGGTGACCAGGACCACGGCAGCGTTTTTGTTCGCGGCAGGCCTGGCCCTCGCCTTCGGGCCGGTGGCAGCCCAGGGGGTGCGGGACGACATCCTGATCGTCGTCAACGACAATTCGACCGACTCGCCCCTGGTGGGCGAAGACTACGCCCGACAGCGCGACGTGCCGCGCACGAACATCTGCCACGTCCGCGTCACCGCCGGCTACTTCTTCACCTGGACCGAATTTCTCAACCTTCGCGACCAGATGATCCGCTGCATGCAGGACAACACCTTCGACGATCCCAACCTGGAGCCGGTGGTCTGCACGGGGACCGACTCGCCTTACTACTGCCAGGAGTCGGTGGACCAGCTCCGGCAGCACTCGAAGATCCGCTACCTGGTGATGACCCGCGGCGTGCCGACCCGGATGAAGGTCGACAACTCCAACCTGCCCTACAACGGCCCCACCTCGGCGGACAACTACCTGAAGTACTGGATCGTCCGCTATTTCACCGACGACGTGCCGTTCTCCTTCACCGAGCGACGCCATGCCTTCCTCGATGGCCGCGGGATGCGCACTGTGGATGTTCCCACCGACGGAGAGCTGATCGTCTCCCGCATCGACGGGCTGGATCTCGACCACGCCAGGGCCCTGGTCGATCGGGCCAAGGCCGCGGAAGCCACCGGCATCTACGGCAAGCTCTATGGCTCGAAGTACGGCAGCACGGGAGGCCTGGCCCGCTGGTACGACTACCAGAACAACCGCTACGTCTACGGCGACGCGAGTACATCCTGGCGGGTGCAGCTCGGCCTGGTCGGCGAGGACCGCACGGCCTGCATGGACTACCTCGATCAGCCCGCCTCCTCGGCCGCGGGCAAGGCTCCGGACGACTGCCGGGCTCGTATGACCTCGGGCAACGACCCGCCCCCGGGCCGCGCCAGCTCCCGCGAACCGAATCCTTTCGATGGCCTGTTCTATCTCGGCTCTCTCGATGGCCAGCCCACCACGGGATCCTTCAACGAATTCCGCAACTGGCGTAAGGACGACACCTGCACCAACACCCTGTGCCGGGAAGCTGCCGACCCCGCAGCTTGCCAGGCCGCCTCCACCGACGTCTTCCGCGAGATCGACACCTCCTGCATGGGCGTGGCGGACGGCTTCTGGGGCTACAACTTCCAGTCCTACCCCGTCTCCTACTTCACCGCCTGGCCCACGGCCTGGTACCAGAACTCCGGGTCGAGCTTCACCAGCCTGGGCGGAGGCGACATGAACCGGCTGGCCTTCCCCGACGTGCGGGACACCGTCGGCCGCACCGACAGCTACAGCCTGTGGTTCGGCAACCGGGACGAGGTCGCCGACCCTCTGTGCTACGCGACGAGCGATTTCAGCGGCGCGCCGACCGAGCCCTGCCCCGACGAAGAACGGATGATGATCAACCAGCGCGTCGTCTTCACCGAGCGGGCCGTGGACACCACCAGCCCCCAGCAGTACCGCATCGGCCTGTGGTATCGCAGTGAAGGCATGTCACCGACGCGCAACCTGCGGGTCCAGCTCTGGATCCGGGAGGTCGACGCGGGCAGCGACGCCATCGACTACGGCATCCAGACCCTCGCCACGGTCGGCGCTACCACCGATTGGACCTACGCCGCAGCGACCTTCACTCTCGATCCCGCGCTTCACACCCGCGGGGATCGACTCTACGACGGCCTGCGGATCCGCCTCGATACCAACGGTGTCTTCGGTGGCTTTCTGGCCCTCGACGATGTTTCCATCCAGGAGGTGGGAGACCCCACCGAACTGGCCGTCAACGGCAGCTTCGACCAGGGCCACGAGCAGGTCAGCGGTGGCGACCACGCCGCCAACTTCCTCTCGCGCCTCAACGGCGCCGCCTTCTTCGGCTCCCTCAGCCACCACGAGTCGGGGGGGCACTCCTTCGACAATCACCCCCAGGAGACCCTGCTCTACTTCTTGCGCGGCCTGCCCCTGGGCGACGCCGTATGGTGGGCCGAGCCCCACAACAGCGGCATCCTCTACGGCGATCCCCTCTACTCGCCGGTGGCCGTACGGCTCGACTACTTCAACGACGACGACCTGGCGATCGACGCTTTCGTACCGCTCTACGGCAGCGCGATCAATGGCCGCGATCCGGCACAGGTCAACACGACCTACAGCGTGGACGTCTGCCCGGGCAGCGATTTCCACGCTTGCGACCTGGACGGGAGCTGGACGCCCACCGGCGTCACCGGTGACAGCGGCTACACCGAGCACCAGTTCCTTGGCACCTGGGACACGTCGGCCCTGGCCCAGGGGCCCTGGACCCTGCGACTGCGGGTGGAGTCGAGTCAAGTGGGCTCGAGCCGCGTACAGAGTTTCTACGACTACTACCCGGTCACCGTGGGCCTGCCCCTCGACGAGGTGCAGGACCTGCAGGTGGCAAAGGGCTTCCCCGTGGTGGTCTCCTGGACCAGTCAGGACCCCCTCTACGGGCCGGAAACCCGCTACGACCTGGTGACCGGACGGGTCGGCACGCTGCTGGCCACCGGCGACTACTCCGCCTCCGAGTGCCTGGCCGAGGACTGGCCCGACACGCCCTTCCAGGACTGGCGCACCCCCCCGCCCGCCGGCGATGCCCACTACTACCTGGTGCGCTCCCAGAATGGCGCGGACCGCAGCTCCTTCGGCGACGGGGTGGGCATCGCCCCCGACCCGCGCAACGACCTGGACCTGGGCGGCGCGCCCTGCCAGTAGACCGCCGGCGACACCGGAACCCGTTCAGGCGCCACCGGAACCATTCGCGCAGGGCCGGGCGTTCCCGTTCTCCCCCCATGGACCTGGGCCCTGCCGAAGGGGGCGGATTGCAATCATAGTGATATCACATTACTATCAACCCATGAATCCTCAACCCCATCGAATGAGGTGCAGCCATGCTCCGTGAAACGATCCGAAACGGTTTGCCCGGTGTTCCCGTCCTCGTCCTGGGCATCATCGCCCTGACCGCCGCCGTCCTCGGCATGCTCCGGATGATCCTCATCCAGGCCGTCCCCGGCATCATCGCCGGCGGGGTGCTGATCGTCCTCGTGGTCTTCCTGCTGGCGGGACTGTTCATGGTGGCCCCCAACGAGGGCAAGGTGCTCCAGCTTTTCGGCGACTACCGGGGGACGGCCCGGGAGCCCGGCCTGCGCTGGGCCAACCCGTTCTACGCCAAGAAGACGATCTCCCTGCGGGTCCGCAACTTCGAAACCGGCAAGCTGAAGGTCAACGACTCCCGCGGCAACCCGGTGGAGATCGCCGCGATCGTGGTCTGGCGAGTCGTGGACACCGCCGAGGCCGCCTTCCAGGTCGACGACTACGAGAACTACGTCCGGGTGCAGAGCGAGGCCGCCCTGCGCAACATGGCGACGGGTTACCCCTACGACGCCCACGAAGAGGGCGAGGTGGCCCTGGCCAGCCACACCGCCGAGATCTCGAGGCGCATCTGCGAGGAGACCCAGGCCCGACTGGAGAAGGCAGGTGTGCAGATCATCGAAGCCCGGATCAGCCACCTGGCCTACGCGGCGGAAATCGCCTCGGCCATGCTCAGGCGCCAGCAGGCCACCGCCGTGGTGGCCGCCCGCCAGAAAATCGTCGAAGGCGCAGTGGGTATGGTCGAGCAGGCCCTCGAACTCCTCGCCGAGCGCCATGTCCTCGAACTCGACGAGGAGCGCAAGGCGGCGATGGTCTCCAACCTCCTCGTAGTGCTCTGCGCTGAGACCGAAGCGCAGCCCGTGGTCAACACCGGGAGCCTCTACACCTAGCGCCGGCCGGGAGACCTGGAGCCATGGCCACGCGCAAGTCCCTCCTGCTGCGGATCGATCCTCGTCTCCACGAGGCGATCCGCCGCTGGGCGGACGAAGAACTCCGCAGCGTCAACGCCCAGATCGAGTTCCTCCTGCGCGACGCCCTGGCTCGCGCCGGACGCCTGCCGAAGCCAAAGGACTCCGCCCCGGGCAAGCCGGCAGGGGACATCGAGGCGGAGTGATCCTGGGCCCCGGCAGCCCGACAAATCCGATATCCGCACTCACTTTACTTTTGCGTCTCAAGCTCCCCCCTTCCGCTTCCGATGAGCCTCCCGTAGGCAGCGGAAGACCCAGGTCTTCCGCCTGGCACCCCGAACGATCGAGGTTCTGATGCCCGAGAGGATCGCCCGACCACGGCCGGCTTCCTGGTTTTCCGGGGGCGACGTCCGGGCATCCGTCGGCTTACTCGCGCTTGCGCTCTCGCTCACCGCGGCACAGGCGGAGACAGCCCAGCCCGGCCCCACCGTTCCGCGAAGAATCGAGTCCCTGGAGGCCACTGTCGCCCGACAGCAGGCCCTGATCCACAGCCTGCTCGAACGCATCGAAGCCCTCGAGCGCTCCGCCTGCAAGCCGGCTCCACCCACCCCGGCGACCGCGCCCACGAGCCCCGAGGCCGCAACCCTGGGCGAAGACAGCCCCCGGGAAGCATGGCCGGACGAGATGGAAATCATCGACTCGCGCCTGGCCTTCCTCCCGGATATCTCCGGCTACTTCGACTTCGAATACCGCAACGACAACCGCAAGAACAGCCCCGGGGCCTTTCGACATCACCGCATGTCGCTTCATCTCTCCAAGGAACTCGACAGTTTCCGCCTCTTCAGTGAACTGGAATTCGAATACGGCCCCGAGTTCTCGGGATCCGGCGACACCGTCCTCGACGAGGCCCACGGCGCGATCAAGCTCGAACGCGCCTGGGTCGAATGGGTCCAATCCGATCTCTTCACCCTCCGCAGCGGAATCGTCCTGACCCCGGGTTACTGGAACGTGAACCATTACCCGAACGTGATTCTCTCTACCCGGAACCCACTGCTCGTCCACGAGATCTTCCCCAAGAGCATCACCGGGGTGATGGGCTATGGCTCGTGGTATCGCCGCCGTTTCGGCCTCCTTTACAACGCCTACATCGGAAACGGCTCCGGCGCTTTCTCCACGAAAAACGATGACAATGAGAGCAAAGCCGTCGGCGGGCACCTCTCCTTCGACCTGTCGCCGAACCGGGCCATCGACCGCCTCCGCCTGGGGATCAGCGGCTACACGGACAACCCCGCGGAAGGCCCCCGCACGCGTACCGTCGGCTACGACGCTCAATTCGCCATGGGACGCTTCAGCCTCCTGTCGGAGTACGCCCGCCGTCACTCTGCCGAAAACCGCAGCGGCCTCTACATCCAACCGAGTTGGCGATTCGACAACCGCTGGGCCACCTACCTGCGGTACGACCGCCTCGACGTCTCAGGATCCGGAAGGAGGACCGAATATACCTGGGGACTCAACTTCCGCCCCCAGCCCCTCGTCTCCCTGAAATTCGAGATCTACCGCGCGGAAGTTCCGGACGAACCCGCTTTCTTCGGCATCGCGCCGTCGGTGGCCATGGCCTTCTAGGGCGTTGCTCATGCGGACCCGATCGCTCGCCCTCTGCCTGCTCGCCTGCGCCGTCACCGTCGCCACGCCGGCGGCGCGCGCCGAGGACGACGCATCGACCGGAACCGACGGGCCGGTACGTATCGCGGTGGTGGTCAACCCCCTGAATCCCGTCGACAGTCTCGACCCCGCCCAACTCGAACGCATTTTCCTGCGGCAGAAGATCAAGTGGAAAAACGGCTGGATGATCACCGTCTTCGAATGGGCGAGCGACCACCCGATACGCAGGCAGTTCTCCAGCCTGGTCCTTCGAAAGAGCCCCGAGCGTCTTGCCGAGTACTGGTTGAACCTGAAGCTCACCAGGGGCCTGAAAGGTCCTGCGATCTGCCACAGCACAACTCTCCTCAAGAGCTATCTCCGCCGCGTCAAGGGTGGCATCGGCTATCTCTACGAAGCCGATATCGACGCGTCGCTGAAGGTGATCCACCTTCTCGAGGTGTCCCGCGATGCGCCGTAGAGACGGCTCCTTGCCAGGCCTGGGGCCGGTGATCCTGCTCTGTGTCCTGATCCTTGCGATCGTGACGACGGCCACCTACCTGATCTACCAGCAGAGCGCGGTCATCCTGCGGCAGCGCGCCGAACGGCAACTGGAACGGGAATTGCGCGCCGCCAGGAACACGACCCGGAGGGCCATCACCAGCCTCGTCGATGATCTCCAAATGCTCGCCCGCCAACCGGGAATGATTCGCATCCTGGATCTGGACGTGGATCGACAGATAGCGGACCTCCTCGACACGGCACTGCGTCGCTCCCCGTACGTCATCGATCTGACGTGTCGTCGTCTCGACGGACAACTCATCGCCTGGTCCGGATCGCTCGACCAGCCTGCCGAAACGACCAAGAGCGATACAGATCCCTGTTCCGCCTCCGAAGCCGTTCTTCAGCCGGCAGCTCCGCCCGGCCACAACATCCGGCTCACCATTCCCGTGTCGTGGGTCTTCGACCGGCGAGAACGAATCGGTTGCCTCCAGGCGACGGTTTCGATGGACGCCTTCCTCGAAGTCGAGGAGCAGTGGTGGGTCGCCCTCGCCGACTCTTCCGGCAAGCTGGTCGTCCAGCACGGACCGGACCTGGGCCGGGAGGTGCCGCTCGGTGACAACATCCTCACTCACCCCGACCACGGCGAGATCCGCATCCGGTCGGCGGAAGTTCCACTGCCCGATGGCGTCCAGGGTCCGCGGTGGTACGTCGCGGTCGGCGCCCGGAGCGCCGATCTGCTGGGCCACGTGACAACGCTGAAGAGAATGGCCCTCTGGATGATTCTCGGCGCCTCCTCGGCGATGCTCTTCCTGGTGGCCGGCTTCGCTCATCGACAGCGGGTGTTGATGAAAAAACTCGCCGATCACGCAGCGGGACTCGAGCGAGCGACTCAGTCCCTCGAGAAAGCAAGGGAAGAAGCTGAAGCGGCTGCGCGCGCCAAGGGGGAGTTCCTGGCCAACATGAGCCACGAGATCCGCACCCCGCTCAATGCCGTCATCGGCATGACCAGCCTGCTTGCCGACACCGAACTCTCCGACGAACAACGAGAGTACGTGGAGACGACCCGGAACAGCGCGGAGGTCTTGCTGCACCTGATCAACGACATCCTCGATTTCTCCAAGATCGAGTCGGGCAAGCTGGACTTCGAAGTCCACCCCTTCGATGTCCAAACCCTCGTGGAGGAGTCTCTCGACCTGGTCGTTCCCGCCACCGCGGGCAAAGAACTCGAACTGGCCTACTTCATCGACCCTACCGTACCCGACGCTCTTGTCGGAGACGCGGCACGGCTGCGCCAGATCCTGGTCAACCTGCTCAGCAACGCTATCAAGTTCACCGACCGGGGAGAAGTCGTCATCGAGGTCTCGGCTTCCGTGGAAGGCGAAGAGGACGCCGGCAGCCAGGCCGGTACACCCTGCATCGTACACTTCTCTGTGCGGGACACCGGGATCGGAATCCCGCCCGATCGACTGGAGTCGCTATTCGACGCCTTCACCCAGGCCGATGCCTCGACGACCAGGCGTTACGGCGGCACCGGCCTGGGCCTGTCCATCAGCCGGCGGCTGAGCGAGATGATGGGCGGCAGGCTATGGGCGGAAAGCACGCCGGGCCGTGGATCGACTTTTCACTTCACGATCCGTGGCGAGGCCGCCAGCCAAAGGCCGCACGCCGCCGGCGTGGATGCGGCCGCCGAGCTCTCCGGCAAGCGGCTGCTGATCGTGGATGACAACGCCACGGCACGCCGGATCCTCGTTTTGCAGACGAAGAAGTGGGAGATGATTCCCAGGGCGGCATGTTCAGGTCCTCAAGCTCTCGAGTGGATTCGCAACGGAGAAGTCTTCGACCTGGCGATTATCGACATGCAGATGCCTGGGATGGACGGATGGATGCTGGCCGGGGCCATGGCATCCGAACCCCTGGCGAAGGACATGCCCCTGATCATGCTTTCTTCGATTGGCGGCCGGCCGGATGCCGCGATGGCCTCGAGATTCTCGGCCATCATGCCCAAGCCGGTCAAAGCCGCGGTCCTCAAGCGGGTCTTGACCCAGGTGATCGCCCACCGCGATCCCGCCGCCTCGCCCCAGCCCGGCGGACTCGAGGTGGATCATCGCCTCGGGGAGAAGCTGAAGCTCAGGATTCTCCTGGTCGAAGACAATCCGGTCAATCAGAAGGTCGCTCTCCGCATGCTGGAGAAGATGGGCCTGCGGGCGGATGTGGCGGCCAACGGCGTGGAGGCGATCGAGGCGCTGGATCGACGTTCGTACGACGTCATCCTGATGGACGTCCGCATGCCGGAGATGGATGGACTCGAGGCCACCCGGCTGATCTGCGCCAAGTGGCCGCCGGGAAGCAGGCCGCTGATTGTCGCGATGACGGCAGGAGCGATGGATCAGGACCGCGCCGAGTGCCTGGCGGCGGGCATGGACGAATACATCACCAAGCCCGTGCGAGCCGAAACTCTCAAGATTGTCCTGGAGACATGCGCGCGCCGGATCGCCCAGCGAGAATCCAACACCAGTCCGGTCTGACGGAAAGCGCGGACGATCGACGCAGACGCTGGCCGGGGCGGACGGCGGGAGAAAATCGTGAATCACGACAGAAGATAGTTCAGATCTTCGGCCGTCAGGCGGCGCAGCAAACCGTCGTCGGCGCGGATGATCGACTCGGCCAGTTCGCGCTTGCTGTCCTGCAGGGCGAGCACCTTCTCTTCCACCGAACCGCGTGAGATCAGTCGATAGGCGAAGACCGGCCGGGTCTGGCCGATACGGTGGGTACGATCGATGGCTTGGGCCTCGACCGCGGGATTCCACCAGGGGTCGAGCAGGAAGACGGACTCCGCCGCCGTCAGGTTGAGGCCCAGGCCGCCGGCCTTGAGGCTGATCAGAAACACGGGGCAGGACGCGTCTTCCTGAAAGACACGCACTTTCTCTTCCCGTTTGCGGGTTCGCCCATCGAGATAGGTGTAACCGACGCCTCGCTCGTCGAGCTGCTTGCGCACCATGGCCAGCAGGGAGGTGAACTGGGAGAAGACCAGCGACTTGTGTCCTTCCGCACTGAGTTCCTCCAAGCGGGCGAGCAGCACCTCGATCTTGCCTGAGGGCACGTTCCGCCGGGCCCGGTCCACCAGCCCCGGGTGGCAGGCCGCCTGCCGCAGGCGCAGCAGGGCCTCGAGGACTTGAATCTTCGAGCGCTCGAGGCCCCTGGTCTCGATACGGCCGGCCAGGGAGTTGCGGTAATACGCCGCCAGCTCGTCGTAGAGGCTCTGCTGGCGCCCGGACATCTCGCAGTAGATCGTCTGCTCCCGCCGGGGAGGCAATTCCCGCGCCACCTGCTCCTTGGTGCGGCGCAGGATGAACGGCGCGATGGCCCGGCGGAGGGTCTCTCGATCGCCCTCGTCACCGTCGCCGCTCCCGGAAACCCAGGCGCGAAAGGCGGAGCTGGCTCCGAGCATGCCGGGATTGAGAAACTCGAACAGGCTCCACAGCTCGCCGAGGTGGTTTTCGATGGGAGTTCCCGAGAGAGCCAGGCGATGATCGGCCTGGAGCAGGCGGGCGGCCTTGGCGGACGCGGTGTGAGGGTTCTTGATCGCCTGGGCCTCGTCGAGAATCGCCATCTCGAAACGCAGATCCTTGAGCCAGGGGATGTCCCGCCTCAAGGTACCGTAGGTGGTGAGCACCAGGTGCGCGCCGGCCAGATCGCCGGGAGACCGCCCTCGATCGGGGCCCGTATGCTCGAGCACCTTCAGCCGGGGGGCGAAGCGCGCCGCCTCCTGCTTCCAGTTGAAGATCAGCGTGCGGGGCACCACCACCAGGGAAGGACGCCGGGCCCCGCGGCCGCGGGCCGTACGCAGCTTCTCCAGCAGGGCCAGCACCTGGACCGTCTTGCCCAGGCCCATGTCGTCGGCCAGGCACCCCCCGAAACCGAAGTGCTGCAGGAAGAGCATCCAGCCCAGCCCCTCGCGCTGGTAGTCACGCAACTCCCCCTCGAAGGTCCGCGGTTCGGGATGGGGTGGGATACCCGCAAAACGACGCAGCCGTCGGCGGGCCTGGTCGAAGACGCGATCCACCTCGACCCGGGGCTGGGCCGCCAGCAGCGCGTCGAGCAGAGCCACCTGGGTGCGGGAAAAACGCAGGATCTCCCCTTCGACCCGGCCCAAGCCGACCAGAGGCCGCCACTGCTCGAGCCACTGGCTCGGCAGGATGCCGTAGCTGCCATCGCCGAGGCGCACGGCGGGACTGCCTTCGGCGAGGGCCGCGATGAGAGCCGGCAGGCTGGCGGACTGATCATCGAATTCCACCTCACCCCGCACCTCGAACCAGTCGATTCCCGAAGACACCCGCAGGGAGCCGTTGCCCGCATGGCGATATCGCTTGCCCTGGGCTTCGACCAGCCACCTCTCCTCGAGCAGGGCGGCGATCATCGGCGCCAGCAGGCGATCGTCCACGGTGCCGGTGCCCACGCCGCGCTCCTGATCGACCATCGGCCGGTAACCCAGTGTCGCCAGGCGCCGCAGAGCCCGGCGCTCCGCCGCCGGGTCGCGCATCAGGATCTGCCGGGAACCGGGCAAGGGCACTTCCCGGCCGGGCGTTCCGGCCAGGATCGGCCGGTCGCCATACTCGAAAAAGACCTGCAAAGGCACCGACAGGCGCTTGCGCCGCGATTCGAGCGGGGCGCGCACGGACAGCCGCGGATGCATCGACACGCTGCGTTTCTCCCAGGCCAGGTCTTCGGGCAGGGCCACCGGGGGGCGCCCCGGTCTGCCGACCAATTCCCGGGTGAAGCATGCCACCTCTTCCTCGGGTATCACCGGCATGCCGCTACCGGTGATCATGGCCACCAACCAGAGCTGGGCGGCATGATCCTCGTAGCGGGCGATGGCATCGTCCAGCAGCAGCAAACCGTCACGGAAGAGCAGGCCGATACTCTCCGGATCGCGACGCTGGTCATCCCGGACCAGCGTTCCGCCGATCTCGGCGCCGCCGCCTTCCCGCCTCCTGACTTCGACATGGAATTCCCATGGCGGCCCCGCATCCCAGCTCAGGGGCTCTCCCACCTCTCCCCGATCGCCGTCGAGCAGGCGCAGCCGTCCGGTGGCGCACAGGGCTTCGAGCACATCGGGGACCGCCGTTTCTCCGACCAGCCACATTTCCGGCACGGCGTCGGAGTCCGGTTGGCCCATGAACCAGCGCTTGCCGGGCTCGACACTCAACCCGCCACCCCAGAGAAGGGTGAGTGCCCGGCGATCGGCCCGGGGCAGCTTCGACAGGTGGCTTCGCTGCAAGATGGCGGGCCTGAGCTTGCCCCAACGCCCACCCTTGAGTTGCCGGCGGAGACGCAGATGCACCTTCACGTCGCCGGCCAGCCGCTGGCCCGGCTCCCGGTCGAGCAGATAGACCAGTTCTTCCCGAGCCGGTGGCACGACCACCTCGGCGTCGACCACCGGCAAGCCGTCGGCGGGCTCCGGCTCGAGCTCGGCGAGGGCCTGTTGCCAGGTTCGCTCGGGCCCGCTCCGCGTGTCCTCTCCGAGGGAGAACAGACGAGCCCCCCGGGGAGGATAGACATCGGCGGGACCGGCGACCTGCACCTTGCAACCGTCGCGCAGACGCTCCAGCGCCGCCCCGCTTTCTCCCTCCCGCAGGAGAGCCCAGGCATGCTTGCACAGCCTGCCCGACAGACCATAGGGACACTCGCAACTGACCAGAAGCCGGTTTCCGCCGGCGAGGCAACGCAACCCGACCATGTACCCGCGTCCCCCGCTGCCCTCGACGACGCCCAACAGCCCCTGCTCCCAACCTCGGGCCTCGACGACCCGGCCCGCGCACAGGTAGTGCTCGCCGCGATGCCGGATCACCGCTGGAAAGGCCCCCTCGACTCGCTCCGACGGCAGCACGCCTCGCTCCCTTTTCCACCTTGCCGCAGCCCCACCCGGGGCGGCCGGTCGTCAAACCTAACCTCGCGTCCGAGCCGGACCGAAGGAAGCGGGAGCGACACCTTCCCGGACCTGCAAACCTACAGTAACTGCTGGGGATCCACGTCGAGCATCAGCCAACGCGGCAGGGCGCCGTCCCCCCGGCGCAGGGGGGCGACGGCGCGGGCGAGGGCCGTGGCCAGGCGGGAGCGCTTGCGGGCCCGGGCGAGGATCTGCACCCGCCACAAGCCTCGCAGACGCGCCAGCGGCGCGATGCCCGGGCCGACCACGGCCACCCTCCCCTCCCCCGCCTCCCGCAAACGGGCGGCCAGCGAGCCCGCCCGTTCGAGGGCCAGGGCCTGGTCCTCGTCGCGCACGATCAGGTTGGCCAGAGCCGAGTCGGGGGGATAGTGCTGGGTGCGCCGGGCGTGCCACTCCCGCTTGACGAAGGTGTCGTAGTCCTGGCGGGCGGCGGCGGCGAGCACGGGATGCGCCGGGCGAAAGGCCTGCACCACCACCTTGCCCGGCCGCTCGCCCCGGCCGGAGCGACCCGCCACCTGGGTCAGCAGCTGAAAGGTGCGCTCGCCGGCACGGAAGTCGGGCATCTCGAGGGTCATGTCGGCGGAAAGCACCCCCACCAGGGTCACCCGGTGGAAGTCGTGCCCCTTGGCGATCATCTGGGTCCCCACCAGCACGTCGATCTCGCCCCGGGCGAAGCGGCCGAGCAACTCTCCCAGCCGCCGCGGGGAGCGGGCCACGTCCCGGTCCAGACGATCCACCCGGGCCTCGGGCACCACCTCCCGCACCGCCTCTTCGGCCCGCTGGGTGCCGTAGCCCACGTCCGCCAGGTGGGGCGAGGCGCAGGTGGGACAGGCCGCGGGCCGCGGCGCGTTGTAGCCGCAATAGTGGCAGCGCAGGCGCGCGCCGACCTGGTGCCAGGTCAGGGAGATCGAGCAGGCCGGACAGCCCACCCCCTGCCCGCAGGCCCGGCAGTGCAGCACCCGGGTGTAGCCCCGCCGGTTGAGCAGGATCATCGCCTGCTCTCCCCGGGCCAGGGTGGCTTCCAGCGCCTCGGCCAGGCGCGCCGACAGGGGGCGATCTTCTCCCGCCCGGGCGAATTCCTTGCGCATGTCGACGATCTCGACCTCCGCCAGGCTCGCTCCTCCCACCCGTTCGGGCAGCCGATGCAGCTCGGCCTTGCCCCGCTCGCAGAGCACCCAGGCCTCCAGCGAAGGCGTGGCCGAGCCCAGCAACACCACGGCCTCCGCCTCCCGGCCCCGCACCAGGGCCAGATCACGGGCGTGGTAGCGGGGGGATTCCTCCTGCTTGTAACCCCCGTCGTGTTCCTCGTCGACGACGATCAGTCCCGGGCGCACGAGGGGCGCGAAGAGGGCCGAGCGGGCCCCGACGACGATGCGCGTTCGCCCCTGGCGGCAGCGCTGCCAGGCCTCGTGGCGCTGGCGGTCGGACAGGCCCGAGTGCAGCACGGCCAGGCCCTCGCCGAAGCGCCCGGCCAGGGCCCGGCTCAGCCCGGGAGCCAACGCGATTTCGGGCACGAGGAAGAGCACCGGGCGGCCCAGTGCCAGGCAGCGCTCGGCCACCCGCAGATAGACCTCGGTCTTGCCCGATCCGGTCACGCCGTAGAGCACTCCGGCCTGGTAACGACGAGGCTCGAGCCAGCCGCAGAAGGCATCCACGGCGCGAGCCTGCGCCTCGGACAGGTGAGGAGGCGGCTTGACGGGGAAATCCACCGGCGGCGGGGGCGGGACCGGTACCGATTCCATCTGGGCGGTGAGGACTCCGGCCCGCAGCAACGCGGTGGCCGCCGCGGCCCCGACACCCGCCGCCCGGGCCAGTGCGGCGGCCGTGCGGGGCGGACCGGCCAGGGCCTCGGCCAGCAGCTTGCGGCGCGCGGGGGTGCGAGCGAGCCTGTCGAGAGCCGCCTGGGGGTCGGCCGCCACCTCCCCGGCCGGAACGAGCAGCTTGCGTCGCGGGGGCGCTCCGCGACCGGGAGCCACGGCCGCGGGCAGCGCGGCGCGCACCACCTCGCCCGGAGGCGCCAGGTAGTAGCGCGCGGCGTACTCCACGGTGGCCAGCAGGTCCGCAGGCAGCGCCGGCCGGTCCACCTCGTCGAGAGCCTCGAGAATCTCCCGCAGGCGGACACCCTCCGGCGGGCGGGTGGCCATACCCATCACCACACCCACCACCTGCCGGCGACCGAGAGGCACCCGCACCCGCACGCCCGGTCCCACCCGGCCCGCCAGGACCTCGGGCACCCGGTAGGTCAAGGGTTCGGGCAGCGGTGCGGGTACGGCCACCTGCGCCAGCAGGGGGGCGGCGCGACTCACGGCAGCCCCCCTCCAAGGCAGCGGGAAGCGGAACGGACCGCGGCGGCCTCGCCCTCCCGGTCCTCCCCGCGGAGCCGCACCCGCTCCCCCATCACTCCTGCCGGCCGGCGGCGTCCAGCGCCCGGGCGATCAGATCGTCGTCCGCGGCTTCCGGCAAGGTGATCGTCATCCGCGGCTCGTCCTCCATCGCCCGCCGCGCCGCGAACACCGCCTCGTCATTGCGGGCCCATGCCCGGCGGGCCAGGCCGTTGGCCACGTCCCAGCAGAGCATGCGCGCCGCGCGCTCGCCGGCCGCGCGACTGCCGTCGAGCACCAGTCCGAAGCCACCGTTGATCGCCTCGCCCCAGCCCACCCCGCCGCCGTTGTGCAGGCTGACCCAGGTCGCGCCGCGGAAGGCGTCACCGATCACGTTCTGCACGGCCATGTCGGCGCAGAAGCGGGAACCGTCGCGGATGTTGGCCGTCTCCCGCCAGGGGGAGTCGGTGCCCGAAACGTCGTGGTGATCCCGGCCCAGCACCACCGGAGCGCGGATCCGCCCGTCGCCGACGGCGTCGTTGAAGGCCAGGGCGATGGCCCGCCGCCCCTCCCGGTCCGCGTAGAGAATCCGGGCCTGAGAGCCGACCACCATGCGGTTGGCTCCCGCCTGGCGGATCCAGCGCAGGTTGTCGAGCATTTGCTGGCGGATCTCCGGGGGCGCTCCCTCCGCCTGGCCCGCGATGACCTCCGCCGCGATGGCGTCGGTGCGCTCGAGGTCCGCGGGGTCTCCCGAGGTGCAGACCCAGCGGAAGGGACCGAAACCGTAGTCGAAACAGACCGGCCCCATGATGTCCTCCACGTAGGAGGGGTAGCGGAACTCGGTCGCCTCACCGGCCACCCGCGCCCCGGCGTCCCGCGCACGAATCAGAAACGCGTTGCCGTAGTCCCAGAAAGCCATCCCCGCATCGGCCAGGGTGTTGATCGCCTCGACCTGCCGCCGCAGGGAAGCGTGAACCACCTCGCGAAAGCCCTCCGGATCGTCGTGCATCATCGTGCGGGCCTGCTCGAGGCTCAGCCCCACCGGGTAATACCCCCCGAAGTAGGGGTTGTGCAGGGAGGTCTGGTCCGAACCCAGATCGACGCTCACCCCCTCCCGCGCCAGTCGTTCCCAGAGATCGACCACGTTGCCGTCGTAGGCGATGGAGACCGCCTCCCGGTCACGGCGGGCTCGCTCGATGCGCGCCAGCAGGCGGTCGAGATCGGCCTCGACTTCCATCACCCAGCCCTGCGCGTGACGCTTGGCCGTGGCGGCGGGGTTGACCTCGGCCACCACGCCCACCGCCCCGGCGATCACCGCCGCCTTGGCCTGGGCGCCGCTCATCCCACCCAGCCCCGAGGAGACGAAGAGCCGGCCGGCCAATCCATCCTCTCCCGAACGCAGGTAGCGCCGACCGGCACCGAGCAGGGTGATGGTGGTGCCGTGCACGATGCCCTGGGGGCCGATGTACATGTAGCTGCCGGCCGTCATCTGCCCGTAGGAGGTCACCCCCAGCGCATGGAGACGTTCGAACGCTTCGAGGGAGGAGTAATGGGGAATCACCATCCCGTTGGTCACCACCACCCGCGGCGCCTCGGGGTGGGAGGGGAAGAGTCCCAGGGGGTGACCGGAGTAGAGCACCAGGGTCTGCTCGTCGGTCATTCGGGCCAGGTAGGCCATGGTCAGCAGATACTGGGCCCAGTTCTGAAACACCGCGCCGTTGCCCCCGTAAGTCACCAGCTCGTAGGGAAACTGGGCCACCGCGGGATCCAGATTGTTCTGGATCATCAACATGATCGCCGCCGCCTGGGTGCAGCGGGCGGGGTAGGCGCCGATGGGGCGAGCATGCATCGGGTAGTGGGGGCGGAAGCGATGCATGTAGATGTGGCCCCACGCCTCCAACTCCGCTGCGAATTCCGGAGCCAGAGCCTCGTGCCACGCCCGGGGGAAGTAGCGCAAGGCGTTGGCCAGGGCCAGGCGCCGACCGACGGCATCGAGTCCCGGCTGCCTGGCCGGCGCCCGATCGACGGCCGGATCGATGGGGGGCGGGTCAGGAAGGCTCGCGGGCAGACCCCGGGCGATCTCGTCGCGGAACGTGACAGGCTCGGCGCTCATGGCTCCCTCCAGCGTATCCCGCCCATTCTACCGGCGGGGACGGACGCGGGATAATGCGCGGGCCGGGTCGCGGCAAGGGCCTCCAGCGCCGCCGCAGACCGCGGCTCAGCCGACGACCACCGGCAGCCGGTGCTGCAGGCGGATCTCCCCGGGTGTGACCCGGGCCTGGTAGCAGAGGATCTCGACGCCCTCGGCGTGGGCCGCGGCCAGGGCACGGGCGTAGGCGGGATCGATGGCACCGGCGGGACGGAAATGATCGGCGTCTTCCCGCTGGACGACGAAGAGCAACACCGCCCGGGCGCCCTCCCCCGCCAGCGCGCGCAACCGCCCGATGTGCTTGAGTCCCCGGGTGGTCACCGCGTCGGGAAAGATCGCCGCGGCGCCGTCGACCAGGGTGACGTTCTTCACCTCGACCCAGGCGGGAGGACCGGCCCCCTCGAGCAGGAAGTCGAGGCGGCTGTCGCCGATGCGCACCTCGCGACGCCGGCGCGGGTAGCCCGCCAGTTCCGCAATCGTCCCTGTGGCGAGGGCCTCTTCCACCAGGGCGTTGGTTCGCGCGGTGTTGACCCCGGCCAGCGCCCCCACGGACTCGACGATCTCCAGGGTGCCGGGCAGCTTGCGCCGGGGATCGTCGCGGACCGAATACCAGGCCCGGCTCCCCGGCTCGGCGCAGAGGGTCATCGCTCCGGTGTTGGGCACGTGCACGGTCAGAATCCCGCCGGCGGGCAATTCCAGGTCGGCCAGAAAGCGCTTGTAGCGCCGCCGCAGCACCGCCTCGGCGAGGGGCGGGTCGAAGATCATCGGCCCTGTCGCGGCGGCGGTGACAGCCCGAGGCGTGCGAGCACTTCTTGCATGTCCTCCCACACCGGGCGCTTGGCGGCGGGGTTGCGCAGCAGGTAGGCGGGGTGAAAGGTGGCCATCACCGGTACGCCCTTGACACGGAACCAGCGGCCCCGCGCGCGGGTGATCGACCGCACCGGCTCGCCCAGCAGGCCCTCGAGAGCCGTACGGCCCAGGGTGACGATCACCTCCGGCTGAATGATGCGAATCTGCTCGTGGAGAAACGGCAGGCAGGTCGCCGACTCGTCGGGTAGAGGCGCACGGTTTTCCGGGGGTCGGCACTTGACCACGTTGGCGATGTAGACCTCTTCGCGACTCAGGCCCATGGCGCCGATGATCTTGTCGAGGAGCCGACCGGCCTTGCCCACGAAGGGCTCGCCCTGCCTGTCCTCGTCGGCCCCGGGCCCCTCCCCGACGAAGACCAGGCGGGCTTCCGGGTTGCCGGTACCGAAGACCAGCCGGGTCCGGCCCTTCCACAAAGCGCAACGCCGGCAATCGCCGAGGGTCTCCTCCCGCAGGCGCTCGAGGGCCTCGGCGGCGCCGCCGCTCCCGCCGCCACCGCCGGACTCCGCCACCGCAGGCCCGTGCAAAGCCACCGCCTCGACCCCCAGGTCGCGATAGAGCCGCAGCCATTCGGCAGCCTGTCGACGCGAGGCACTCACCGGCGCCACCATTTTTCCATGGCGTCGGCCAGGTGCTCGGCCACCTGCCGCTTGCTCATCTTCGGCCAGCGCTCGACGCCTCCTTGCGGGCCGATCAGGGCCACCTCGTTGGTCTCCACTTCGAAACCCGACCCCGGACGAGAAACGTCGTTGGCCAGCAGCAGGTCACAGCCCTTGCGCTCGCGCTTGGCCACGCCCTTGGCCACCGCGTCCCCGATTTCCGCCGCAAAGCCCACCAGGAGCAGTTCCGCCGGCAGACGCCCCCCGGCGCGCGCCCGCGCCAGGTCGGCGAGAATGTCCGGGTTGGCCTCCAACTCGAGGGTATAACCCGTGCCCTTGGGCAAGCTGATTTTCTCCCGTGGCGGATCCGCGGGGCGGTGATCGGCCACCGCCGCGGCCATCACCACCGCCGCCGCCCCTGCCGCCGCCTCGAAGACCGCCTGATGCATCTCGGAGGCCGTCTCCACGGACACTCGATCGACTCCCCACGGCGGCGGCAGGCAGACCGGTCCGCTGATCAGCACGACCTCCGCGCCGCGGGCCCGTACCGCGGCGGCAATCGCGTAGCCCATCTTCCCCGACGAGCGGTTGCCCAGGTAGCGCACCGGATCCACAGGCTCCCGGGTCGGCCCCGCCGAGACGACAATCCGGCGCCCTTCCATCGAGCGGGAGCGGCGGGCGGCGATCAGCGCCTCGGCGGTGATCCTCTGCAGGTCCGCCAGGCGTCCGGCCCCGTCGTCTCCGCAGGCCACGAACCCCTCCTCCGGCGGTACGACCACCACGCCGCGGGCCTCGAGGCGGGCCACGTTCTCGCGAGTCTGCTCGTGTTCCCACATGCCGGGGTTCATCGCGGGCGCGAGCACCACCGGCCCGCGGAAGGCCAGGTGGATCGTCGACAGCAGATCGTCGGCCAACCCCCGGGCGAAGCGCGCCAGCAGGTTGGCCGTGGCCGGAGCCACCAGCAACACGTCGGCCCAACGGGCCAGGTCGATGTGATCGATGGCCGGCGAGGGCTGTTCGTGAAACTCGGTGGTGGCCACCGGGTTGCCCGAAAGGGTGGCCAGGGTCAGAGGTGTGACGAATTCCGCCGCCCGGCCGGTGAGCACCACCTTCACTTCGGCCCCTTCCCGGACCAGCGCCCGCACCAGTTCCGCGGCCTTGTAGGCCGCGATGCCACCGCTGACGCCGAAGAGAACGCGGGGGGGACGACGGCTCACGACCCTTCCCCTTCCCCGGTCCCCTCCACCGGAAAGCCATCGACGATCCGGGACGCCTGCTCCACGCGGCGCTCGCGCCGGCAGCGGGCGGCGAGAACGATGCCGCACAGCTCTCCCGCGGCCCGCTCCAGGTCGTCGTTGATCACCAGAAAATCGAAGTCCCGCCAGCGCAGGAGTTCCTGGCGCGCTCCCCGCAGGCGCCGTTCGATCACCTCCTGCGCATCGGTGCCCCGGGCGACCAGCCGCCGACGCAAAGTCTCGAAGTCCGGCGGCAAGATGAAGATCGTCCGGCAATCCCCGACGGCCCGCCGCACCTGTTCGGCGCCCTGCACGTCGATGTCGAGTATCACGTCCGCACCGGCGGCGCGCAGGGCCTCGATCTGCCGCCGGGAGGTGCCGTAGTACTCACCGTGCACCACCGCCCACTCGAGGAACTCGCCCCGTCCCATCATCTCGCGAAAGGTGGGAATGTCGGTGAAATGATATTCCCGCCCGTCCTGTTCCCCCGGGCGCGGCGACCGTGTCGTCCACGAGACGGAAAAGCGCAGCCCCTCGATCCGGGCGACGAGTTCCCCGATCAGGGTGCTCTTGCCCGCCCCCGAGGGGGCCGACACCACGAAGAGATCACCTCGCCCTGTCATCCCGTTCTCGCTCTCCCTACTCCAGGTTGGCGGCCTGCTCGCGAATCTTCTCCAGCTCGCCCTTGATGCGCAGCACCTGCTCGTCGACGGCCGGATCGGAGGCCTTCGAGCCGATGGTGTTCACCTCCCGGCGGATCTCCTGGACGAGGAACTCCGCCGCCCGGCCGATCTCGCCGGTGGAGCCGGAGAAGAGTTCCTCGAGCCGGTCGAGGTGAGCCGCCAGGCGCACCAGCTCTTCGGTGACGTCCGCCCGCTGGGCCAGCAGCGCCGCCTCCTGGGCCACCCGGGCCGGGTCCACGGCGGTCTCCCCGAGCAGTTCTTCGACCCGGCGCCGCAACTCCGCGGCCAGTCTTGCGGGCACCGGGCCCGCCAGCTTCCGCACCCGGGCCACCGCATCGCGCACGGCGCGCTCCCGCAGCCGCAAGTCGGCCAGCAACGTCTCGCCTTCCCGGCGCCGGCTGGCGTCGAAGGCCGCCAGGGCATCGACCAGGGCCCGGTCCACCAGGGAGAAGAGCTCTTCGACCTGCTCTTCTTCGATGGTCGCCGACTCGAGCACACCGGGCAGGCGCAACAGCACCTCGGCCCGGGGACCGCCGTCGAGATCGAACTCCTCTTCCAGCCGGCGCCAGGCCTGCACCAGCTCCCCGGCCACGACCAGGTTCAGCTTCAGGCGGCTGGCGGCGGCCCGCTCGCCCTCGAGGGCCACCATCACGTCCACCCGGCCCCGGGCGACCGTCTCCTGCACCTGTTCGCGCCAGCGGCTCTCACCGGCCAGCAGCACCTGGGGCAAGCGGAACCGCACCTCCCGCTGGCGGGAGTTGACCGAGCGAATCTCCACCGTCGCGGTCATCGCGTCGGCCCCGGCCCGCGCCCTGCCGTAGCCCGTCATGCTACGCATCATCTGCCGTCTCGCTCCTCCCGCGCCGGGCGGGTCGTGGCCCGTAACTCCCCGATCAGCACCTGGGCCGCACGCCGGTAGGCCCCCGGCTCACCCAGGCGTCGCCGCACATCGGCCAGCCCCTCGAGCATCGCCCGCCGGGCCGGCCCCTCGTCCAGCAGGGGCAGCAGCGCCGCCGCCGCCCGCCGGGCGGTGAATCTTTCCTGCAACAGTTCGGGCACCACCTCCCGCCCGGCCACCAGGTTGACCAGGCTGACGTGGTCGATATCGAGAGCCATTCTACCCACCGTCGCGGTGAGCCAGGAGGTGCGGTAGACCACCACCTCGGGTACGCCCCTGACAGCCACCTCGAGGCTGGCGGTTCCCGAGGCCACCAGCGCCCCGTCACAGGCCTCGACCGCGGCGGCGAAATCGCCCGCCACCACCTTCACCGGCAGGGCCGAAGCCGCCACCCGGGCGGTGACGGCCTCGGCGTCGAGACCGGCGGCCAGGGGCAGCACGAAGCGCGTATGGGGTCGGCGGTCGCGGAGGAGCCGCCCGGCTTCCAGCATCGGCGCCAGGTGACGCCTCAACTCCCCGGGACGAGAGCCGGGGAGCAGGCCGAGCACCTCGCCCTCCGGCTCGATCCCCAGGGCCCGGCGGGCGGCGGCCGCGTCGGGATGATGCCGGTGGTCGTCGGCCAGGGGGTGGCCCACGAAGCTCACCGGCACGCCGTGGTCGCGGTAGAAGCTCTCCTCGAAGGGAAAGAAGACGATCATCCGCCGCACCAGTTTCTCGAGGATCTTCACCCGCCGCCGGCGCCAGGCCCAGAGCTGGGGGCTGATGTAGTAGAGCACCGGCACGCCCAACCTCCGGGCCGTACGGGCGAGCATCAGGTTGAAATCGGGGAAGTCCACCAGCAGCAGCAGGTCCGGAGGACTTTCCCGCAGGCGGCGGCGCAAATCCCCGAGCGCGGCCCGCAGGGCCGGCAGTCGGGCGAAGACCTCGGTGATCCCCACCACCGAGAGCCGCTCCACCCGGTGGAAGAGTCGCACACCCTCCGCCTCGAGCCCATCGCCGCCGGTACCCTCGAAACGCAGGGAGGGGTCGAGCAGCCGCGCCTGACGCACCAGCCCCGCCGCATGGGCGTCGCCGGAAGCCTCGCCGGCGATCACCATCACCCGCGGTGCGCTCACAACGGCCTCCCCACACCGGGATCGGCGGCGTGCTCGGCGGCGAAGGCCTCCAGGCGATTGAGAGCCTGTTCCACCCGCCGGCCCGCGACCTCCAGGTCCTCACCCGGGGCGATCTCGAGAGGCTCGCCGTAGGCCATCAGGCCCCGGCTGCCCGGACGGGGAATCATGAAACGGTCCCAGGAGTTCAGGCGCCATGCCCGGTCGTAACCCACGGCCACGGGAATGATCGGCACCCGACCCAGCCGCGCGGCGATCACGCATCCGGGCTGCACCTTGCGGGCCGGCCCCCGAGGGCCGTCGGGGGTGAAGCCGATGTCGCTACCTTGCTTCAGGTGCCGCAGCATGCCCCGCAGGGCCGCCGCGCCACCGCGGCTGCTCGAGCCGCGGGCGGGCACGTAACCGAATCGCTCCACCGTGCGCGCGATCATCTCGCCGTCCCTGTGGCGGCTGATCATGAACACCAGTTGCGGGCCCACGTAGCTGTAGACCATCAACAGCAGGTGCGCGTGCCAGAAAACATGGACATAGCGCCGATTCCGGGCCGCGAACTCCTCGACGATCTCCCGGCCGTGGCAACGCAGCCGCACGCCGGCGCGCAACACGCGAATCACCCCCGCCGCCAACGGAGGGACGAGGGTGCGGACCAGGGGGGAGAGCTCTCCCCTGGAAGAGCCGACGGATTCCGCGCTCACGACTCTCCGGCGTCGATCGCCCGGGCCTCACACAGGGCGCGCAAGGCCTCGCCCTCGGCTGCGTGCAGGGCCAGGCCGATGTTCTCGGTGCCGGCGGGCAACTCCACCCGGCGGGTCAGCTCCAGCGATCCGCCTGCATCGATCAAGCCTGCCAAGTCGAGTTCGACGGGGACCCGGCCGAGTTCGGCGCCGTCCTCTCCCGCGGCCTTGAAGATCACGTCCACCGTCAGGCAGTCGAGAGCCAGGGGCGAGCCCGTATCGGTCACCCGCAGGGAAACCACCCCGAAAACATGCTCGACGCCCTGGTCGTCGGTTTCGGGCGTACCCATGACCCACGACAGGGCCTCGATCTCGTGGGCCGCCCGGGCCCGGGCCAGGGTCGCGAGAGGATCCTGAGGTCCACAGGCCACCCCAAGCACGGCCACGACGACCAGGGGCGGGAGGAGTCGGGGGAGATTCCATCTGAACATCGCTAGCCTCCTCGGGGCGGGTTCGAAAACGCGCCGCCGCCATTTTGTCACTTCTCGCGGGGACGGAACGCTTCCAGGCGCCGGTGCCCCTCCCGGTCGCCGAAGCGCAGTACCCGCCCGACCCATCCCGCCATGGCGCCCAGGCGCTGGGCCCGCCCATCGAGCATCAGAAAGCTCAACACGAGTTGTCGGCGCCGGCGCTGCCAGCCATCGAGAAGGGCCACCGGATCGGCGCTGCGGAAGCGCCGCTCGATGCGTACGGCGGGCCGGTAGTCCGCGGCCCAACGACGATAGGCCTCGGTCAGACAGCCGGGATAGACCTTCTCCACCTGCAGACAGGACAGGGCCAGGGGACGCAGCATGCCCCACTGCCGGGCCCGCTCGAGCACCGGCTCGAGGGGGGGAGGATCCCGGTGCAGCAGGGCCAGGTCATGGACCCAGATCAGCTTGGGCTGGAAGAAGTGGTAGGAGTGATGCAGGGCCTGGTGCAGCAGCAGGTCCACCGGCGAGAGCACACGCCCCACCCCGGCAGGCAAGCTCACCGCCCGCCGGAGCAGCCCGGCCACCGCCACCGGATGGCGGTCGGGCTGCGAGATCGACCAGTGCATCTCGATCTGCACGCTGCCGCGACCGGTCCACTCCACCGGCAGGTTGTAGTAGGCCCGGCGCCAGAAATCGACATCCTCCTCCGGCGGCACGCGCATTCCCGCGCGGGCCAGCGCCGCCAGCGCCCCGGCGAGCCGGCCGGCATCGATCAGCAGATCCACGTCGCTCATCGGCCTGAGGTGGGGCTCGGCGTAGACCGTTCGCCCGAGGGCGGCGCCTTTGAGCAGAACGGGGACGATCCCGGCCTCGGCCAGGGCCGCCACTGCCGCATCGGCCGCTTCATCGAGGGTGGCGCGCTGGCGCTGGACTTCCATCAGTCGCAGCCGCCACCGCTGGCGCCGGTCTTCGGGCAGCGAGGCCAGGGCCCCGGCTGCGCCGAGTTCACGGGCCACCAGGCCGACCACCAGGTGCTCGAGAGCCAGGTCGAGGCCCCGGGGTGAGGCGGCCACCGCCCCCAGCGCCTCGACATCCGGCCTGGCGGGGTGCAACCCCCGACACAGGGCCTCGACCAGGGCGGCATCGTCGGCCGGCCGCCCCCTCACCGGTGGTCTCCGGCGGAAGTCGCCCGGACCTGTGAACGGAAATATCCCAGCCGCCGGGTCACCTCCAGGGCGAGCCCTCCGGCCGGCAGCAACGGTGCCAGGCGCCAGGGAGCCGGCAGCAGCTCGCTGGTCAGGCCCAGCACGGCGAAGGCCGACCCCAACGCGGCCAGCAGCAGCACCGCCCGGGTCTGCCCGTGGCCCCCATCGAGCAGCCGGTGGTGCAGGTGTCCGCGGTCCGCGGACAGCGGCGAGCGTCCCTGGCGCAGACGCCGGGCCACCGCCAGCACGATGTCCAGCAACGGCACGCCGACCGCCAGCACGGGCAACACGGGATTGAGCCCCGCACGACCTTGCACGGTGCCCACCGCCAGGGCGGCCAGGACCAGCCCCAGAGGGAGGGCGCCGCAGGAGCCGAGAAACTGCCGTGCGGGGTGAAAGTTGTGCACCAGAAAGCCCACGGTCGCTCCCGCCAGGGCCACCGACAGGGTGCCCGCCACCGCGCCCCGGTGCAGCAGGGAGTGGATCAGCAACGCCCCCAGAGCGATCAGGGCCTGGGAGGCCGCCAGGCCGTCCAGCCCATCGATCAGGTTCAGGGCGTTCATCATCGTCACGAACCACAACAAACTCACCGGCAGGGCCAGCACGCCCAGGCCGAAGGAAGCGAAGCCCAGGTCGAGCACCTCGATCCGAAAGCCGGCCCAGAAGGCCAGGCCGCCGGCGATCCATTCGGCCGCCAGCTTGGGCCACGGACCCAGGTTGTGGATGTCGTCCACGATGCCCACCAGGGCCACCACCAGCCCGGCCAGGGCGAGTCGCAGCACGGGCTGGGGAAACTCCCGGATCAGATCACCGCCGGGGGTGCCGATCCAGGCCGCGAAGATCACCGCCACCCCCGCCGCCGCCGCCAGGGCCAGTCCGCCCAGGCGGGGCATGGAACGGTCATGAATCTTGCGGGAGGGGCCGGGACGATCCTCCGCCCCCAGGCGCAGGGCCAGCGCGCGAGCCAGGGGCGCGAGCCCCGAGGCCGCCAGGGCGGCGATGAGGAAGACGAGGATCTTCATCCGAACCCCTGAAGAACCCGGAGGGTGCCAAGCGGGAAGGGCCCATCCTACCGAGCCCCCACGACTCGTCAATCAGGAGCCGCGCGGCGGGTGGAGTCGGGAACCTCCCAGGTGGCCTGGGCCCGGCCACGCAGGCCACGCCACAGCCCGGCGGCCGCCGCCAGGTTGACGGTGACCAGGTAGAGGGGGAGCTTGAACACCTTACCCGGCACACCGGGCCAGGGCAGCAACCCCAGAGGAGCAGTCAACAGGGGGGCGGCCAGCAGGGCCGCGGCCACCGCGCCGGCCACCGAGCCGAGGGCGGCCGCCGCCAGGCCCGCGATCAGGCCCAGCGCCCCGATCGGCGCCACGAGGTAACGCAGCAGCTTGTGGGAGAGATAGGCCCAGGCGATGCGGACAGGCAGTCCCGGCAAGCCGATCCATCGGGCACAGGCCACTTGCTGGGCGATGATCCGCGCCTTGCGCTGGAACTCCTCCCGGTGGGAATCCGCCGCCCGCTCGTACGCCAGGGCGCCTTCGGCGACGACGGTCCGGTAGCCCGCGCGAGCCGCCAGCAGGGGCTCGGCGGCGTCCCCCGAGATGAAGGCCGGCAGGGGCTGCCAGAGATCCCGGCGCAGGGCGTAGATCCCCCCGTTGGCCACCGCCAGCAGACCGCGCTCGGCCTCCATGCGCTTGGTCCAGTTCTCAAAGCGCCAGTACAGGCCCTCGCCCGCAGCCACCAGGGGATCGTCCTCGTTGGTAAAGCGCACCCGGCCGATGGCCACCCCCACCTCGGGCGGTGTCAACGCTTCCACCAGGGCCCGCACGGCACCGGGAGCGAAGATGACGTTGGCGTCGGTCTGGATGAAGATCTCCCCCCGGGCCTCCCGGGCCAGGCGGTTGATCCCCGCGGTCTTGCCCTCCCGCGGCTCCTGGCGCAACAGCCGCACGCGCGGATCGGCCACTTCTTCGACGAGACCATCGGTGCCATCGTCGCTGGCGTCGGAGACCACCAGCACCTCGAGCGGTCCGGGATATTCCTGTTCGAGCAGGTTGTCGATGCGTCGGCGGATCACCCGCGCCTCGTTGCGGGCCGCGATGAAAACGCTCACCGCCGGCCAGGCGACGGGCGGCGCCGCCCGGGCCAGGGGTCTGCGCCGCACCAGCCACGCGGCCAGCAGCGGATAGCCCGCGTAGGCGTAGAGAGCCGCGGCGATGGCCAGCCAGGCGACACCCGCCAGCACCCCGGCTCCGATGGTCTCCGGCATCGGCATGGCGGTCAATCTACCTTCCCCCCGCCACACCCGCACCCACCCGGCGGTGCGAGCCGGAACAGCGGGAGGCCCACACCCGCCCCCCCACCGCCGGATCGCCCGATCCCGCCGGGGCGCGTCCTCCACACCCTCTCCCCACCTCCTCGCCGCGCCCCCGGCCAGGCCGCCAGGCGCCCACCCCGGGGAGGATGCCGGGCCACACGAACCGGGCCGGGTGAGCCGCGGCGGGGGCGGCGAGGGGGCCGCCGGTGATGCCCATGGACCCGGGCGGGCGTCCACGATATAAAACGGCTTTCTCGGGCCGGGGGATTCCGGCCGGGCGGGAGGAGTCATGTCTTTCCATGGCCGCAGCGCGGCCCTGCTCCTGGCCGTCGCTCTCGCGCTCGTCGCCCCCCTGCCCTTCGGCGGCACGCCCCCGATGGCGGTCATCCTGCTGGCCCTGGCCACGGCCACCGGCCTGGCCCTGCTCTGGACCGACCGCAGCCGCCTGGCCCGCCCGCCCGCCGCCTTCGCCCTGCTGATCACCGTCACCGGGGCCTGGATCGGCTTCCAGTTCGTCCCCCTGCCCCCCACGGCGGTGGACTGGCTCTCACCACGGCTGGCCGCCGAGGCCCGGGCCTCCCTCTGCCGCCCTGACGAAGATCCGCGACTGGCGCAGGGAGAACGCGAGCTGAGCGCCGTTGCGGGCGGCGAGCGGGACGAGACCACCTGGCACCCCCTGGTGGCCGATCCCGACGGCGGTCTCGACGGCCTCCTGCGCCTGGCCATGGCCTTCGGGGCGTTCTGCCTGGGCCTGCTGGCGGTGCGCGACGACCGCGATCGACGCCTGCTGCTCGCCGCCATAGGCGCCAGCGCCTCCCTGCAGGCCGTCTACGGCCTGGCCGAATCCCTCTCGGGACACCACCACATCTTCACCTGGGCCAAGCAGCACTACCGTCCCCTGGCCAGCGGCACCTTCATCTGCCCCAACCACTTCGCCGCCCTGCTCTCGCTGGGCCTGTTCGCCCTGTTGGGCCTCCTGATCGAGGTGCTCCGCGCCGGCCCCGGCGCCGGCGACCGGCGGGCGAAGACCTCTCTGGCCGCCACCGTGGCCGGCGTGATCCTGATCGCGATGATCTGGTCTTCCTCCCGCGCCGCCCTGGGGGCGGCGGCCCTGAGCATGCTGCTTTTCTTCTGGCTGCTCCGCTCCGGGCGCCGGGAAGGCGGGGGCCTGGGCTGGACCGGCATCGCCGCGGGTGCGGCGCTGATCATCGCCCTGGTCGCGGGCGCGGCCTGGATCCGCCCTCCCGAGCCCCTGGCCAACGACGTGGAGAATATCTCGGTGGACATGGGGGGCCGGGTGGGCATCTGGGGTTCGGCCGTCGCCATCGTCGGGGACTTCTGGCGCAGCGGCAGCGGTATCGGCACCTTCCGCTACCTGCACCCCCTCTACCGCCGCGCGGCATCCAACACCCGCTTCGTCCACGCCCACAACGACTACCTGGAATGGATCAGCGATACCGGCCTGCCCGGCGCGCTCCTGCTGGTGGCCTGGCTGACCGTGCTGCTCCTGGCGGCGAGGCGCATCCTGCGCTCCGAGGGATCGGAGCGCCCGCTCTCCGCCGCCATGGTTGCGGGGCTGGCAGCCCTCGGCCTGCACGAGACAGTGGACTTCTCCCTCCAGCTTCCCGGTGTGGCGATTCCGGCGGCCCTGCTCGCCGGCGCGCTCTTCGCACCGGTGGCGTGGGGCCCGGGCCGCCCGGCGGACAGCGGGCCGGCCACCTGGCCCCGGACCTTGCTCGCCCTGAGCCTGGTCCTGGTGACGGCGACGGGCGTGCGCCTGGTGAGTCTGCGGCCCCTGCCCGCGTGGCCCGAAACACCTCCCGGGGGCCTGATCGCCGTGGAGTCGGCCCGGAAGTGGTCCCGACAGCAGATCGACCGGGTGCTTCGCCAGGCGGCTCGCGGGGGGCCTGGAAGTGGCCAGGAAGCCCGCCAGGCCCTGTCCGCAGCCTGGCTGACCCTCCAGCGCTCCGCCCGTCGCGCGCCCCTCCGCAGCGAACTGCGCATCACCCAGTGGCTGGCCGGCCAGTCCCTCGTCGCCCTCGACACCGCGCGCCTGGGCCGGAAACCGGAGGTCGGCCGACTGCTCGACCACTACCTGGACCGGGCCCTCGAGCTGGCCCCCGCGGATCGACAGCGCAGGCTCGTGCTGGCCCGCAAGTGGATGCTCGCCGGCCGCCCCGACAAGGCCCGCAAGGTGGTCCGCGACCTGCTCGCCATGCGCCCGTCGATGGCCCGCGAGGCCTGGGAGATCCTCGGCGGCACCCGGCTCGCCCTCGCCGACCTGATGGAAGCCACGCCCAATACGCCGGGGGCCGCGGCCCAGCTCGCCCGCTACCTGGTGCTCGAGTGCAAGGATCCGGCCGGGGCGAGGATCGTCCTCACCCGGGCCCTCGAGCGGCACCCCGAGGCCTGGCAGCTCCGCGTCGCACTGGCCCAGCGGGAGTCGGGAGCGCGCCGCCATGAGCGCGCCCTCGAGATTCTCGACGCCCGGCCCCTGCCTGAGGACCCGCGCTGGCGGCGGGCTGTCCTGCGCACGCGGATCCAGGCTCTCACCGCCCTCGGGCGCGGAGCGGAGATGCGCCGGGCCATCGACGCATTGGAGGCCGGAGGAGAAGCCCGGCCCTGGATCGACTACTACCGATCCCTGGTACACGTCAAGGAAGGCGACAAGGAACAGGCCATCGAACTTCTCGAGCGAGCGGTCAGCGCCCGGAAGAACCCTCTTCCCGACCCCACGCGCCTGCGCGCGCTGATCCTCCTCGGCCAGCTCGAACGGGGGCGGGGGGAGTACCGCAAGGCCCTCGAGACCTACCGCAACGCGCGGAAGATCGACCCCTCCCACCCGGAGGTCCGGCGCTTTTTCGCCGATCTCTCGAGAAGACCGTGACCGCGGGCGCTTCCCGGTCACCCGGCCCGGCCGTCAGCCTCCGGCGGAACGACGTCGCGTCTCGGGCCGTTGGGCCGGCGGCGCCTGGGGGACGGTCTCCCCCTTCGCCCGCCGCTCCATGGCCTTGCGGTAGTAGCCCCGCCGGTAGTGGTAGTAGCGGTAGTAGCTGCCGGAACGCTCCTCGGTGATCTCGCCATTGAGGACCACACCGACAAGCCGCGTCTTGACCTTGCGCAGGGCTTCCATGGCCTGGCGCACGGCGTCTTTCTGGGTCGCCATCGAGCGGGCGACGAAAATCGTCCCCTCCACCGCCGGAACGATGTTGAAGGCGTCGGCGAAGACCAGCACCGGGGGCGTGTCGACGATCACGAACTCGAAACGCTCTCCCAGGCGACGCACCACCTCGCTGAGCTTCCGCCGGTCGAGCAGGGTCGCCGGATCCGGCGGACAGGGCCCCCCGGGCACCAGGAAGAGGTTGGGATAGACCGTCGGCACCACCACGTCCTCGATGGGCAGGGTGCTGGCCAGCACGTTGGTCAAGCCCCGGTTCTTGTCCGCCTTGAAGACCCTGTGCAGCCGCGGATGACGCAGGTCGGCATCGATCAGCACCACCCCATGGCCGAAGGACGCGAGGGTGCGAGCCAGGTTGGCCGCGATGGTGCTCTTGCCCTCCCCGGGCAAGCCCGAAGTGACCATCAGCGAGGCCGGCGGACGCCCGGCCTGGGCCAGGAGCAGGGCCGAGCGCATGGCGCGGAAGGCCTCCTCCACGTCGTGGTTCCTCTGGGCCGCCATCATCGGTGTCGTGCCGCTCCGCTTGCGTGAGAAGGCGAGCCGCGGCTTGTGGGGCGTGACCAGGCGCGGAATGCTCCCGAGAAGGGGCAGCCCGGTCAGTTCTGCCAGGTGGGCGCCTCCACGGACCTTGTTGTCCATCGCCTCGGCCAGGAAGGCCGCGCCCACGCCCAGGAACAGGCCGAAGACCAGGCCCAGCGCCAGGTTGAGCTTGACCCGGGGGACCGCCGGACTCTCCGGCACGCTGGCCGGCCCGATGATCGCCACCTGGCGCTCGAGGATCTCCCGCAGGTCGGAACTGCGGGCCACTTCTTCCCGGCGCGCCAGCAGACGCTCGAGGTTGGCCTTCTTTTGCTCGTACTCCCGGCGAAGCGACTCCACCTCGCTGGCCTGGTACTGCTTGGCGTTGGCCAGCCGTTTTTCCTGCTCGTAGAGCTGGCGCAGGCGCTGCTCCTGCTCCCGCGCGGCCACCAGGTCCGCCCGGGCGCCGGCGATCGCCTGGTGGTAGAGCTTTTCGGCTTCGGCGAGCAGATTCCGCCGCGTCTCCTGCTCGGCGGTGCGCAACTCTCGCAGGCGAGGCCAGTTCGGCCCCACCTTGCCTTCCATGTCGGCGATCGCGGCCTGGATCGACGCCAGTTGCTCGTGATACTTGAGCACCTGCAGGTTCGAACGCACCACGTCGAGGGCCATGGGCTCGGCCTGCTCGTAGGCATGGAGCCGGGCCTCGGCACTGGCCCGGCGGGACTTGGCTTCCGTCAGGGTCGCGTCGAGACGCTCGAGCCGGGTACGGCGCATGTCGCTGTCGGAAGCCACCAGCGCCGCATCGTGGGTCCGGGTCGCCAGCTCCAGCTCGCGTTCGATCTCCCGCAGCTCGGCGTTGGCCTCCTCGATGCCGTCTTCGATCACTTCCAGCGCCCGCCTCCGCGGAGCGAGACCGATCTCTTCGACGAAGAAATCCTGGTAGGCATGGACCACGGCGTTGACCACGTCGGCGGCCAGTTCCGGCGAGGCATGCCGGAAACTCACCCCCACCACGCTGGAGTACTCGAGCTGCTCGACCTTCAGCCGCTCACGAATCCAGCGGGCCATCCGCTTGTCGTCCGGTGTGGCGTCGGCGCTCTCCTCGTCGCTGGAGGTCAACAACTCGACGATGCGTTCACGAATCGGGTAGTCCTCCCGATGGAGTGCCCGCATCAGCACCTTGGCGTCCTTGATCAGCAGGTACTGGGTCTGGTAGAAGCGCTGGATCTCGAACTCGTTCCAGACCATCGGCATCACGTCGTCCGACTCCAGCACCTTGGGCGTGGAACGTTCGATGAGGATCCGGGCGGACGCGTCGTAGAGCGGCGTGCGCAGGAAGGTCACCAGGCCGGTGACGATGAAAACCTGGGCGGCAATGGCGACCACCAGCCAGCGTCGCTGCCAAAGCAGACGCTGAACGGCTTTCAGACTCCAATCCCCCTCGGCGTTCTGCTCGGGAGCCATCTCGGCGGGACGATCCTGCATCGGGCACTCTCCCCACACCCGGACCGGACGGGACCGGGCCAGTCGGCTGACAACATAATGCATGCGGCCCCCTTCGGGCAATCGCGGACTGTTTCGGCGAGAATCCGGCAGGGCCCGGCGGTTCGGATCAGGAGAGGAAGTCCTTGACCCGCTGTGAAGTATGGCGGGGACAGACGAGCACGCCTTCGGGGCCGATCACCACCATCCGACCGCCCTCGCCGAGCACCACCGCCCGCCCCCCGGCACCGTCGAGCCGCAGCACGACGCTGTCCCCGGCCCCCTCGCCGCGCACCTCGAGGCAGACCGCGGGCCCCGCGTCGCCCCGCGCCGCCAGGGCCGCCACCGCTTCCCATCCGCCGATGTCGCTCCAGCCCGCCTCGAGGGGCACCAGTACGACTTTCCCGGCCCGTTCCAGCAAGGCGTAGTCGATGGAGGTCCGGGGTACCTGTTCCCATTCCTGGAAACGTCCCGAGTCCACGTATCGCTCCACGGCCGACGCCACTTGCGGAGCGTGCCGGTCCATGGCCCGGCGGAAGACCTCCGCCTGCCAGATGAAGATCCCGGCGTTCCAGAAGTGCCGGCCACCGGCCAGGTACTCGGCGGCGGCGGCGGCATCGGGTTTTTCGACAAAGCGCCGCACGGGGAGAACCCCGCCGTCGGCGGAACCCGCTTCCACGTAACCGAAGCCCGTGGCGGGCCGATCCGGGCGTACGCCGAGAATCACCAGGGCCCCTTCCCGGGCGGCCCGGGCGGCGGTGCCGAGGGTCCGGGAGAAGGCCCGGATATCCGCGACCCGGTGATCGGCGGGGAACACACCCACCACGGCCCGGGGATCCTCCCGGCGCAGCCGCTCCATGGCCAGGGTGACGGCCCCGGCCGTGTCCCGGGGGGCCGGCTCCTCGCCGAGGGGAAGCCCCGCCAGGCGCGGGCAGGCCTCGAGGAGCCGGCGGCCGAGACGAGGCTCGGCCTGGAGCACCATGCGTTCGAGGGGCAGATGCGGCAGGAGGCGTTCGACGGTGGCCTCGAGCAGACTGCGCCCGTCTCCGCCGAGGGGCAGCAGGGGCTTGGGCCGATCCGGACCGGTCCAGGGCCACAGGCGCTTGCCGCCGCCTCCGGCGAGGATCACGGCCCGGTCGAGCACGGACTAGGCCTCCTGGAGGGCCTCGACCGTGCGGGCCAGGCCTTCATCCAGCCCCACCTTGACCCGGTAGCCGAGAAGGCGCTCGGCCTTGGAGATGTCCGCCAGGGAGTGCTGGATGTCACCGGCCCGGGGCGGCCCGTGCACCGGCTCGATAGCGGTGCCGAGAATCTTGTTCAGGCGGTCCACCAGGTCGAGCAGTGAGATCCTCTCGCCGCAGGCCACGTTGTAAGCCTCGCCACAGGCCTCCTCGGGGGCCTCGGCGGCCAGCAGGTTGATCTGCACCACGTTCTCGATGAAGGTGAAATCCCGCGTCTGCCGGCCATCGCCGTTGATCGTCGGCGCCTGGCCGGCCAGCATCATCGAGGCGAATTTCGGGATCACCGCCGAGTACTCCGAGCCGGGGTCCTGGCGCGGCCCGAAGACGTTGAAATAGCGCAGGGCCACGGTTTTGAGTCCATAGAGATGGGTGAAGACGCGGCAGTAGGTCTCCGCCGCCAGCTTGTCCACGCCGTAGGGGGAGAGGGGCGCGGGGGTCATGGTCTCCACCTTGGGCAATGCCGGAGACTCACCGTAGAGGGACGAGGAGGAGGCCGCCACGAAACGGCGCACACCCAGGTCCCGGGCGGCGAGCAGCAGGTTGAGGGTACCGTCCATGTTCACCCGGTGGGAACTGACGGGATCGGCCACCGAGCGGGCCACGGAGGGAATCGCGGCCTGGTGCAGCACCACCTCGCACCCGTCCACGGCCCGGCGCGCGGTCTCGGCATCGACGATGTCACCTTCAAGCAGTTCGAAGCTGCCGCCCCCCAGGGCGCGCCAGGCCTCCACCTGCTGGAGATTCGAGCGGCGTCCGGTGGAGAAGTCGTCGATCACGCGCACGTCGTCGCCGCGGCGCAGCAGGGCCTCCACCAGGTTGGAGCCGATGAATCCACCACCGCCCGTTACCAAAACTCGCAAGGTCCTACCTCCTGCCGGTCCTCACCGCCGGCCTTGGGAAATGTCTAACGCCCGACGGCGATGTAGCGCAAGCCCTGCCGCTCCACGTCCTCGCGCTCGTAGATGTTGCGCATGTCCACCAGCACCGGCCGGGCCAGGGCCTCCTTCAGGCGCTGGAGGTCCAGGTTGCGAAACTGGTTCCACTCGGTGACCAGGGCCACCACGTCGGCACCCCGGCAGGTGGAGTATTCGTCCTCGCCGATCTCGCCGTCGAAGCCGGCGGCCCGGGCGGTCTCCACGGCGATCGGGTCGAAGGCCCGCACCCGACCCCCCTCCCGCCGGACCTGGTGGGCGATCTTCAACGCGGCGGACTCCCGCACATCGTCGGTGTTGGGCTTGAAAGCCAGGCCCAGCATGGCCACCGTCCGGCCCTTCAACTCGCCACCCACCGCCTCCCGCAGTTTGTTCACCATCCGCCGCGGCTGATCATCGTTGACACTCACCGCAGCCCCGATGATCCGCAGGGGTTCGCCGAACTCCTCGGCGGTAGCCAAAATCGCCTGGGTGTCCTTGGGGAAGCAGGAACCGCCGTAGCCGGGTCCCGGATGAAGAAACTTGGGCCCGATACGCTGGTCGAGCCCCATGCCCCGCGCGATGTCGTGGACATCGGCCCCCACCTTCTCGCACAGGGCGGCCATCTCGTTGATGTAGGAGATCTTCACCGCCAGGAAGGCGTTGGAGGCGTACTTGATCAGTTCCGAGGTGCGGCGGGAGGTGTGGAGGATCGGGGTCTGGATCAGGTAGAGCGGGCGGTAGAGATCCTCCAGGATCGCCCGGGCCTGCTCCTCTTCGGTGCCGATCACCACCCGGTTGGGCCGCATGAAATCTTCGAGGGCCGCACCTTCCCGCAGGAACTCGGGGTTGGAGGCGACCGAGAAGGGATGCCCGCCCCCGCTGCGTTCGGCGATCAACGCCTCGACCTTGTCCCCCGTGCCCACCGGCACGGTGGACTTGATCACGATCACCTTGTAACCGTTGATCGCCTCGGCAATCGATCCCGCCACGGCGAGCACGGACGAAAGATCGGCCCGCCCATGGGGATCCTGGGGGGTGCCGACGCAAATGAAGAGCACCAGGTTGTCCCGCACGGCCTCTTCGAGATCGGTGGAAAAGCGCAGCCGACCGGCGGCGGTATTGCGGGCCACGAGCTGCTCGAGTCCGGGCTCGTAGATCGGCACCTTGCCCGCCTGGAGCGAGTCGACCTTGGCCGCATCGCTGTCCACGCAGGTGACGGTGGTCCCAAACTCGGCAAAGCAGGCCCCGGAAACCAGGCCCACGTACCCCGTGCCGATGACGGCGATATTCATCTCTTCGCGGCCTCCCTGGCGCTTGCGCCGGCGCGGTCGTCTGCAGGAACCCCGTCCGGATTCAGGGGGCCGACTCCCGGTACCAGCGGACGAAACGCTCGATCCCCTCTTCGACGGGAACCTGCGGATCGTACCCCAATTCCCGCCGGGCGCGCGAGACATCGGCCCAGGTCCGGAGTACGTCGCCGGGCTGGAAGGGCCGGCGCTCGATCTGCGGCTCACGACCCAGGGCGCGACCGATCAGAGCGACCAGATCCGCCAGGGAAATCGTGGCCGACTCGCCCAGGTTGTAGACCCGGCATCCGCGGGCCGCGTCGATGGCGGCCAGCACGCCGGCGACGATGTCGTCGATGTAGGTGTAGTCCCGCTCGCTGCTACCGTCGCCGAACATGGGCACGGGACGGCCCTGGTCGATGAGCCGTGTGAACTTGTGGATCGCCATTTCCGGGCGCTGCCGGGGCCCGTAGACGGTGAAAAAGCGCAGCCCGATGGTATCCAGGCCGTAGAGATGGTGAAAGGTGTGCGCGATGACCTCACAGGCCTTTTTCGTCGCGGCATAGGGCGAGACCGGGTGGTCGACCGGGTCGTCCTCGGAGAAGGGCACCTTCTCGTTGCCCCCGTAGACCGATGAAGACGAGGCGTAGATCACCCGCCGCACGCCGGCCTGGCGGGCAGCCTCCAGCAGCACCGTGGTCCCCCGCACATTGACATCGGCGTAGAGTTCAGGTTGCTCGAGGGACGGCCGCACGCCGGCCCGAGCCGCGAGGTGCACCAGCACGTCGACCGACTCGGCGGCCATCAGCCGGCGGACCAGCTCCCGATCCCGAATATCCCCTTCCACCAGGCGGAAGGCCTCGTGGCCATCCCATCGGCGGAGGTTGGCGCGCTTGATTCCGGGATCGTAGAAGTCGTCGAAATTGTCCAGGCCCACCACCCGGTCGCCGCGCTCGAGAAGCCGGTCGGTGACGTGGGAGCCGATGAAGCCCGCCGCCCCGGTGACCAGGTAGGTACTCGCCACGGACCCTCCTAGAGACGGACGACCTTGCTCTTGTCCCCGACGTCGCGGGTCGCGTTGCGCGTGTCGAAGACCAGGGCCGCCTCCCGGCAGACCTTCTCGTAGTCGACGCCCTTGTGGTCGGTGATGATCAGCACGGCGTCCTGTTCGCGCAGCATGGCGGGATCGAGATCCACCGCGGGGATCGAAGTCCCCGATACGGAGAAGGCCGCCACGTAGGGATCATGGAAGCTCAACTCGGCGCCCCGCTGCAGCAGCAGGTGGATCACGTCTTCCGCCGGCGACTCCCGGGTGTCGGCGCAGTCCCGCTTGTAGGCCACGCCGAGGATCAGAACCTTCGAGCCCTTGATCGGCTTGCGCACCTCGTTGAGGAGCTCGGCCAGGCGATCGACCACGTGGGCCGGCATGGAGCGGTTGATCTCGGAGGCCAGGTCGATGAAGCGGGTGAAGTAGTTCAGCGAGCGGAGCTTCCAGCTCAGGTAGTGGGGATCGATCGGAATGCAGTGCCCACCCAGCCCCGGTCCGGGATAGAACGCCATGTAGCCGAAGGGCTTGGTGGCCGCCGCGTCGATGATCTCCCAGACGTCCAATCCGAGCTTCTCGCAGATCACCGCCACCTCGTTGACCAGGCCGATGTTGATCAGGCGGAAGGTGTTTTCGAGCAGCTTGACCATTTCCGCCGCCCGGGCCGACGAGACCACGTGCACGGCGGGGATCGCCGTGCGATAGAGAGCCTCGGCGACCTCCCGGCAGCCCGCTGTGGTACCGCCGACGACCTTGGGCGTGTTCTCCGTCTTGTACTGGGGATTCGAGGGATCGACCCGCTCGGGGGAGAAGGCGAGGAAGAAGCCCTCACCGACCTTCAGGCCGCTCTCCTCCAGCAGGGGCAGGATCACCTCTTCGGTGGTTCCCGGGTAGGTGGTCGACTCGAGCACCACCAGTTGCCCCACACGCAGGCGCCGGGCGATCTCCCGGGCCGAGGAGACCACGTACGAGATGTCCGGATCGAGGGTTTTGCGCAGGGGGGTCGGCACGCAGATCAGCACCGCGTCCATTTCGGCCAGACCATCGAAGTCGCAACTGGCGTGCAGACGGCCCGCCTCCACCTGGGCCCGGACCTGATCGTCCGTCAAATCCCCGATGTAGGTCCGCCCGGCACGGATCGCCTCGATCTTCTTGGGATCCACGTCGAATCCGTGGACCTCGAGCCCGGACCGGGAGAAGACCTCCGCCAGGGGCAGACCCACGTATCCCAGGCCCACCACACCCACGCGGGCCGTCTTGTTGGCAATCTTCTCGAGCAGCGCGTTCTTCATCGCCGCCACCGTTTCCGACTGAGTCATGGCATCGCCTCCGCCGCCTCCACGGCAGCCCGCTCCCCGCGGCTGTCCGCACCGGGGAACGGAGGCCAATATGTCGCCTCGGGCCCCGTCAGGCCAGCGCCTTCCGGGACTTCCTCCCGGCTGCGGCGCTTTTCGGCCTTCTCCCGCTCCCTCTCCCCCCGCCGGTGATAGCGGCGAATCAGCCAGGAGGCCAGCCGGCTCGAGCGCACCCCCGTCACCAGGGTCTGGGCCTCGTCGTACAGACCCCGGTCGTTGACCAGCAGCCCCAGGGTCCCCTCCCCCTCGTCGATCTTGCGACTGATGGACGCCAGGCGGGCGAGGGTTTCGTCGAGGTTGGCGGAAACGCGCTCGGCCAGGGCCTCGTCCCGCAGCAGGACCCCGGCCAGCCCTTCACCATGCTCCAGGCCGTCGGCCACCGAGCGCAGGGCCCGGCCCAGTTGGCGGAGATCCTCGGCCAGGGCCTCCCCCTCGCTGCCGGTACTGAGCCGGCCGAGCAGGCCTTCGCCCCGCTCGATGCGCTGGGCCACTGCCGCGATGCCGGAAGTGGCCGTCTTGAGGTCCCCCGTCACGGCCTCGGCGAATTCCCGGTCGGACACCATGCGCCCCATCAGGCCCTCCCCTCGATTGACCCGCGCCAACAGGGCTTCGGAGGCGTCGAGAGCCCTTTGCAGGGATTCGAGCCCCTCGGTGCCGAACTCCGGGTCGACGATGGCCTTGCCCAGCAGACCTTCTCCGCGACGGATCGCGCCGAGGATTTCGCTCAGGTCGCTGGTGGCCAACTCCAGGGTCGAAGCGATGGTGCGCCCCTGCTCGAGAATCGCCTGCTGCACCGCGGGCGGAATGAAGGCCCCGTCACCGAGTTGATTCTTGTCGGGGTCGCCGGGCGAAAGGTCGACGGACTTCTCGTTGGCCACGAACTGCAGGATTACCAGCGAGGCCTCGGTTCCCTGCCGGACCCTGGCGGCATAGCTCCGGTCCACGCTGAGGAAGACCTCGATGCCCTCGGAATCCGGGTTGGTGGGCAACACGATGCGCGCGACCGTGCCGACTCGCACGCCGGCGATGGTCACCGGCGAACCCACCCGCAGTCCCGAGGCATCGGGAAAGTTGGTGCGGTAGGTCATCTTGGCGGCGAAAAGGTGAGTTTCCTGTCCGACGACGAGTACGGCCCCCATGAAAATCGCCAGACCCAAGATCACGACCAGGCCGACGGCCAAGCTACGCATCGCTTCGTCCCTCCTCCAGGCTGCGACCGGCGATGAAGGCCGCGAGCACCGGGTCATCGGTCTCCCGCGCCTGTTGCACGGTGCCGAGAAAACGGATCCTTCCCCGATAGAGAAAGGCGATACGGTCTCCCACACGGAAGGCCGACTGGATATCGTGGGTGACCACCACCGAAGTCACTCCCAGGCGCTGTTGCATCGAGCGGATCAACTCGTTGATGGTGTTGGCGGTGACCGGATCGAGCCCCGTGGTGGGTTCGTCATAGAGAATCGCGCGGGGCTTGACGGCGATGGCCCGAGCCAGGGCCACCCGTTTCTGCATGCCTCCGGAAAGGGAGTCAGGCATCTGCGCCGCCACATCCTCGTCCAGGTCCACCAGCGCGAGCACCTCGGGAATTCTCGAGGCGATGTCCGTGGCACTCCAGCCGGCTTCCCGCAAGGGAAACGCGATGTTGTCGTAAACATTCATCGAATCGAACAGGGCCCCGCCCTGGAAGAGGTAGCCCACCTTGCGACGCACCTCCACGAGCCGGCTCTCCCGCAGGGTATGCACCTCCTGGCCGTCGACCAACACCTCGCCCCTGTCGGGACGGATCAGGCCGATGATATGGCGCAGGCTGACCGACTTGCCGGTGCCCGAACCGCCGAGAATGACCAGAGTCTCGCCGGGAAAGACGTTGAGGGAAAAGTCCTCGAGGATCACCTTGTCGCCGAAGCGCTTGTGGATGCCGTGCAGGCAGATGAAGGCCTGCCGGCCCTCCTCGTCGGCGCAGGAGAAGTCCTCGGTGCCGTGCTGGAGCGGTTCTACCACGACGCCCCTCCGAAGGTGGATTGCAGGACGAGGAAAAGCTTGGCCAGGAAGAAGTTGCTGGTGAAGATGGCGATCGAGGCGGCCACCACCGTGTTCGTCGTCGCCCGCCCCACCCCGGAGGCCCCCCCCCGGGTGCTCAACCCGTTGTAGCAGGCGATGATGCCGATGAAGAAAGCGAAGAAGAAGGTTTTGCCCACTCCCGAAAGCAGGTCACCGAGGACGAGGAACTCTCGCACCTTGGACCAGTAATAGCCCGCTCCCTGCTCGATCTCCGCCACCGCCACGTACATCCCCCCCAGAATGCCCAACAGGTCGCCGATCATGGTCAGAATGGGAACCATCACCATCAAGGCCACCAACCGCGGGAGGACGAGCTTCTTGACCGGGCTGGCGCCCAACGCCCGCAGGGCGTCGATCTGCTCGGTGACATTCATCGAGCCCAGCTCGGCGGTGATCCCGGCGCCCACCCGCGCGGCGAACATCACCGCGGTGAGCACGGGGCCGAGTTCCTTGATCAACGTCACGGCGACGAAGCTACCCACGTAGAGCTTGGCCCCGTAGGCAGCCAGGGTGTAGGAGACCTGCAGGGCCATCACCGCGCCGGTAAAGGCGATGGTCAGGCCCACCAGGGGCAACGACCGCACGCCGAGGCGGAACATCTGCTCGCTGACCAGGGCCCACTCGAAGGGACGGCGCAGCAACTCCCGCAGACACGCGCCGGTCAACACTGTGATGTCGCCCACCCTGCGGACCAGATCGGCCAGATAGGACATGCGCCGCTCCTCACTCCTCCCCGGCACCCGGGGAAGGAGGAGTCTCCCATTGACTCAACGCATTGACCAGTGACCCTGCGGCGCGACGCAGCAAGAAGAAGTGGACCAGCGCCAGGGCGCCGTCGAGGACAGCGATCAGGGCGAAAATCTCATCGGCGCGTCCGGTGACCACGTCCACCGCGAAAAGGGCGCAGCCGGCGAAGCGCAACCAGGTGGCCACGACCGCCACCGGCGCCAGTCGCCGGGGTTGCCGGAAGATCAAAAGGTAGATCCCCCCCAGGGCGACGAGGAACAGACCGTTGAGGTCGAGGTAGACGGCCGGCGCGACCAGGCTGACCCCCAGCAGCCGCGCCGCCGGCCCCGGCACGAGCAGAATCGCCAACCCGAAACCCGTGTCGAGCAAGGCTCCCGCGAGAAAGGACCAGCCCAGCCGGCGCCACCAGCGCCCTTCACTCCGCGTCGTCATGGAGGTCACCTTACCGCTTCCCCGGCCGGCGGGGAAACCCACCCCACCGTACCCGGTCGTAAGGGTGGGATACGCGGGTGACCAGGCGCCCTGCCGACGCAGCAGGCCCCGGGGCCGCAGCCGCCCTGGTGCGCGCCGTTGCGGGCGGGCAGATCCCGCGCAGGAGGGATGCTGCGACCCGCGACCCGGCAGGGAAAGCGCCCCCCCGCGGCCACGCCGCGGGGGGGCCGACCTTCAGGGCGCGAGACCGCGCCGGATCAGCGCGCGCGCACTCTCCCGCGCCCAGTACTCCGTCTCTCCGGAAGCCGTGTCCCAGGAATAGACCTGGGTCTGCCGCACACCCCAGGTGTTCGTGTGGGGGTCATAGACCCGGTAGGCCAGAACGCCCTCCGCATCGATCCAGTCGACCCAGAGAGTCGTCCCCTTCCGGTGGGCTACCACGTCGATGTCCCCATCGCCACCCGGACCCTGATAGCCGGTCACCGCCAGCACCTCGGGCTGCCACGCGCCGTCCCGGGTCGAGACCACCACCTCGCGCACCGCCGCCCCCTCCCGCTGGTAGGCCACCCGCACCACGCCCGAAAGCGCCACCACCCCCGGCCGGGAACCGCCCTCTACCACCCGGGTCACCCGCTCTTCCGGCGTCCAGACTTCGTCGCCGACGAAACGCTCGAGCAGCCAGACCTGCGGCTCCGATCCCGACCGCCACCAGCTCACGCGACGCGTCCCCGCCGCATCGATCGTGAGCGCGGGCTCCAGATCGTCCACCGCGTTGTCGGTCAGGATCTCCCACGGACTCCAACTGCCGCCCGTCCAACGCGACAACGCGATCTCGTAGTCGTTCCCGTCCCACCAGGCCCACGCCACTTCAGGATCGCCCGTCACCGGATCGATCGCGAACGACGGCCCGTAGTCCCCGTTGCCCGCACCCGTGGCGTTGAGAATCAACGCCGGGTCGATGTCGATGCGAATGATGTCGAATACGGGGAACGGATCCGCACCACTGCCTCCTCCCCCCGCCATCAAGAAACCACGACCCGTGGCGCCCTTGCCAACGGAGATCTCCGCAACAGAAAGCGGGAGTAGAAGGGAGGCCGCTACGATGAGAAAAACCGGGCGCAACTTCGAATCCATCATTGCCCTGCCTCCTTCGCTTCCAACTTGATCCGGGCAACGTACTCCTTGACTTCCGGGAGAGCCCTGTCCACCTTCTTCACCAGTCTCTGCAACGCCCGCCGTGCCATTCTTTCCAGGTCGACGCGATCTCCCGCAGAAACTTCGAGGCGCCAAATCCGAAAACACACTTCGAACTCCTCATTTTCCAGCCGAAGCTTACGCGCCAGGCTCGCGGCCGCAGAGTACTCTCTTCGGGCGCGATCGATGCCACCCTCTTCGGCAGCCATTTCGCCCAACACCCGCAGCGCGGAGAGAACCACAACCATTTTCTCACCGCTTCGCGCTTCGTCGAGAGCCCGATTGACCATTCTCCGGCCCGACTCCCGGTGCCCCGTCTTGAAAAAACAAAGCCCCAGATGGATGCGAACCTGATTCGCTTGAACGTCAAGCCCCTCACGTTCAAATGCCTGCTTGGCCTTCTCGAGACGGGGGACAGCATCCGCCCATGCTTTTTGAGCCACGAAGAGATTGCCGATGATCGCATAACCCTGCGCCGCGAACCGGCCGTCACAGGCAGCCAGAAGAGGCTCGACATGTTTGGCATGCAGCCTCGCGGAGAAGAAATCTCCGCTGGCGTAGCCCAGGTTCACCTGGAAGAGCGCCGCCTGAAGCCGGCGCTCTTCCGGGGCGCCGGGCAGATTGAGGACACGGCGCAGCGCGATCTCACTCAGCTGAAACCGGCGAAGTCGCCGCTGACAGTCGGCTTCGGAAATGAGCGCCAGCGCAAGTCGCTCGGGATCATCATCCTCTGCGAGAGCGCTCCACTGCTGCGCCGCCTTGAAACGATCCAGGGCGCTGCGGTAGTCGCCATATTCCAGCAATTCCCGGCCTTCCCTCATCAAGTCGTCGAAAGAGCGACCACTCAGGTCGACATCTTCGCGGACCTGGGCTTCGGCGATCACCTCATCGACGTAGCCCAGCGAGACACCGAGACAGTTGAAGACGGCCCGGGCGGTGTCCAGGCGAAGCATGCACGTACCTTTCTCGGCACGATGCAAGGTCGCCTCGCTGACTTCCACGCCGTGATCCCCCAGGCGCGAAGAAAGCGACTCCAGCGTCAGGCCATGAGCCAGTCGAAGATCCTTCAACCGCCCACCAAGAGCCATTCCGATTTCTTTTTGCACTCCCTTCCCTCCTCGAGAGCTTGGGCATCAAGCCCGTGAATTCCTCCTCACCGGCCCATGCTACGCGAGAAAAAATTACCCTGTCAACCTCATTCAGCAAGAATTATAGATTCTTTTTATTGACAAAAGGTTTTATTTTCCCATGCCTGAGAATGGACCGTCGGCACGATGCAAGGCCGCCTCGCCGACTGCCACGACGTGACACCCCGGGCGCGAAGAAGAGCGACCCCCATGCCAGGCCATGAGCCGGCCGAAGCCCCTCCCGGCCGTCCGCCAGGAACTCTTCCGACTTCTTTTTGTTCTTTTTGCGGCCCCGTCCCTCCCCGGAAGCACCGGCGTCAGCCCGTGAGACCCTCCATCCCGAATCATACTAAGTCGAAAAAACTATCATTGTCAACATGCATTACAAATGAATTTACGTCAGGAAGCATAAAAACGAGCGGGAGATTTCCCGCACATGAGATTTAGGCGCCGAAACATGACCGGATATCATCCCACCCCGGACAGGCCGAGAATTGAAGGCCGCAGCGCCTGAATTATCGGCCGGGTCGAGCCAGCCTCACGGGATTCCCATGCCTCGATCAATGGAAATCACGGCTTCGGCTGCGGGACGGAACACGCTCGAGTCGAGGGGCCCAGAAACGCTCCGCCACCACGTGGACGACGCCCCGGCCCGCCTGCACCTTGCCTGTCAAACCCAGCAGGGGACGGGTCTTGACCAGCAGGGCGTAGCGCCGCCAGACGTCTTTCCAGATCACCACGTTGACGAAGCCGGTCTCGTCTTCGAGGGTGAGGAAGGTCACCCCCCCGGCAGTGCCGGGGCGCTGGCGGCAGATCACGGCGCCGGCGTAGCGCACCCGGCGGCCATCCGGCATCCGGCGCACCTGCTCGGCGGTAGGCAGCCCTTGGGCGGCGAGTTGCCCGCGCACCGTTTCCACCGGGTGCGCCCGGGGCGAGTGGGAGGTGCACCGGTAGTCCCAAAGCACGGTCTCGAACCGATCGAGGGGATCGAAACGCTGATCCTCGTCTTCCATCGGCAGGGGCAGCGCCCGCCCCCGGCGGCGCGCCAGCCGTCGCCCCTCCCACAAGGCCTGGCGGCGCCCCGGAACGAGAGATTCGAAAGCCCCCGCCCCGGCCAGGCGCAGCAGGTCGGCCTCGGGCACGCCGCTGCGACGCACGCAGTCTTCGTAAGAAGCGAAGGGCGCCTGCTTCCGTACCGCCTCCAACCGCTGCCAGGATTGCCGACGCAGACCCTTGACCCAGCGGGCCCCCATGCGCAGGGCCAGCGGGTGATCCCCGTCCGCGGCAGGTTCGAGGGTGCACTCCCAAAACGAGCGGGTCACATCGATGGGCCGCACTTCGACCCCGTGACGCCTGGCGTCCTCCACCAGCGTCGCCACCGAATAAAAGCCCATCGGCTGGGCCCTCAGCAACGCGCAGGTGAATTCCGGGGCGTAGTGCCGCTTGAGATAGGCTGCGGCGTAACAGATCAGCGCAAAACTCGCCGCGTGGGACTCGGGAAAACCGTACTCCCCGAAACCCCGAATCTGCTCGAAGACCCGCTCGGCGAACTCCGGGGCGATGCCCTTGGCCACCATCCGGGAGACCAGTCTCTGGTGGTGTTTTTCGATGCGCCCCGTGCGGCGCCAGGCCGCCATGTCCCGGCGCAGCTGGTCGGCCTCACCGGGGGTGTAGTCCGCGGCCACCACCGCCAGGCGCATGACCTGCTCCTGGAACAGAGGCACACCGAGGGTCTTCTCGAGCACGGGACGCAGGCTGGGGTGAGGATATTGCACCTCTTCCTCGCCGTTCCGACGTCGCAGATACGGGTGCACCATGCCGCCGGAGATCGGCCCGGGACGCACGATGCTGATCTCCACCACCAGGTCATAGAAGCGCTCCGGCCGCAATCGCGGCAGCATGGCCATCTGGGCCCGACTCTCGATCTGGAACACTCCCACCGTATCCGCCCGGCGGATCGCCTCGTAAGTCTCGGGGTCGTCGGGCGGAATCGTCGCCATCGACAGCCTTTCGCCCCGATGCCGTTCAATCAGGCGAAAAGCCGTGTCGATCTGGGTCAGGGCCCCCAGCCCCAGCAGATCCACCTTGAACAGCCCCAGGGCCGCCACGTCGTCCTTGTCCCACTGGATCACCGTGCGACCCTCCATCGCGCCGTTTTCCACCGGCACCAGCTCGCACACCGGTCTCTCGCCGAGCAGGAACCCGCCCGGATGAATCGAGAGGTGGCGCGGAAAGCCCAGCACCTCGTTGGCCAGGCGCAGCAAGTGTCCGGCAGCAGGCGAAACCTCCGGATCGAGACCGGCCTGCCGCAACAGGGTCTCTTCCACCTCGCCGTCATGGGGCAGCAGCCGGGCCAGGCGATCGAGAGCCGTGGCGCTCAGGCCCAGCACCTTGCCCACGTCCCGTACCGCCGAGCGGGGACGGTAGCGGATCACCACCGCCACCATCGCCGCGTACTCCCGGCCGTACTGGGCGTAGACGTGCTGGATCACCTCTTCTCGGCGCTGGTGGGCGATATCCAGGTCGATGTCCGGTGGCTCCGCCCGTTCCCTCGAAAGGAAGCGCTCGAAAAGCAGCCCCGAGCGAACGGGATCGACGGCCGTGATACCCAGGCAGTAGCAAACCGCCGAATTGGCCGCCGATCCCCGTCCCTGGCAGAGGATCCGCCGCTCCCGGCAAAAACGCACGATCTCGTACATGGTCAGGAAATAGCCCGGGTAGTCGAGTTCTTCGATCACGGACAGCTCTTTTTCGAGTTGGGAGCGGACCGCTTCCGGAACGGCGTCTCCGTAACGCCACCGCGCACCCTCGAAGGTCAGCCGTCTCAGCCACTGGGCCGAAGTGCTGCCGTCGGGCAGACGCTCGGAGGGGTAGCGGTAGCGGACCTCGTCGAGACTGAAGCGGCAACGGGCGGCGATATCCAAAGTGCGCTCCACCGCCCCGGGCAAGTCGGCATAGAGGCGACGGAAGGCGTGGGGAGATTTGAGGGCATGTTCGGCGTTGGGGCGGATCACCCGCCCTGCCGTCGCCAGGCCCACTCCCGCCCGCAGGCAGGCCAGCACATCCTGCAACTCCCGGCGGCCGGGGTTGTGGTAGAGCACCTCGGTGGCCGCCACCAGCGGCAGGCCCCAACGCTCGGCCCGGCGGCGCAACCGGGCCTCGATCACGCTGTCGCTTTCCGCCCGGTGGCGGGCGATCAGCACCATCAAGCGCTCGCCAAAAGCCTCCTTGAGGGCCCCCAGGGTGGAAGCCGGCTCCACCTCTCCCGCCAGGGCGCCGGCGGGACCGCCCCACAGGGCGATCAATCCCTCGGCCTGCCCGCAGACCTCCTCCAGGCGCACCCGGCACTCACCCTTGGGGCAACGCAGGCGACCGCTGGAGATCATCCGGCAGAGGTGGCCGTAGCCCCGGCGGTTTTCCGCCAGCAGCACCAGGGGCGAGCCGTCGTCGAGGTGGATCTCCGAGCCGAGGATCAGCCGCAGACCCACTTCCCGGGCCTCGAGGTGGGCCCGCACCACCCCGTAGACCCCATCCCGATCGGTCAACGCCAGGGCACTCAGCCCCAGATCCGCCGCCGCGGCCACCAGCTCTTCCGGGTGGGAAGCCCCTTCGAGGAAAGAGAAGTTGCTCTTGCACCACAGGGGTGCGTACCCGGCGCTCATTCCACCTGCCCCTGGAGAAACCACCGGCGACGGCGCTGGTCGTAGAAGACCCACAGCACGTCGCCCCGGCGGCAGGTGGCGTAGCGATACTCCCGCCGCAGGGGACGGGTCCACCAGCCTCCGGCCACGATCCAGGGCTCGCTCATCCGCACCACCGGGCCATGCTCGACACCCCGGATCAGCCAGCCGTCGTCCCGCAGCCGATGCGCGCGGGGGGGCAAAATCCGGGGACGGCGGAGGATCCGGCGCACGAGGGGGACCTGGAGACAGGGCCCCGGTCGGGCCGGTCGCCACTCCGCCGGCAGGGACTCCCAGGCAAAGCGACCTTCGGGCAGATGGGCCGACCGTGGCCGAGCCCGCACCACCGCCTCCTCACCGAACTCCGCCCGCAGCCGGGCCAGGGCTCGAGCGCCGGCGGCTGCGTCCCGCCGGGAACGCTCCACGAAGAGCCGAAGCTGCTGCCACTTTTCGGCTTCCCCCCGCACCTCCACCCGCACTTCCTCCACCCGCGCTCCCAGGGGCCGTCCCTCGAGGCGCAGGCGCACCAGGTCCAGCACTCGGGCCCCCAGCAAGGTCGGCTCGGCGGTCTGCAGCCACTCCTCCCGCCGGCCTCCCCCCTCCAGGCGGAAATCCAGGCCCACTCCCACCAGCCGCCAACCCCGGCGCACCAGCTCATCGAGTTGGGGGTCGAGCAGGCTCTTGACGCGAAAGAGCAGGCGGTCGAGGTCTTCCTCGGGGCGGTCGAGCAGGGCCGCAGCCTCGAGAGGCTCGCAGGGAGCCGCGGGAAGCAAAGCCGCCTCCTCCCGCTCCCGGGCCAGGCGATGCCAGCGGCAGGCCTCGGGGCCGAAGCGCTCCCGCAACCCCACGGCCGGCAGGGCGAGAAAGGCGCCCACCGTCTTCACCCCCAGGGCGGCCAGGGCCTCCCGCAGGGTGGGAGCGAGATCGAGGCGGGCCAGGGGCACCGGCTCGAGAGCGCGGGCCTCCTCCGCCGGATCCCGCAGCACCCGCACGCCCCCCGGACCTCCCCGGGCCACGGCGTAGGTGGCAAAACGGCGGAAACCCGTGACCACCGTGGCGCAAAAGCCCGTCGCCGCCACGGCCCGGTGCACCGCCCGGGCCCACAGTTCCGCCGTGGGCCACAACCGGTCGAGCCCCGCCCCCCCGAGCCAGAAAACCCCCGGCCCGCCCAGGCCATCGCGCCCCGCGGGCTCCACCTCCGGCGTCAGGCTCCTCAGCAGCTCCAAAACCTCGGCCACCGCCCGCTCGACATCGGCCTGCGCCACCACGCCCGCACGCACGCTGCCACTCGTGGCCAGGGCCGCCGCATAGGTCTGTCCCGGCAGGATGCCCAGCCGTCGCGCCCGGCCGCTCGCCCACGAGATCCGCCCCCGGGGCTCGTCCCGCTCCACCACCACCACGGGAGACTCCGCCCACCGGGGGTGGCGGCGGAGCAGGAGTTGCAGCGGAAGGGCCGGCAGATCGACGCAGGCCAGCGGCGGCAGGCTCGACCCCTTCCTCGGCAAGTTCGGGCTCATGAAAGCGTCCCTCCCCGGCAAAGGGCTTCATCATACAAGACAAAATTCTGCCAATCAACGGCCGCCAACCGGCAGGAGACCGGGCCGTTCCGGTCTCGGCTCGAGCCGCAACGGCCCGCAGGTCTCGCCTGCGTGGGGCGCTTCCGTCAGGGGAGATCCGGCGGCCCGGGAAGGGACGGGGCGGCCCGGCCATCCCCGGACCGGGGCCCGGGACTCAGGGCGCCACCCCATGGGGCCCGTTCCCCCCGTCGGTCCCTTCGCTGACCACTTGCCAGAACACGCCGGCATCGGAGGTGGTCAGTGTCGTGCCGGTGGTTTCGGCCACGGGGCGGCGGACGATCCAGGGCCACCGGGGGCCTTCGATGCCGGCGAAAACGCGGTACCGACGGTGGCAGGCATCGGCGACGGGGGCCCAGCTCAGGCGCACCTCGTCGGGCCCCGTGCGGGTGACGGTCAGGCCCGTGACATGGGCGGTGGCGGGGCAACCCTCGACCTCGGCGGGATCGACCACCGAGAGCAACAGGCGGGAGGGGTGGCCCTGGTCGTGGACGATGCGGTTGAAGGCCACCGCGGTGGTGGTGTGCCGGTTGAAAGGCTCGCCGGTCTGGGGGTTGGCTTCGAAGCGGGGGTAGTTGGTCGAGGCGACGGCGATGCGGATGGCGTGGCCGGCGGGGAAGGTGATCGACGTATCCCAGAGCCCGATCGTGAACTCGTAGACCTGGCCCGGGGAGAGCAGGTCTTCCCGGTCGAAGCCCAGCCGGTGGCGCCCCTGAAGAATCATGTCGGTGACCAGCATCGCCCGGCCGTCGGGGTAGACATCTTCCAGCTTGATCACCCAGTCCGTGTCCGGTCGGTCGGAGGCGGCATGGAGCACCACCGACACCGGCCCGCTGGTCTCGACCGGCCGGCTCAGGGGGGGAGTCTGCCAGACCAGCACGTCGGCGCGCTCATCATCCACCGGCCGCTGATCCATCGGCCCCTTGCCGATCTCGTCGTAGAGGTTGCTGCCGCCGAGGGTGGGCACCGGGTCGTTGGGGTCGGCGGTGAAAGTCGTCTCCGCCGCAGCCTCGGTGGGAGGATCCCGGCTGAGCAGCCCGCCGGCGTGGAGGTAGAAAGCCGTCTCCGTGGAGGGCGGCGGCCAACCGGCGGAGGTGCGCCAGAAGTTGCCCGGCGCGGTGAACCCCTCCGGCAGCCCCGGTCCCATCACGTACGCCCGCGCCGGAGGCGTGTCCATGATTCCCGTGTCCTTCCCCTTGAGCCAGAACTCGTACCAGGAGAGCATCACATCTTCCACGTCGCTGAACAGGCTGTGCAGGGGATAGAGCAGTTCGCCCTGCTTGGGAACCAGATACCGGCGGTGCACCCAGGGGCCGATGACCAGCTTCTGATTACGACGGGCGCCCGCCCCCCCCTCGGTTTGCAGGCGACTGAAAAGGTCGACCGTGCCCTGGGAAAAAATGTCGTACCAGCCGCCGATGTGGAGGATCGGCACCACCACCTGGTCCAGGCGCAGCAGCAGGTTGCGCTGGTTCCAATAGGCATCCTCGTTGGGATGCTCGAAGACCTCGTCGAGCTTGTGCAGCGATCCCTGGTCACCCAACCAGGTTTCCACCAAGTTCTTGCGGAACTCGCCTCCGGGAAAATACATGTCGTGGTACGGATTGCCCGTCGCCACCTCGGCGATCTGGCACACCAGGTGCGGCGGCGCGGCGCCGGCCATCATGTACTGGGTGATTCCCGAGGCCGAAGGGCCATAGGTGCAGACCCGTCCCCCGGCGCAGAAATCCTGGGCGGCGATCCACTCCACCGCGTCGTAACCATCCTGGTTTTCGAGCCACCCGTCGTCGTCGAAGACGTCGTCGACCCCTTCCGAATCGAAGCGCCCGCGGGTGGATTGCATGACGAAGACGAAGTCGTTGCCGATGATGAAGCGAGGTGGGCCGACCTGCGCGTAGGGCGTGCGCTGGAGCACCACCGGCCAACTCATACCGGGCCGCCGGGAAGGGCGCCAGATGCGGGTATCGAGGTGGGTCACCCCGTCACGCATCAACACCATCTCTTTCGTGCGAGCCAGGGCCACCTCGAAGTCGATGCCGGTGGCGGCGCCCGCGGTCAGGTCGATGGTCACCACGCCCGGCTCATCGAGGTCGGCACCCTTGGGTGTCATACCGCGCAGGTCCACCGCCGGGTAGAGTTCGTTGTAGCGGGTGTGGTGGTTGGTGAAAACCAGCAGCCGATCCATGCCGGGCAGGGTTTCGTCGAGATCGAAGCGATAGACACCTTCGGCGTCGGTGTCCACGGTCCACTCCACCACGATGGCCGCATCCGCCGCGACCGAGTCCGCCTGGCTTCGGCGGGTGACACCGATGGTGATGCCGGCGAGGGGCAGGCCGTCTTCCTCGGAAACCACCGTCCCCGACAGCTCCGTCACCGCCACCGTCGCGGGCAGGGCCAGGGCCAGCACCACCGCCGGACCGGCGACACACCTCCATCGGAATTTGAACGTCCGCGCGATCGACACAAGCGCCTCCTCGAACCCCCGAACCGGCCTGGAAAGCTACGGCGAAGTCCACCCCCCGGCCACCACGGACGCCCGGTCGGCAACGCCCCTTCAGCGCAGGCCGGCGGGAGCGCGGCGCATCTCGGCATGTTCCCATCCGGGACCGCGACGCTTGTCCTTGAGCACCCGGAGCCGGCAACGCCAGCGGGCGTAGGAGACCGTTGGGGCCGCCGGTTCCGCCGCCTCGAGCAGGGCCTGACAGCGCAGGGAGACCAGGGGACCCAGGGAAGCGGCATCCGGAGCCTTCTCCGTCAGGTAGAGAACGACGGCCTCGTGGCGCTGGGCCAGGCCGGCCAGGCGGGCTTGGAGGGGCGCCGGAACGTCCTGCGCCGGCCCGGCGGGAAAGCCGGCCAGATCGAGCACCAGCAGCCCGAAGGCGCCGGAGCGCGCCAGTCGCTCGGCGGCCCGGGCCGCCGCCGCCCCGTCAGGCACGAAGATCACCGGCAGGGCCTCGAGATCGACGCCGGCGGCGGCCACGTCGGGGGGGAAGAAGGTGCTCTCCCGGGAGGAGATCCAGACCACCGGCTCGCCACGACCCTGGGCCTCGCGGACCAGGCTGAAGGCCAGGCTCAACCGCGCCGTGGCACCCACCCCGGAAAGCTCCCCCACCCTTCCAGCCATTTCGTCGAGACTCCAGTGGGCGGCACTCCCACCGACAGCGCCACGACGCCGAAGATCCAACCAGCGGCGGCCGGAAAGCCGGATACCCTCGAGGGCCGCCTCGTCGCGGACAGCTCGGCGGCTCATGGTGCCTTGTCGACCAGGGGCACTCGCTCGAGATAGCGATGCACCTCGACCACCTTGCCCAGCAGCCGCCACTCTCCCTGGCGGGGCACGATCGGCGCGAAGTCGGGATGCGCGGGCTCGAGCAGCCACTGCACCCGCCCCCGGCGCTGCCGTCGACGGAGAATCTTCACCGTGGCCTCGTCGTCCACCTGGGCCACCACCACCTCCCCCGGCTCGGCCCGCCCCTGGCGTCGTACGATGACCAGGTCGCCGGGCAGGATGCCCACACCGGTCATGCTCTCGCCCTCCACGCGCAGCGCGAAGAGCTTGCCGGAAGGCAGGGGGGAGTGCAGCGCCAGGTAGCCTTCGGGATCGCGCACGGCCTCGGTCAACCGACCGGCCTGGACCCGGCCCACCAGGGGCACCAGGGTCACCCCGCCCTCCTGTCCCCTGGGCAGGCGGTAGCCCCGGGAGCGGCCCGGCTCCTTGACCAGCAGCCCTTCGGCCACCAGGGCCTCGAGCTGGGAACGCGCCGACTCCACGGCCCTGAAGCCGAAGGCGTCCTGCACCTCCCGCAAGCTCGGCGGCCGCCCGGCCAGCAGTCGCTCCCGCATGAACTCGTAGATTTTCCGCCGCGTCTGCCCCGGGGGGGTGTAGGCCATGGTCGTCTCCTCGGCTGGTCCTCGGCTGGCCGGGTTCTCCCCGGTACCATAGCAGACAAATTTCCTCGAAACCATTTCCGCGAACCCCGCGTGCGCCGAAGCCCGTCCCGCTCCCCGACAAGGCGGCGCGGAAGGGGTCCGGACGGTTTTCGCAAACGACTGACGCGCCTCGTCACGCCTCCCCGCGGTCGGCGTGCCCCCCCCTCCTCGATCTTCACGAACAGGCCGGGCCAGAGGGGCCGGCAAAGTCCGTCGCCCCCCCGGGCCGCAGCACGACACGCCGCCTGGACCCGGCAGCCCGCTCCAGGAATCTCTTGCGCGCGAGGAGCCGAAAAGACTTTGTCGACGAGCGGCGGGCGCCGGTTCAGACCTCCAGCCGGGCGGCCCTGCGCAGCACGGCCAGCGTCCGCCGGGCGCATGCCTGCCAGGTGAAATCCCGGGCCCGGCCGCGTCCCGCCCGGGCCAGGCGCGCCGCCAGCAGCTCGTCGTCCAGCAGGTGCGCGGTGACCGTGGCCACCTGTTCCGCGTCCGGGCGATCGGCCCACACCGCCGCTTCGCCCAGCACCTCGGGCAGACTGGCCCGACGCAGGGCGACCACCGGCGTCCCGCAGGCCATGGCCTCCAGGGCCGGCAAGCCGAAACCCTCGTAGTCGGAGAGGTAGACCAGCGCCCGGGCCTCGGCCACCAGTCCCCTCAGATGCTCCCCGGGAACCCAGGGGCGACGCTGAACGCGCCCGGCCACACCCAGGCGCGCCGCCAGCCCGGCCAGATCGGGAGCCGGGGGCTGGTCGGGACCCGCCACCACCAGTCGCAACTCGGGCCGCGCCGTCGCCAGGCGGGCGAAGGCCTCGACGGTCACGTCCACGTGACGCCGCAGGTGCACCGCTCCCAGGTGCAGCAGGTACGGTCCCTCCCACCCCAGCCACTTCCGCAGGGCCCTGCGCTCGGCGGCGCCGACCTCGTCACTCCAGTTCGCCTCGACCCCCAGGGGCGTGACATGGATCTTCTCCCGCGGCACCCCCAGCCGCTGTTCGATCTCTCCCGCGGAAAAGTGACTGGGAGTGAGCACCGCCCGCGCCCGCCGGGCCGACGGGCCGGCCAGGGAGAAGGCCACCCGTGCGCGTCGCCTGAACCACTCCGGGTGAGCTGCGAAGGAGACGTCGTGCACCGTCACCACCCGGGGCACACGAGCCAGCAGCGGCACGCTGTAGAACGGGCAGAAGAGCAGGTCGGGACGACGGCGCCCGGCGGCGACCGCCAGGCGGATCTGCCTCCAGGCGGGATCCCCACCCGGCAGGAGCCAGCGCAGGGGTCGTACCTCCAGGCCACCGGGGGGATCTTCGATGGGACCATCGCTCCACAGCTCCACCTGCTCGCCGGGGGCGAGTTGCGGCACCATCGCCCCGAGCAGCCCCCGCAGGTAGCGGGCCACGCCCGTGGGCCGGTGGGAGAGCACCCGGGCGTCCACCGCCAGGCGCATCACCATCCCGCCGCCTCCCCGTAGACCTCGATCATGCGCTCGGCCACGACGTCCCGGGAGTAGAGTCGGGCGCGGCGGCGGCGGGACTCGGCGGCGGGGCTCTCGGCGCCCCCTTCCTCGAGGGCGGTTTCCATGGCCCGGGCCAGTGCTGCCGGGTCGTCCCCGTCGGCCAGGTGACCGACGCCGCGGGCAATCTCCCGGGTGGCCTCCGCCGGACCCACGACCAGGGCCGTACCGGCCGCCAGCGCCTCGACGGCGGGAATCCCGAAACCTTCCTCGCGGGAGGAGACCACCACCGCCGCCGCACCGGCCAGCGCCCGCCCCAGATCGGCCGCGGTGAGGTGACCGGTCAGGTGCACGCGCCCCTCGAGCCCCAGGGCCTGGACCACGTCCCGCATCCTTCGCCGCTGGGCCGCGCTCCCTCCGGTGAGCACCAGGGCGATCTCCGGCCGGTCCAGTTGCGCGAAAGCCGGGAGCAGCAGGTCGTCGACCCCCTTGAGAGGATCGAAGCCCCCGGTGTGCAGCAGGTACGGGCTTTCCACCCCCTCCACGCCGGCCGACCCCGCCGAGGCGATGGCCCCTAGATCCACGGGAGGGGGCACCACCCGGATCCGTGCCGCCTCCACGCCCAAGCGCGTGACGAGCTGATCCGCGGTCCAGCGGCTGACGGCGATGATCAACGGAGCCCGGCAGGACCAGCGCAAGGAGAGTCCGAAGACCAGCCGGTGGCGGCGGCTGAAACGCCGGGGATGGCGCAGGGGGATCAGATCATGGACCGTAGCCACCCAGGGCAGGCCCCGGGGCACCCGGGGGGGAGCGAGAAAGGTCGCGTGCCACAGTTCGGGGGCGAAGGCGCGGATCCAGCCGGGCCCCAGCAGCCGCCCCCAGCCCAGGGTCGGCCCCGGCGGACGAGCCGGGTCGACGGCGGTGACCCCCGCCGGAAAACCCTCGGGGGGCTCGCGGCGAGGATCGATCAAAGCACCGAGACGGGGAATACGGCCGCTGGCTGCCAGGCCGCCGAGCAGGTCCCGCACGTAGCGCCCGACGCCCCGGCGACCGGTCGCCCCCTGCAGGGGCCGTCCGTCGACCAGGACGCCGGCGGGCTCAGCGCTCATCCACCGTTCCTCGAGGCTACCAGAGCCTCAGCACGACCAGCATGAATTCGCTCTGTCCTTCGGCGGCCTCCAGGTCGCTCTTCAGCGAGTAGCCGTAATCCAGCCGCCAGAGGGTACGCCAGGGACCGACGAAATTGGCGGCGATGCCCACGCCGGTATGATCGGTCATCTCCGCGCTGAGAGTCCGATCGCGCACCCGGGCGTGATCCACCACCGCATCGAAGCGAATCACGTCCCCCAGGTTGAAAGAGTACTGGATCTGGGCCTGGGCGCCCCGGTCATAGCGGATTCCCGAACCGCCGAAGCCCCGTACGCGACTGGTGCCGAAGAAACCGAAGTCGAAGGCGGAGAAACGGTCGAGATCTTCCCCCGTCCGCCAGGTACCGCCGATCTCGATCTTCTGAAACAGGGGCAGGAACCAGCTCTTCTGAAACCCGAGGGACGTCCGGGTGTAGTCCTTGGCCGCCGCCACCGCCTCGGCGTCGACCAGGTCGCCCGCCGGGCCCCAGGGCTTCCACCTGGAGCGGGAAATCCACTCCCGCCGGGCGAGAATTCCCCAGCCGGCACGATCGTAGGCCAATTCGAGACCCAGGCGCGTGTGCAGATGATCCTGGGGCAGGGTGAAGTCGGAAGCCGTCTCGTCGGCGGTGTCGTAGTCGACCAGGTTGAAGCCCGCCGTGGCCCGCAGCTTGAAGAAGTCGCCCAGTGGATAGCCGGCGTTGAAGACCAGGCTCTGGGTCAGGCTGCGCACCCTCTGGCTCTCATCCTCGACACCGAGGTCGTAGAGCTTGTCGGTGGCCTTGAAGGCCACGCCGTTGAAGATCACGCCGATGTCCAGCTTGCTGCCTCCCACGCCGGGCTTGGAGAGGGAGACATTGGCCAGGGCGCCGGCGAAGAAGACGTTGAGAATCATCTTGCGCTGAAGAAAATCGAGATCGACGTAGTTCACGCCGGCGAGGGGCACGACCCCGTCGGTGCCCTCGTCCTTCAGGGCTCCGGCCAGGGCGAAGAGCTGGCGTGTGTCGCCTTCCTCGTTGACCTTGCGGGTGCCGTCGGGCTGCCGGGTGAGCCACTTGAAGCCTTCCCCGGTCTGGCGCAGCATCTGCCGCTTGGAGCCGTAGGCCGCGTCCCGCGCGGCGTAGAAGCCGGGCTCGTTGATCTTCGGTTCCTGGAAGGAGATCTTGCGCAAGACCACCAGGTTCCCGCCCTGGATGCTGTAGATCAGCTGCCCGTCGATACCGTCGGGCAACCAGTACTCGGTGCCGTCGGGCCCCACGTAGGGATGGTAGACCTGGGTTTCCTCGTCACTGATCAGCGGCGGCTCGAGGCCGGTCTGCACGGTCTTGACCTTGACCAGCGCCCCCGTTTTCTTGTCGATCCAGGCCCGGCCCTTGTAGAGCGAGAGGCTGCTGTCGAGGGGCTCGAAGCGCAGCCGCCAGCAGTCGCGGCCTTCGACCCGCTCCTCACCGTCCCGGCGGTAGCTGTAGCGCTTGTCCAGGTTCAGGTCGAGAGGAGTCTGCACCACCTGCTCCTGGTTGATCAGGGGGAGTTCGGGCAGCTTGTCCCACTTCAGCCGCACGCCGTTGACGTACTTCTCGCGAATCGACCACTCCTGCCCCGTCTGACGGTCCCAGAAGTAGTCGGTGTCCATGGTCACGTCGATGGTGCCCGTGACCAGGGCGTAGCGGAAACGCAGGTTGATCTCGCTCCGCCGGGAAACACTCATCAGGCGGTCGTCCTGGAAGGTTCGCCAGCGCTGGTGAGCGGCGATGATCTCCTCGGCCGTGATCTCGTGGGTACCGGTGGCCTCGGTCTCTTCGAGCTGGGCCATGATGCCCGGCGAGAATTTCTGCCGGGTGACCAGCAACAAGCGCGGTCGCGCGTCCAGCGGCGCCTCGACCCGGACCCAGGCGTCGTCCACCGCTTCGCTGCGGGCGTAGCGCAGGCGGCCGGTGACCGGGTCGACCACCCGGTAGCCTCGACGCAAGACCTTCTTGAACAGGAACCGCCCCGTCGTCCCCCCTTCCACGGGGCCCGGGGACCAGTAGGCGACCACCTCCTGGAAGTTCTTCTCGTCGAAAAAGCGCACCCAGCGCAGAGGCGGTCCCCGGGGATCCACCTCGATTCCCGCCCCCTCGGTGGGAGACAGGGAGAGTCCCTCCGGCAGATGGCCGGCCAGCGCCGCCAGCACGCGGTCCTGGGCGGCGGCGGCGGGGCCGGTGGCCCGGGCGAAGGTCACCAGGTCGGTGCTCACCGCGAACAGGCCAATGGCCCGGGCCAGCACCTGCTCCTGCACCTCCGTCTCCCCACCGGCGGGCGCGGGCAACTCCGCCCACAGGGAAATCCCCGGATCGGCCTCGAGGGTCGCTTGCCGCAGCCGAACGGCCAGGGCTTCGACCCGGGCGAAAGGGGCCGCCAGGCAAAGAGCGTCCACGTAGGGAGCCAGGTCGCCGGTCTCCGCATAGGCCTGGGCGATCTGCCGGATGCCCGCCTCACCCTCGACCCGGAAGCCGACACCGGCCCCGGAGTCCTCGGCCCGCAGAGTCACCGAGGCGAGCTTGATTTCGAAGGCCGCCGCCGAAGGCTCGTCCCGGCCCGTCAGGACCCCCCCCACCAGGTACCAGTCCACCCGACCGCCGGCGGCGCGCGCCACCGCCCGCAGCATGGCCTGCCAGGCCCGGCGCCGCGCGGTGACCTCACCGCGCGTCCAGGCGGGAGGGTCCGCATCGATCTCCAGCACCACCGGCCCGGCTTCCGGCGGAATCGCCCCCAGAACCGAGGTCAGCGCCGAGGTGTCCACCTGGCCCGCCGTCGCTTCGAGTCGCTGCCAACTCAGCCGCACCAAGGTCCACACCGGCTGGCCGCCTGAAGCCAGGGGCGCGAGGGAAGGCGCCTGTTCCAGGCTCACCGCCCGGGCCAGGGTCAGCCCCGGCCGCGGCGCCGTACTCTGCCCCGGCAACACTTCCTCGCCGAGGCCCGGGGCGAGACTCGCCCATACGGCCAGCGCCAGCAGGACCGGTCCACGAACCCCACACAACGACCTGTTCACAGGCTCAGACTTTCGGAATCGCACTCGAGAGCACCGGGGCATGACGGCTTCTCCTGGGTTCCATGGGGCCGCGGTCCCCTCGCGGCATCCGAGCGATCATGGGATGCGTCGTCGCGCCGGTCAATGCATCATGGCCCCGCCAACCACGAGCGGGGGTAGAATTCGTGCCATGGGTAGCCCAGTCGACCATCAGCCGCCGCCCCTGATCACCCTGACCACGGACTTCGGCCGGCGGGATTCCTACGTGGCCGAGATCAAGGGCGTGCTGCTCGAGCAGGCTCCGGGCTGCCAACTCGTGGACGTCACCCACGACCTCGAGCGTCACGACATACTCGCCGGCGGCTTCGTCCTGGCCTGCGCCGCCTGGCGCTTCCCCCCGCGCGCCGTGCATCTGGCCGTGGTGGACCCGGGCGTGGGCACCGACCGTCGGGCCCTGGTGGCCCGCTGCGACGGCCGCCTCTTCGTCGCCCCCGACAACGGTCTGCTCACCGCCGTCTTCGACCGCAGCCGGCAGGTAGAGCTGTGGTCCATCGAGGCGGCAAGGCTCGGCCTGCCGCCGGCGCACCCCACTTTCCACGGCCGGGATCTCTTCGCTCCAGTAGCCGCCCGGCTGGCCCTCGGCCTCGATCCCGCGGAGGTGGGCCCGGCCGTACCCGACCCCCGCCGCGTGACACCTCCACCGGTGCGCAGCCGGGACGGCGGCCTCGAGACCACGGTCCTCCACGTGGATCACTTCGGCAACGTGATTCTCGCGCTGCGCCCCGAACACCTCGGTGGCACTCTCCCCACCGTCCTGGAAACCGGCCCCGACCGCTGGGTCCTGGAACCGGCCCTGACCTACGGCGGCGCCGACCCCGGGCGGGTGCTGGCCCTCTGGGGTTCAGCGGGCTACCTCGAGATCGCCCTGGCCCGAGACTCCGCCGCGCGGCGCCTGGGCCTGACGGCCGGAGACCGCGTCCGCCTCCTGCATGGGAAAACCAGCGGGGAGCGCCACGCCTGACACCGGAAACGGGCTGCGCCGACCGCCGCGGGAACCTATATTCACCGGGATGATATCCAGCGTGCAAAGCGCCTCGAGCGCCGCCATCCTCGCCGCCAACGACCGTCTCGCCGCATCCGCCGGAAGGGTCGCCCGCGGCGAGACCGACATGGCGGGAGAAGTGACGACACAACTCGCGGCAGCGCGAACGGTCGAGGCCAACGTGGCGGTGCTCAAGATCGCCAACGAGCTGACCGGAACGGTCCTCGACCTGCTGGCCTGAGCCCCACCCCGTTTCAGGCCAACAACGCGTCGACGACGAAGGACTTGTTGACCAGGACCAGTCCTTTCTCCCTGTTCCTGAGCGGAAAGAAGGGCGCCGGCTGGTTGAGGTAGTCCACCAGGCGCTGACTTCCCGGTGGCATCACGATGTGTACCGTGCCGGCGATACGATGGGCCGGCGCCTCGATCCCCTTGAGTTCGAGTTCGACCTCCACGTCCCGCCCCTCCACGCCGTTGTCATCCCCCAGGCCGGCGTCGTAGGGGTCTTGAACCCCCGCCAGCAGGACGCGGCTGCGATGAACCAGGCGCACCCGGTCCGACAGGGAGACCGGGAGGAAGTGGGAATGCTCGGCGCACAGCAGGTCGATCACCCGTTCCCGACCGGCGTGCACACCCGCCACGGGAAGCAGATGGACATGACCTTCGATGGCGTGTCCGCCGTCGAGAATCAGCCACAGCGGCACCTGAACCTTGGGCACCCGGTACTGCTCGTTGCCCGCGGCAGGCGCGTCAGGGGTGATCTCGGCGTTCCGGCTCATCGATACCTCCTCCGCCCCCGGCGGGGCGGGAACACGTCGGAATCAAGATAGGTTCGGCCTTCCACCAGCGCACGCCGGACTTGCCCCCCGGAACCCGGGATCCTAGCTTTGCCCTGACCATGAGCCTGAGCGGAAGTACAAGGACCATGAATCTGGCAGACCTGCTGCAGTGGGTCGCCTCTGCCCAGAAAACGGGCCGTCTCGACTTTCGCCAGTCGACGGTGGTGAAGGAGGTCTACCTCCAGGAAGGCCTGATCGTCGGCGCCGCCTCGAACCAGCCCACGGAGATGCTCGGCCACGTCCTCGTCGCCCGGGGGATGCTCACCGAGGAACAACTGCGGGCGGGCCTCCTGGCGCGAAGAGAATCCAGCGAGTTTCTCGGCCAGATCCTCGTCCGTCTCGGCTTCATCACCCGGGATGACCTGCTGCGGGCCCTCGCCGAGCGCACCGAGGAGATCGTCTACTCCCTGTTCGAGTGGGACGAGGCCGACTTCCACTTCGAGCCCGATGCCAGGCCGGGGCCCCAGGTCGTGCTGATCTCCCTGCCCGTGGATCACGTGCTGCTACGGGGCGTGCACCGCTGTGACGAAAAGGCGCGGATCCGCGAAATCTTTCCCGACGGGCGGGTGGTGCTCGCCCGCAGCGACAAGGAACCTCCGGAAGCGATCCTCCAGCATCCCCTGGCCCGCCGGATTCTCGAAACCCTCGACGGCCGCCGCTCGATCGACGAGCTGGCCTTTCTGCTTCATGCCAGCCCCTTCCCGGTGATGAAGTTCCTTTACGAAGCCTACCGCCTGGGCCTGGCCACCATCGTGACCCTCGAAGGCCCCCCCCTGATGCTGGTCACCGGCGAGGCCCCGGATGCCGAGCTGGTGGGTCTGACCGGCCCGGCCCGCATCGCCGCGGCTCGAGACCGCCTCGACGCCGGCGACCCGGAGGCGGCCATGGCGCTGCTCTGCGAAGAGCCTCCGATCGACGACGCGGAGGCCGCCGAATTGCTGGAAAAGACCGAACAGGCCTTCCTGGCCAAGGTCTACCGGGACGAGTTCCCGGCCGACGCGGTTCCCGAACTCGGCCGTCCCCTCCAGGAGCTCACCGGCGAGACCATTCGCTCCGAAGAATACTTCCTGCTCTCCCGGCTCGACGGAACCACCACGGTGCGCAACCTGGTGGAACTGGCCCCCATGAGGGAAGCCGAGACGATCCGCCTGCTGCGCCGACTGGTCCGTCGCGGGCTGGTCCGTCTCGCCTCGTCATCGGTCCCCTCGGCCTGATCCCGCGCCACGAAGACCCCCTCCCGCCCCGCCGGCCCCGTCCCGACCGGGTCAGCGGACGTGAGTCAGGCGGAGCATGGCGGGCAGCAGGGTGACCGCGGTGACCAGGGTGGCCCCCACGCCGAGGATGGCTAGAAAGCCGGAGGCGATCAGGCCCGGATAGTCGGCGAAGATCAGCGCGCCGAAACCCACCATGGTGGTCAGCGAGGTCATCACGATCCCGCGACCGGTGTGCTCGAAGACCTCGGCCAGATCCTCCGCGGAATGCTCGAGAAAACGGTGCACCACATGGATGCCGTTGTCGATGCCGATACCCAGGATCAGCGGCACCATGGAGATACTCACCAGGTTGAAATCGATGCCGAAGAGGTGCATCAGGCCCACCGAGCCCACGACGCCCACCACGAGGGGCAGGAAGGTCAACAACACCAGCAGGGGACGGCGAAAGGTCAGGAAGAGGATCAGCAGCACACCCACCACCGTCAAGGCGACGGCCATGACACCGTCCCGCAGAATCAGGGGTTTGAGTTCCTGGCTCAGCACCCGGCCTCCCACCAGGTCCGCCCGATGCCCCGAAGCCTTCACCGCCTGTTGGAGAGCCTCGACCAGATCCCGGGAACGGGCGTTGGGCCGCGGGTAGGCGATCACCAGGCCTTCCCGGCTGCCGTCCCCGGCCTCGACGATCAGATCCGAAAGCACATCCGCCAGCATCCCGCTCTCGGCCCGCTCGAGGGTCAGTTCACCGTCCACCTCGAGCATCCGCCGGATGCGTGCCGCCGCCCGCCGGGCCTGGCCGTCCACACGGAAACCATGACGCTCCATCGCCGCCAGCAGGTCGGTCTCCACGGCCGCCGGGCGGATCTTCCCGGCCGCGCGCAACTCCCGCAGTCGCTGCAGCACGGCCTGCTGATGGGAGGGGGGGGGCACCACGCTGGCCGGGCCCACCACCACGGCCAGGGAACTCTCCCCGTCCCCGATCAACCGCCGAAACTGCTCTTCCACCGCCGCGGAAGCTTCGAGGATCTCCGCATCGCTCTCCCCCGGTACCAGTGCGGCCACCGGCTGCAAGGAAGTGCCCACCTGGCGACTGATGTCGAGTTGCAGGCGGATGCTGGGAGCGCCCGTCGGGCGGAAGCGACGGAAGTCTTCGTCGAGTCGAACGCTGAGGGTCGGCCACACCAGGGCGACGGTGACCACCAACCCCGTCCCCGCGACCCATCCGGGATGACGCAGGACCCCGCGCAGGATGGGCCCGAGACCGAAACCGGCCAGGCCCCGGGGCCGGTCGGGACCCGGGCGCCAGCGGGTGGCCAGCGCCGTCAGGGCCGGCACCAGCAGGAGCGCGGCCACCAGGGAAAGCGCGATGCCCGCCGCGCAGATCAGCCCCAGGTGGCGTAAGCCCTGGAAACGCGAGAAACCCGCCGCCAGGAAAGCCCAGGCCGTGGTCAGGGCGGCGGAGAGGATGCCCAGCCCGGTCTCCCCGTGGGCCGCGGCGAAAGCGGTGAACATGTCCTTGCCCGCGTGGGTCTCCTCCAGGTAGCGGTTGTAGAGATGAATCGTGAAGTCGATTCCCAACCCGCAGAGCATCGCCACCGATCCGGCGGTGAAGACGTTGATCTCGCCGATGGCCAGGTAGGCGAAGCCCAGCGACCAGGTCAGTCCCACCAGCAGGGGTACGCCTGCCACCAGCACGCCGACCATGCGACGAAACGCGAAAAGAAAGAGCACCAGCACCGCGACGAAGGCCACCACCGAGATCGAGCGAATATCCCGCGAGAGGATCTCCTGGTAGTCGACGAGCACCGCGGGCGCGCCGGTCAGGCCCACGTGGATACCGCCCGGTTCGTCGGCGGGCCCCAGGCCCACGGTTCCTTCCATTTCCATGTCTTCGAGCGCCAGGCGGGCCGCGCCGGCCACCTCGGCGAGCACCTGGCGGGCGAAACGCAGATCGTGGGCCGCCCCCTCGGGCCGAATCAGCAGCAGGACATAGCTGCCGTCCTCGGTGACCAGCATCCCCGAGCGGGGCATGACGCGCAATTCACCCTTCAGTTCGGCCAGGCGAGAGACGAGAAAGCCCGACAGACCCAGGGGATCTTCCCGCAGCAATCGGGTGGTCAGCGGCCCCAGCGGAGAAAGCAGTCGCTCGCGGTTGGCCGCCACCCGGGCATCGATGGCCTCCGGCGTGAGCTGCCCGGCCAGGCTGTCGAGCTGCTGCGGGTCGAGATAGAGCATCAGCGAACGCGCCTGGGATCCCGAAAGCAGGGCCCACGGATCCTCACCGAAGATCCCGGCCACCACCTGCACGTTCTCGCACTCTTCGAGGCGGTCACGCAGAGCCAGGGCCAGTTCCGTACGATCGTCCAGGTCTTCCTCGCCCTTGCCGGAAATCGCGGCCACGATGGGCTCGGCGCCGCCGTAGCGACGGAAGAGTTCGCGCATGCGCTGGGCAGTGTGCACGTCATCGGGGATCAGCGAGTCGATGTCGGTGGAAAGACGCAGGTCGGCCGCCAGGTATCCCGCCACGGCCGTGGCGATGGCGACTCCCACCAGCACCGAGCGGGGGTGGAATACCGAAAACCAGGCTACCGCTTCGAGGCCCCGCCTGAGCACGCCGCGCAGGCCGCCCCGCCGTCGGCCCGGGGCGCTCACGCCTGTCCCTCGAGAATCACGAAGGCCACGGCCACGGAGCGCTCGTGGCTGATCGACAGGTGGCTGGCCGTCGCGCCCCGCCGGGCTGCCAGTTCGGCCGCCCGACCGCGCAGCTCCAGGCGCGGCGGGTCCTCCTGCGCCTGACGCACCACTTCCACGTCGTGCCAGCCGATCCCCTGGGCCAGACCCGTACCCAGGGCCTTGAGCCAGGCCTCCTTGGCGGCGAAGCGCGCGCCGACACTGGGCGCCGGGTCCCGGTGCCGCAGGCAATAGGCCCGTTCGCGCTCGGTGAGCACCCGGTCGAAGAAGCGATTTCCATGGCGGGCCATGATCCGCCGCACCCTGTCAAGCTCGATGACATCGACGCCGATACCCAGAATCATCGCTCCTCGCCTTCACCCAGACCGCCCCGAAACTTTCGCCCGAAAGACCGCAAAGCATACACCGCGCCTCGGGGGACTTGTCAAAGCGCGTTTTATCAGCAAGTTAGCAGGCCCCCGACGGGCCGACAGCCCGGGCGGGTGCTATCATCGTCCGGTTTTCGCGGGCTGCCAGGAGGCCGCGGCATTCCGTGCCGGAGACGAGCAGTGCAGGTCGGCTGGGACACCTACTTCGAACGGCTCGGCCCCCAGGGCCTGCGCCTGGTCGTCTCGACCCTGCTCGAGGAGGCCGACTTCGAAACCCTGCGCGGAGAAGCCCCCCCCCCGACGCCCGACGAAGACCGAGCCCAGTGGATCGCCGACCTGGCCGCGGAAGACGCCGCCGTGGCCCGACGGCTGCTCGAGCGGCTCGACGCGCGGGCGGCCGCCCGTGCGCCCCGTCCGGAACGCTGGGCCGAAGCCGAACTCCACGAAACCATGGCAGGCATCCTCCGGGCTCCCGGCCCCCAGGCGGCCGCCGTGCTGCACCACCTGGCCCGCGCCCGCCCGGCGCCCCTGCCCGCCGCCGAGATCCGAGCCGCCGCGGAACTGGTGGCTCCCGAGGTGTTGCAGCAGGATCCCGGATCCCGCCCCAAGTGGGTCGCCAAGGTGGCCACCGCCCGGGGCGAAGTCCGGGAACTCGAGCAGGAGCGGCGCGAGTTGGAGACCCGCGTCCGCCAGCTCGAAACGCGCCTGGAAAAGGCCCTCGAGCGCTCCGCCGCACTCGAACAGCGTCTCTCCCATCGCCTGGAAGAAATCAAGACTCTGCGGGCAGAACTCAAATCCACCCGGGACGAACGGGGCCGTCTCGAGCGCGAGGCGGTGCGCCTCAGGCGCCGGGTCGACGAACTGCTCGAACGCCGCGCCCGGGAACGCACGGGTGAAATCACCACCGCGCTGCGACGCCTGACCACCGAGCAGCGCCGGGCCGGCGCCACTCTCGACAAGTTGCGTGCCGGGGAGGGCGGCCGGCGGGAAATCCTGCGCGAGCAGGGCCGGCGCATCGAGCAACTGGCCGGACTGCTCGAACGCGTCGCGTCGGTGGAGGAGGCCCAGGCGCGCGTGGCGGCCCGGGCCCAGGAAGAGATCCTGCGGGAACTGGGGGCGATTCGAGGTCGTCTCGAGGGCGACCCCCTACCCGCCCCGCGGGTCGAGCCGGCGCGCCCGACCCAGCCGGAGGGCAAGCCCCGTATCGGCCTGTTCGTCGACGTACAGAACATGTTCTACGGCGCCCGGGAAAAACGCGCACGGCTGGACTTCGAAGCTCTGCTGGCCAGTGTCACTTCCGGCCGCCGCCTGGTGCGCGCGGTGGCCTACGTGGTGGAGACACCGGAGATCGACCAGAGTTCCTTTATTCACCTGCTCCAGATGAAGGCCTACGAGGTCAAACGCAAGCCGCTGAAGATCCGCCCCGACCGCAGCATGAAGGGCAACTGGGATCTCGAGATGGCCCTCGACGCCCTGACCACCGCCGAGCACCTGGACGTGGTGGTGCTGGCCACCGGGGACGGCGACTTCGTGCCCCTGGTCCAGCAGCTCAAGCTACGGGGTCTGCGGGTGGAGGTCTACGGTTTCAGACCCAGTACGGCTCCCGACCTGCGGGAGGCCGCCGATCGTTTCGTGGCCATCACTCGCCGTCTGCTCCGGCCCCTGCCGGCCCCCCGGCGGCGGACGGCCCGGGAGGGAACATGAACTCTTATCGCGCGGGCATGAGCGTCGAGGATCTCTGCCGTGTCTGCAAGGAGACCCGACGCCACACGATCGTCGTCACCGACGGCGAGGGCCGCCCGATGCGCGTGGTCTGCGATTCCTGCGGCAGTCAGCACAACTACCGTGGGTCCCGCGCCGCACCGCAGCCCTCACCGCCTGCCGCGTCCACCGCGGCCGCCACTCCGTCATCCGAGATGGAAGGCCTCGAGTCACTCCTGAGACGGATCTTTCGGGAAGAACTCGGTCTGACACCGGTGGCTCCCGCGGCCAAGTGGCTCGGCGGTCAGCTCGTGCTCAGGCCCGGCCGGGAGGGCCTGCAAGAAAAGAGCTGGCCCATCGAAGTCTTCTTCAAGAAGATCGTCATGCTTCGTAACCGCCTGCGCACCCTCGAGCAGCAAGTCAACGCCGCGGATATTCCCACCGAACTCAAGCTCAAGCTGCAGGGGTACATCACCGGTTGCTACGGCTCGCTGACCAGCTTCAATATCCTCTTCGCCGACGAGGAGGATCGCTTCCGTACATCGAAGTGAGCGCCGCGCCCGGGGTCTCAGAGCCGGACGAGGGCATTCTCCGTGCCGAAGTCGTTGGGCACCAGGCCGTCGGCCTCGGTATCGGTCAGCCACTGTTCCCGGCCGACGAGGAAGCGATACTGGTACTGACTGTCGCGGGGCAGGCGCAGCGTCACCGCCCAGGCGCCATCCTTCCGACGCCGCATGGGATGGACGGAGGGGTCCCAGTCGTTGAAATCGCCGGCGAGCGCCACGGAACCTGCTGCCTCGGGAACCTGGCAGGAAAAGGTGACAGAGACCATCCGGCTTCCCTTGATCGGCTTTTTCCTGAGCATCTTCCCTGCCCTCGACTGTCCACGGAGCCTGCGGCACGAACCGAAGGACCGGCTCGCCGTCCGCCTGCTCCCTTCCGCATTATGCCCCAATCGGCAGCCGGGATCCGCTGAACATGGCCCGCCGACTGGTCCTGATCCGCCATTGTGACGAGGAGCCCGACCTGCCCGCCTGGCCGACCCTGGCCCGGCTCCATGCCTGGCAACGCTCGGAAGGACGGCGGCCGCTGACAGCGGTGGGCCGGGCCCGGGCGGCGGACCTGGCCCGCCGGATCGCCCCCTGGAGGCCAACGGTGCTGTTGACCAGCCCCCTCGAGCGAGCCTGGGCGACCGCCGAGACCCTCGCTGCCCCTCTGGAACTGACCCCCCAACCCGACCCGGCCCTGGCGGAGGTCAGTTTCGGCAGGGTGCGCGGCCTGGCCCGACCGCAAGGCCTGGGAGCCGTGCTGGCGGGGGTCCCCCTGCCCCGCCCCCTGTGGCCGCCTCTGCTGCGCTGGTGCTGGCTGGTGGGGCTGACCGTCGGTGTGGACTCCCCCGCGGCGGTACGCCGCCGGGCGGAAGACACAGCCCGGCAACTGGCGGCCCTCGAACCCGGCGGCACCGTGGCGGTTCTGGCCCATGGGGTGATCCTGCTCTACCTGTTGGCCGCCCTGACCGGCCGCCGCCGGGCCGCGCCGTTCAGGCCCGGCCTGCTGCTGCGAACGGGAGAGTACCGGGTGCTCGAAAGAGAAGCCGGGCGATGGGCCATCCTGGCCCGGGGTCGAGCCTCAGCAGACGCCATTGGGTGAACGAGCTGAAGGCGACCGGGAAAAACCCGGCGGTGGGGACACCCGGCAGACGCTGAAATGGGGCTCCAGGATGTCGGGACTGCCCGTGCCGTGATAGCACCCGGCGAGAGTCCCGATCACGACCTTCTCGCACCCCCGCGTGCACGTGGCAGAAGCTGAATCCTCCAATGCCAGGTCCACACACTCGTATGCGCCGGGCACCAGCTCGGAGCAGGTAAAATCGTCTCCCTCCACCCCGAGCCGGAGCGGAATACCGCTGGGGCACGAAAAGGAAGGTAGCCACGTGCGTGGTGGTCTCGGCGACAGCAACTCCCGCCCATCCCATCACGAGAACGGCCGGGATGCCGATTCTCGCGACTCCACTCACGAATGCCCCCCCTTTTCGATCTGCACCGCCAGAAAACTCCTTTTGGGTCTTCGGGACGCCGGCTCAGCGGCCGCCGACGCCCCGATCTCCGGTCTCCCGCAAGGCCTCGAGCCGCTCCCGTACCTTTTCCGCGTGACCGGCGGCTCGCACTTTCTTCCAGTGGTGGGCCACCTTTCCTTTTGGATCGATGATCACCGTCGAGCGGATCACGCCGATGGACTTGCGCCCGTAGAGCACCTTCTCGCCCCAGGCGCCGTACTTTTCCATCACGGTCCTCTTCTCGTCGCTGAGCAGATCGATCTGCAGGTCGTACTTCTCGATGAAGCGCCGGTGCCGCTCGAGGCTGTCGGGGCTGCAGCCGTAGACCACCGCGTCGAGCTTCTCGAAATCCTTCAGCGCCGAGCTGAATTCGCAGGCCTCCTTGGTGCAGCCCGGCGTGTCGTCCTTGGGATAGAAGTAGAGAACGACCCAGCTCCCCGCCAGGTCGCGGAGCGCCACCTTGCCCCCCGAAGCGGCGGGCAGGGTGAAAAGGGGGGCTCGGCGCCCGACCTCGATCTTCGATGTTGCCATGTCCGTCAGCCTCCTGCGGATCGGGGCGGGAACTCCGCGTCCACCGCCATGACGCCTATGGTAACTTACGCCCCGACCGCCATGCTTCAGGAGCCGAGACCATGAGTCATGACAACCCGCCGGAGGTCTACCCCCCCAAGGCCGATATCGCGGCCCGGGCCCACATCGCCTCGATGGAGGAGTACCAGCGCCTCTACCGCCTGTCCCTCGACGACCCCGAGACCTTCTGGGGCCGGCAGGCGGAGATCCTCGACTGGTTCAGCCCCTGGCAGATGGTCTACGACCACGACTATGTCAACGTGGACTTCGCCTGGTACCTCGGAGGCCGCCTCAACGCCTGTTACAACTGTGTCGACCGGCACCTGCGGGAGAGGGGCGAACAGGACGCCATCATCTGGGTCCGGGACGAGCCCGGGCAGTACGAGCACATCTCCTACCGCCGACTCAAGCACGAGGTCTGCCGGGTGGCCAACGTGCTGCGCCACCACGGGGTTCGGCGAGGCGACCGGGTCTGCCTCTACATGCCGATGATCCCCGAGCTGGCCTACACCATGCTGGCCTGCGCCCGGATCGGCGCCGTGCATTCCATCGTCTTCGGCGGCTTCAGCGCCGAGGCGATTCGCGACCGCATCCTCGATGCGGGCTGCAAAGTGGTGGTCACCGCCAACGAAGGCCTGCGGGGCGGTCGACGGCTGGCGCTCAAGGACACGGTGGACCGGGCCGTGGACGGCCTGGACCTGGTCGAGACCGTGCTCGTCGCCCGCCGCACGGACAAGCAGGTGAACATGACCGCGGGACGGGACTTCTGGCTCGACGAGGAGTGCCGCCGTCAGCGCTCCACCTGCACCTACGAGCACATGGGAGCGGAGGATCCGCTGTTCATCCTCTACACGTCGGGATCGACAGGAAAGCCCAAGGGAGTGCTGCACACCACCGGCGGCTACATGGTCTACGCCGCCCTGACCCACAAGCTGGTCTTCGACTATCACCCGGGCGACGTCTACTTCTGCGCGGCGGACATCGGCTGGATCACCGGGCACAGCTACATCATCTACGGCCCCCTGGCCAACGGCGCCACCAGCGTGATGTTCGAGTCCACGCCGGTGTATCCCGATGCCGGTCGCTACTGGCAGGTGGTCGACGACCTGGGCGTGAACATCTTCTACACCGCACCGACGGCCATTCGCACCATCGCCCGGGCCGGCGACGCATTCGTCCGCCGGCATGCGCGCAAGAGCCTGCGGGTCCTGGGCACCGTGGGCGAGCCGATCAACCCGGAAAGCTGGCGCTGGTACCACGACGTGGTGGGCGAAGGCCGCTGCGCGGTGGTCGACACCTGGTGGCAGACGGAAACCGGCGGGATCATGATCACGCCCCTGCCCGGGGTCACGCCCCTCAAGCCGGGCTCGGCGACCTTCCCCTTCTTCGGCGTCAAGCCCCTGCTGGTGGATGCCGAGGGCCAGCGGCTCGAGGGCAACGGCGTGGCGGGCAACCTCTGCATCGAGCGCACCTGGCCGGGCCAGGCCCGTACGGTCTACGGCGACCACGAACGCTTCCAGCAGACCTATTTCACCCACTACCCGGGGCTCTACTTCACCGGCGACGGCTGCCGCCGGGACGAGGACGGTTACTACTGGATCACCGGCCGGGTCGACGACGTGATCAACGTCAGCGGGCATCGCATGGGCACCGCGGAAGTGGAGTCCGCCCTGGTTTCCCACGAAGCCGTGGCCGAAGCGGCGGTGGTCGGCTACCCTCACGAGATCAAGGGCCAGGGGATCTTCGCCTACGTGATCCTCAACTCCGCCGCCGAGGGCGCGGCCCCCGGCGAGGTGGAAGGAGCCCTCAAGGAGCAGGTGCGCCACGTGATCGGTCCCGTGGCGACCCCCGACGCGATTCTCATCGCACCGGGCCTGCCGAAGACCCGCAGCGGCAAGATCATGCGCCGGATCCTGCGCAAGATCGCCGCGGGAGAGTACGAGGACCTGGGTAACCTGACGACCCTGGCCGACCCGGAGGTCGTGCAGCGACTGATCACCCTCCACCGGGGCCTGGACCAAGCTTGAGAGGAGATCTCGTGACCATCGAAGAACTGCTGGCCCAGGCCGGCGTCGATCAAAGCCACCCCCGCTGGCGCCTGAGCGTGCCGGCCCCCGAAGTGGCCACTTTCGCGGCCGACAAGGAGTACCGGGTCACCATGGAAACCAGCGAGGGCTCCCTTGTCATCCGCATGATGCCGGAAGTGGCCCCGATGCACGTGACCAGCTTTCTCTACCTGGCCAAGCTGGGCTATTTCGACGGCCTGGCGTTTCACCGGGTGATCCCCGGCTTCATGGCCCAGGGAGGCTGTCCCCTGGGCAGCGGCACGGGCGGCCCCGGCTACCAGTTCAGCGGCGAGTTCGATCCCTCGGTGCGCCACGACCGCCCCGGTTTGCTGTCGATGGCCAACGCCGGCCCCGGTACGGACGGCAGCCAGTTCTTCCTGACCTTCGTCGCCACCCCCTGGCTCGACGGCAAACACACGATCTTCGGCGAGGTGGTGGACGGCCACGAGACCCTCGGCCGCCTGGAGTCCCTGGGCTCCGAATCCGGCCGTCCCACCCGGGAGGTCAGGATCGAACGAGTCGCCCTGTAGAGAAAGCGCGGTAGGGAAAGCGGATCCTACGCGCGCAGGACCTCGAAGGTGAAGATGCCGGTGGCATGGCCGTCCGAGAAGTGGAAGCGCAGCGCGTAGCGCCCCACGGCCTCCCATCGTTCGACGCGCAAATCCGCGGGCACCGACTCCGGGTCGAGTCGGCGCTCGCCGGTGATCTCGTCGACGCACTCGGCGCAGGGGCAGGAAATCCTCAAGTCCCGTGCCGGGAAAAAGTCTTCCCGCCCGTCGGACCAGACGATTCCCACCTCCCGCGTGGGGAAGACGACGACCTTCTCGGGGATCGGACGGCTCATCGCTGCGTCTCCTGGCCGGGCAGCCGGGCAGCCCCCGCGGGAAGCGCCCCCGCCTCGGCAACCACGGTGGTGGTGATCCCGCCCCGTACCTTGAAGGCCCCGGTCACCCGAATCCAGCAGGGCTCGCAGGCCGCCACGAGATCGTCCAGGATCCGATTCACCACGGCCTCGTGAAAGATGCCCTCGTCCCGCCAGGACCAGAGGTAGAGCTTGAGGGCCTTGAGTTCGACCAGGCGCGGACCCGGGACGTAATCCACGACGATCGTGGCGAAGTCCGGCTGCCCGGTCCGCGGACACAGGCAGGTGAACTCCGGGGCCTCCATCCGAACCCGGTAGGGGCGGTCGGGGGCCGGGTTGGGAACCGTCTCGAGAGCGCGCGATGGGCTGCCGGGCATGTTCTACCTCGCTGTGAGCAGGAACTTTAGCGGGAGCACTGGCATTTTGCACGCGAATCACCCTAGATTCTCCCTGCGGCGCCCCGACGGGGCGCAGGGTGGTGGGGACAACACTCGGCGCAGGGCTTCCTGAAAAGGGCCGCGCCACGAGGGAGGTTCAATGTCCACCGATACCACCTGCCCTGTAGACCTGGAAGACGGCCTGGCGCGGGCCGGAGACGACCGGGAGTTCTACAAGGAACTGCTCGAAATCTTTCTCGACGACGTCCCCGGCCGCATGGAGCAGCTTCGCGCCGCCATCGCCGCCGGCCAGGCGGAAGAGGTCGCCGGCGTCGCCCACAGCATCAAGGGTGCGGCCGCCAATCTCTCGGCGCTGGCCATCCGGGACACCGCGCTGAGCATCGAGACCCAGGGGCGCGAAGGCGATCTCTCCCAGGCCTCGGCCCTCGTCGAGAAACTGCAGGATGAGATCCATCGATTGGCGGCATACCTGCGCACCTTCGAGTAGCCTCGTGCGTATCCTCATCGCAGAAGACGACAAGGTCTCCCGGCGCATGCTCGGCCGCGCCCTGGCCACGATGGGCCACGAGGTCCTGGCGGCCTCGGACGGCCTCGAGGCCTGGCACATCCTCCGCAGCGAAGATCCACGCCTGGTCATCGCCGACTGGGAGATGCCGAACATCGACGGCCTCGAACTGGTCCGCCGCATTCGCTCTTCCCGGGAAAACCAGGACGCGCCATACGTCTACGTCATCCTTCTCACCTCCCGGACCCAGAAGTCGGACGTGGTGCGGGGCATCGACGCGGGCGCCGACGACTACATCACCAAGCCCTTCGACCGGGACGAGTTGATGGTGCGCATTCGGGCCGGAGAGCGGGTCCTCGCCCTCGAGGAGAAACTGGCCGCCCAGAACCGCATGCTCGAAACCATGGCGATGGTCGACGGCCTGACCAACATCCCCAACCGCCGGGCTTTCGACGATGCCTTCCGCACACTCTGCGGCCACTGCCAGCGCTTCCAGCACCCCTACTCGGTACTGATGATCGACATCGACCGGTTCAAGAACTACAACGACACCCTCGGCCACAAGGCGGGTGACGAAACCCTGCAGGCAGTGGCCCAGGTGATCGCGGAGAGCATCCGAACCTCCGACTCCGCGTTCCGCTACGGCGGTGAGGAATTCGTCTGTCTGCTCCCGGAGACGAACGGCGAGGGCGCCGTGCTCGTCGCCGAGCGCCTGCGGGAAATGACCGAGGCGGCGCGGATCCACCACCCGGCCAACCCGCCCACCGGCGTGGTGACCATCAGCGTCGGGGTCGCCGATTTCAACCCCCGGTTCCCTCGCTCCGGCGAAGAAGTTCTGCGCGCCGCGGACACGGCGCTCTACGAGGCGAAGGAAGCCGGCCGTAACCGGGTCGCCCTTTCTCGCGTTCCCGCCCCCCTCAACTCCTGACCCCCCCGGGAAGGGCTCTCGCGCTTCACGCCGATCCGGGTTAAGTTGACGCTCCCGGGAGGCGGCGCCGCCGCCGTCGACCCGGTCGAGGAGAGCAGCGGTGAAAGTGGTCATTCATTACTGCGGGGTTTGAAACTACGAGCCCCGGGCCGCGAGTCTCGCGGCCTATCTCAAGCAGCACCTGGGTGTCGACGGCGAACTCCAGCGCGGCAGCGGGGGCGTCTTCGACGTGTGGGTGGATGACGTGAGAATCTTCAGCAAGCACGAGGAAGGCGACTTCCCCGAGGAGGCGGAGATTCTCCGGCGCATCCAGGCCCGCGGCTAGCGGGGAAGGGAGCGGCGTGCCGGACGGGTTCAGGGGACCCCGAGACGACTTCTACTGCTGGAAGTACGGGGTCTGGTATTCCCTCAAGGACTGCGTGTTCCGGCATGCCTGGAAGACGACCGCGGTCTGCGCCCGCTGTCCCCAGGGCGGCGCCAATCTCGAACTGCTCCCCACCGTCCCCAAACGCCCCCGCTGGGCCCGAACCCTCTGCCTGGGCGCCCGTGAAGCCGCCGGGGAGTAGTCCCGTGACCATGGGCCGGATCCGCATCCCGAAAGCGCTCCGCGCGGCACCCAAGGTGGAACTGCATCAGCACGTGGACGGGTCGATCCCCTTCTCCACCACTTGGCGCATGCTGGTCCGGCACGGCCTCAATCCCGTCGACTCCGCCGACGAGATGCGTCGTCGCCTCGAATTGCAGCCCGGCGAGGAAGGGTCTCTGCTGGCCTACCTGGACAAGTTTCACTACCCCCTGTGGATCACCCAGTTCTACGAGAACCTGCAAGCCATCTCCGAAGCCATCGTGCGGGACGCCCTGCGCGCCGGCGTGCGCATCCTGGAATTGCGCTACTCGCCGCTGATCCACACCTATGCGGGCCTGACCGTCCGTCAAGCGATCCGCGCCGTGCTCTCGGGCTTCAACCGGGTGCGCAGGTCCCATCCCGAGATCCACTGCGGCTTGATCGTCATCGCCATGCGCCAGCACGGCCCCCACATCGCCAAGATCCTCGCCCGCCAGGCCATCGCCGAAGCCCAACACCTCCACGAGCGCACCGGGGTGATCGGTTTCGACATCGCGGGCCCCGAGCGGGGCAACCCTCCGCGCCTGTTCCGCGAGGCCTTCGAGATCGCCCGGGCCGGGGGGCTGGGCATCACGGCCCACGCCGGCGAGGACGCCGGCCCGGAGTACATCTGGGAGGCCATCGACGAACTGGGAGCCACCCGCATCGGACACGGCTGCAGCGCCGTTGGCGACAAGGCCCTGATGGCCCGCCTCGAGCGCGACGGACTGCTCGTGGAATGCTGCCCGACCAGCAACTACCAGACCGGCGCCGTGCCGGCGGACCGACCCCACCCCTTGATCACTTTCCTCGAACGCGGCATCCCCGTCGCGATCTGCACGGACAACACCACCGTCTCCACCACCAACCTGGCCCGGGAGAGCGCCCTGGTGGCCTCCTGGCTGGGCCCCGGCGGCGAGGAGCAGGTCCTGCGTATCCACCGGCAGGCGGCCCGTTACAGCTTCATCACGGGGGCCGAGGGCCTCTTCTCGTGAAACGGGCGGTGACGATCGCGCTCCTGCTGATGGCCGGGCCGGCGATCCAGGCGGGCAGCCCCGCCCGGGAGACGGGAAGCCCATGGAAGCCCCTGCCCGCCGAGATCGCCAGGGTGCTCGAAAGGAAGGCCGAAGCCTACCGCCAGCGAGCCCGGGGCTTTTCCTGCACCGAGCGCATCCGCCGCACGCGCTACGGCAACGAGGGGGCGGGCAAGGAAAAGGCCGACGACTACGACTACCTTCTGGTGGAGGACCGCGCCGCCCCCGGGGGCTTTCGCGGCCTGCGCACGCGTCCCGGCTCCTCCGGCCGGCGGGAGCGGCGGGTCGACCTGCCCTTCCCCGACCCCTACCTGTGGAGCCAGATCTTCTCTCCGGCCGTACGCTCGACCTTGCGCTTCCAGGTCGGGCAGTGGCACACCACACCCTGGAAGCTGGCGATCCCCCTGGACTGGATCTCCTCGGCACCGAGCCATTCCGGCCGGCGCATCACCGAATGGTCGGGTACGGCGGAAGTCGAGTACAGGACGGGCAACCTCTTGAAAATCGTGGCCCGACCCAACTTCCAGGAAGACCGGATCCTCGCCGAACTCGACCGCTTCCTCACCGCGTTCCGGATCCTCGGGTTCTCGGTCGCCCCCCCTCCCGAAGGGCTCGAACTGGAAGTGCTTTTCGGCTTCGAGCACGAAGGGCAGACCTACCCCACCCGGGTCGAGCTGCGCACCTTCCGCCAGGTCCACCGGGGCGAGCGCCGCATCACCAGCCGGCGGGTGGTGGAGTACCGGGACTACCGCTTCTTCGGCACCCGGGTCCAGGTCGAGGTCCCCCCCTTCACCTATCTCCCCCCCACCCCCGGCGACGAGTAGTTGCACGTTCCCCGGCGGGGCTATAATCGCCGCCGGTCGGATCGGCCGACAACACTTGGAACCTCATCCCATCCAAGCAGCGGACGGCGTGCCATGATCGAGATCCGCGAACTGTCCAAGAACTTCGCTTCCGTCAGAGCCGTGCGATCGGTCTCCTTCCGCGCCGCAAAGGGGGAGATCCTCGGCATTCTCGGCCCCAACGGCGCGGGCAAGACCACGACCCTGCGCATCCTCTGCGGCTTCCTGCCCCCCGACGGCGGACAAGCCCTGGTGGACGGTCACGACGTGGCCCGGGAATCGATGATCACGCGCCGGCTGATCGGCTACCTGCCCGAGAACACGCCGCTCTACCCGGAAATGCGGGTCGGCGAGTACCTGCGCTTCCGCGCCGGGCTCAAGGGCGTTCCCTTCCGTCAGCGATCGAAACGCGCGGACGAAGTCGCCGACCTCTGCGGCATCGCCGACCATCGGCGCCGCGTGATCGGCACGCTCTCCAAGGGCTACCGCCAGCGGGTGGGCCTGGCCGACGCCCTGGTGGCCCGGCCCCGGGTCCTGGTACTCGACGAACCCACCGCGGGGCTCGACCCCAACCAGGTACTGGAAGTGCGGGATCTGATCCGTCGCCTCAAAGGGGATCACACGATCCTGCTCTCCTCCCACATCCTGCCCGAGGTCGAGCAGGTGTGTGACCGGGTGGTGATCTTCCGCCGGGGCCGCGTGATCGCCGAGGACTCCACCGAGGCGTTGCGCAACCGCTCCAGCGCCGGGGCTCGGGTCACCGTGGAATTGCCCGCCGACCAGGGGGAGCAAGTGGCGACCTGGATCCGTGGCCTGGCCCGGGAAGTCAGCCGGGAAACCCTCGACGACGGCTGGCTGCGGGTGCTGCTCACCGCGGAGCTCGACCCCCGAGCGCAGCTCTTCGAGCGAGCGGCCGAACGGGGCATCCGGCTACGGGAGCTGACCCGGCGCCTGCTCAGCCTCGAGGAGATCTTCCACTCGTTGACCGCCGAGTCGGCGGCACCGGACACGACCGCCGCGAGCGGGGAGGAGCAGCCATGAGCGGCCCGATGCCTGCCCTGCTGGTCGCCGGCAGGGAACTGCGTTCCACCTTCCTCCAGCCCCTGGCCTGGGTGGTGCTCACCGCCCTGTGGTTCTTCACCGGCCTCTCCTTCTGGTCGGTGGTCAGCATCTCCGGGGTGTACTCGATCCCGGCCATCGAGATGCAACGGGCGCTGTTCACCGCCACCCTCTTCTGGTTGCCCCTGCTGGTGGCCCTGCCGGTCATCGCCATGCGCCTGATCGCCGAGGAGCGACAGACCGGCACCCTCGAGACCCTGCTCACCGCGCCGATCACCGAAAACCAGGTGGCCCTCGGCAAGTATCTCGCCGGACTCGGCTTCTACCTGGTGTTGCTGAGCCCCTTTCCGGTCTACCTCTACCTCCTCGCCCGCTTCGGCGAGGTGGACCTGGGAGCCGCGGCGTCAGGCCTGCTGGGCATGCTGCTGGTGGGAGGTTTCTTCCTCGCCGCCGCCGTCTGCGCCTCGGCGCTGACACGCAACCAGATCGTCGCCGCCATCGTGGGCTTCGTGGTGGTGCTCTCGCTCTACGTGGCGCCCCTCTTCGGCAGCCAGCTCGCACACAGCGAGCCCTGGAGCACGGTGTGGAGCCACCTCAACCTGCTCGACACCCTCGACACTTTCGCCAAGGGCATCGTCAGCACCCGGCGGGCTCTCTACCCCGTCAGCGGCATCGTCTTCTTCGTCTTCGCCACCGCGCGGCTGATCGAAATCTCGAAAGGGAAGTAGGATGTCCGTTCGCAAGTGGAGCGCTGGAGGTCGAGTCGCGATCGCCCTGCTGGCCGCCGCGACCTTGTTGGGCCTGGCGAACTACTTCGCCCACAAGTACTACACCGAGTGGGACTGGACCGGCTCGGGCTTCTACTCGCTTTCCGATCAGTCCCGGCGCCTGCTCGGCAGCCTCGAAGCCGATGTGCGCATGGTCTCATTCCTGACCGACGCGGGCCAGGCCGGCGGTGACGCCCTGGGCGAGATCCAGGCGGTCCTCGAGCGCATCGCCGCGGCCAATCCCGCCCGGATCACCTTCGAGCAGATCGACCCCTGGCGTGACCCCATGCGCGCCCGGACCCTGCTCCAGGAGTTCGGCATCGATCCCCGCACCGGTGATCAACTCGACGTGGTGGTGGTGGAGTCCGGAGACCGGCGGCGTCACGTCCGCCTGGACGAGATGGTGGAGCTGGAGCCGGGCTCCTTCGGCGGCCCCACCGCGGTCAAGTCGCTGACCGCCGAGGGCGCCATCGTCGCCGCCGTCTCCGCGGTGACCCGCAACCACCGGCCGATGATCCGCTTCGCCACCGGCCACCAGGAACGCTCCATCGACGAGCCCCGGGAACACGGCCTTTCGACCCTGGTCGAAGCCCTCCGGCAAAAGGACATGGACGTGGAGCCATGGGAGGCCCTCGGTCGGCAGAGCGTTCCCGAAGGCACCGATCTGCTGGTGATCGCCGGCCCGGCTCAACCCTGGCTCGAGGCGGAGACCAGGGCCGTCGAACAGTACCTGGAGTCGGGAGGCCGCGTGCTGCTGCTGCTCGATCCCGTGCCTGTGCCCGGAGACAGCAGCCGGCTGGCGGCCAGCGGGCTCGAAGCCCTGCTCGAGCGCTGGGGCCTGGAAGCCCGGGCCGACGTCGTTCTCGACCCGCCGCGAACCCCGGCCTTCATGGGACCGGAGACCTTCGTCGCCGAGCAGGTGGGCGCTCATCCCATCACCGACCCCATGGCGGGCCAGATGGTGCTCGTCAGCATCGCCCGCTCCCTGGCTCCCGCCGGTGACGGGCAGTCTTCGCCCCTGCCCGTAACGCTGCTCGAAAGCTCGCCCCAGAGCTGGGGCGAGACGACGCTCGGCAGCACCCGGCCGGCCGCTTACGATGACGCCGATCACCGGGGCCCGCTGCCCCTGGCCATGGCTGTCGAGCGCCGTGACGGTGGAGACGAGCCCGCACCGGCCGCCACCACCGACGGCGACGAGGCGGCGGACGACACCACCACCGACGACGAGCCCCCGGCCTCCCCTCCGGGGCGCCTGGTGGTGACGGGCGACGTGGACCTGGCTACCAACCTGCTGATCGACAACACCAGCAATCGCGCCTTCCTGCTCAACGCCGTGTCCTGGCTGATCGACGAGGAGCGTTCGCTGGGCATCCCGCCCAAGGATCGCCAGTTGACCCGGCTGCTGCTGACCCCCGAGCAGAGCCAGGCCCTCTCGCTGGTCGTGATCATCGGGCTGCCCCTGCTGGCCGTGCTGATGGGACTCGGCATCTGGTGGCAGCGCCGGGGGAGTTGAGACCGTGAGCAACCGCTCCACGATGATCCTGCTGCTGCTCGCCGTGCTCCTCGGCGCCTTCGTCCTGCTCTGGGAAAAGGACCAGCCGGGCACGGATCAACGGCGGGAGCAGGCCGGACGCATCTTCCCCGGGCTCGAGGCGCCGGCCATCGAACGCCTGCGCATCGAGCGCGCCGGCCGGGATCCCATCGAGATCGAGCGTCACGAGGACGCCTGGCGCCTGGTCGCGCCCCTGGAAGACCGGGCCGACCGCTTTGCCGTCGACGATCTCCTGCGCTCGCTGGTCGAAGCCCGTGCCGCCCGCACCCTCCAGGCGGGCAGGATCGAGGGCGGCGACGCGGCCACGGGGCTCGGCGGCGAGGCGCTTCGGCTCATCCTGACGGACGACGCCGGGCGGCATGTTCTCGAGATCGGCACGAAGGAGGTTCCGGGCGGCCGCCGCTACGCACGCCGGGATGACGCCGCGGACCTGCTGATCGTCGAAGACGGACTCTGGCGTCAACTCGACAAGGATGCCGCGACCTGGCGCGACAAGGAACTGATCGACCTGTCCACCGTGGACTTGCAGCGCGCGGTCTTCGAGGGACGCGACCTGGCCTTCGAGCGCCGGGAGGGCCGCAAGTGGTGGATCACCCGTCCCCTCGAAGACCTGGCCGATCCCGGCGCCGTCAATGGCCTGCTCTCCGCCGTCGTGGGCCTGAGGGCCGAGAGCATCGCCCCGGACGAAGAGCGGGAGGCGGCGGGACTGGAGTCCCCCCGGCTGACGGTGGAACTGGCCGGAGAGGAGCAAAACGTGGTGCTGCGCCTGGGAGCGGCGACCGGCACGAAGGACGGCACCTATTTCGCCACGGTCAGCGACCGGCAGGCCCTGTTCGTGGTGCGGGCGGCTTCCTTGCTGGAAAAGCTCGACCGGAAGGTCCAGGGCTGGCGCTCGAGCCGGGCCCTCGACTTCTCGCCGTGGGACGTGGGGGAATTCGTCATCGAGCGGGGTGACCTGCGGGTCCGGGTCGGACGGCTGGAAAGTTCCGCCACCGCCGAGAACACCTGGATCGCCCTCGAACCGGAGGATTTCCCCCTCGATTCCGACAAGGCCGCGGACCTGCTCTCGGATTTGAGCCTGCTCGACGCCGAAGCCCTGGTGGACGACTCCAGCCCCCCGGGCGCCCCGGAAGCCTCGCTGACCCTGCGCTGGCGGCGCACGGAGGAGATCCCCGACCTGGTGTTCAGCGTGGGGCCCGCCGACGAGGACGGCAGGGTCTGGGCCCGCCGGGACGACCGCCCCACTCCGATGCTGATCCCCGCCGAAAAGGCGGCCCTGATCGATCCGGAGCGTTTGCGCGCCGACCCGTGAGCCGTTGCGCCTGCCGGGCCCTACCTACCGGGGGACTTTACGGAGCCGCGGTGGCATCGCCCTCCGCAGGGGCGGGAACCTGCTCTTCCTTGGGGGTCAGGGCGCGACCGAGGTAGAGGGTCGAAGGCAGGATCTTGATCTTGCCCTGGGCCTGGAGCTGCTGGACCAGTTCACCGGCGTGACGCTCCATGCGGCTCTTGAGGGCCTCGGCGAAGAGCCGATCGCGGATTTCCTCCTTGACGTCCTCGAAAGGGATCACCCCCGCCGGCTTGACTTCCTTGGCCAGGAAGAGGTGATAGCCGTGGGGCGACTCCAACACGCCGGAGAGCTGTCCCTCTTCCAGTTCCAGCACGGCTTCCTTCAACTCGGGGATCATCGGCGCGTTCTCGTTGATCCAGCCCAGATCACCGCCCTTGAGGGCCGTGGTATCGGAGGAAAGCTCGCGGGCCACATCCTCGAAACTCTCGCCGCCGACGATGCGTGCCCGGGCCTTGTCGATGACTTCCTTTTCCCGCAGCCGCTCTTCTTCGGGCGCATCCCGGGCCACCGACCGCATCAGGTGCAACAGGTGGACCTGCCGCGGCTGCAGGAAGATCTCGTCGCGGTACTTGTCGTAGTAGCCACGAACCATCTCGGGAGCCGCCACCGTGTTCATCACCTCGGGAGCGACGACCTCGTCCTGGTACTTGAAGAACAAAGCCTCGAGGCGAATCTCTTCCTTGCGCTCTTCCCGGCTCAGCCCCGAGTTGCGCAGGGACTCGAGCCAGGCCTCGGTGGAGGGGAAGCGGGACATCTCCTCGGCGAGTTTCTCCTGGATCTCCTCATCGCTGACCGTCAACCCCTGGCGCTCGGCTTCCTGGGCCACCACCACGATGCGCGTGAGCAGGTCGCGGCCGGCCTTGATCAGGGAGTACTCGTCGACTTCCACCGGCAGCCCCTGGCGCTTGAGCTGGAGAAGCTGGGTCAGGCACCAGTTGCGCAGCCAGGCCCCACGGATCTCGATCCCGTCGACGATCACCACGGCGTCCTGGAGGGGGATCTTGTTCAGGGCCGACTCTTCTTCTTCCTTCTCGCCCGAACAGCCCGCCAGCAGCAGGCCCGCGAGCAGCCAAGTCGCCATCGAAGCGGCCAGGACCGCGCGGCCGCGGAGGGAAAAGCATCTCCAGCTCATCGTTTTTCCTTTCCCCCTCCCGGGCGAGAGGAACCCGGCCGGGAGGTATCGGCGCATTGTAGAGCCCGCCCCCCGAAGGGGCCAGAGCCGGCGGCCCGGGGGACTGCTATATTCGAAACCAACGTGGACGCCTTTCTTCCCCCGTCGACAGTCCCATCCCGCAGCGGAGCCCCGCGGCTCCGGTCGCTCGCCGCTGCCTGGCTGCGCTTCTGGCCGCTGACGCCGACGGGCCTCGTACTCGTCCTGCTCGCCACCGCGGCCCTGACCTGGGGACGGCGGGAAATGGACCTGGTGCTGACCCTGGCGGGCACCTTCGGGTTGCTGCTGATGGGCGTCGTGGGCCTGGCCACACTGGCCGTCCGCGTGCTCTTCGCGCGAACCCTCGCGCGCAGCCTGGCCGAGACTCCCGGGAACCTGGAAGGGATCGAGGGACGGGCCCTGGCCACCGGGCTGGAACTGCCCCGCCGACGCTGGTGGCTGGCCGCGGAGCCGGAGTGGACACTCCATCGCCCCCCGGCCGACGTGAAAATTCACAAGGGCCGGCGGACCCTGCGCGAATACGCCCGGCCCGCCGACCGGGGCCGGGGAGAGGGACTCCGGCGGGAATACCGGGTCGAGGACCTCTTCGGCCTGTGGCGGTTGAAGGGCCGCGCCGACAGTGACGGGCCCTGGCGGGTGCTGCCGGACCTGGGCGGCTTCGACGCCGCCCGACTGGAAAGCAGCCTCGCCAGCGGCGACCTCCTCTCCCACCCCTGGGGCCCCGCCCGCGGGGACCTGGTCGACGCCCGCAGCTACACCCGCTCCGACCCGGCGCGGCTGATCCTCTGGAAGGTCTACGCCCGCAGCCGGGAACTGTTGGTCCGGGCGCCGGAGACGGCCCGCAGCCCGGAACGCCAGCCGCTGATCTACCTCGTGGCGGGAGACGGCGACAATCCCGCCGCGGCCCTGATGCGCCTGATCATCGAAAGCGGACTTTTCGGCGCAGGCGTCCGCTTCGCCGCCGACGGCCGGCCCACCCCGGTGGAAGATCGCGCCGCGGCCATCGAAGCCGTCGCTCTTTCCGCCGCCCATCGCAACCGGGGCGGCGTCGATTTGGCGGCAGCCCTCGGCCATCCCCTGATCGGAAGCGACGATCCGGTCGTTCTGGTCTGCCCCGCCCTCGAGGGCGGTTGGACCCGACCTGTCATCCGCCACCTGGAGGCCGACCCCGGCCGCTTTTTCGTCTTCGTCGCCGCGGACGTGGCGCCCGATCCGCCGCCCCGGACCCGTTGGCAACGCTGGATGCTGCTCCCGGACCCGCCTGCCGGTCTTCCCCGCCCGTCCTGGCTGGCCATGGCCCGGCGGCTGGCCGGCACGGGCGCCTCCTGCGTCGCCGCGGATCGCCGCTCGGGAGAACTCCTCGCCCTCAGCGGCGGGCACGCCACCCTGGGACGCACCGCATGAGCCGGACGACCAGCGGCCACCTGCGGGAGGCGCTGCCCCTGGCCGCGGTGCTGGCCCTGGCGGCGATTCCGACCTGGATCGGCGCCGCGCCGCTGTCGTCCGTGGCGACCGCGGCGACAGCGGCCTTCGCCGGAGCGCTGGTGGGCCAGAGCCTGGCCCTGCGTCCCCTGCGCACCTGGGTCGTACCGGCCGCCACCCCACCGGCCATCGGTGTCGTGTTCGGCCTGGCCCACCTGGTGGCCCTCCTCGGCGGCGGGATGGGGAGCACCTGGCCCGAACGCCTGCTGCTGGCGCGGGACGCCCTGCTGCTGGGGGGGCTGAGCCTGGTGGGGGCCGTCCTGCTCGCCTTCCTCGCCCGCCGGGTGCGCTGGCTGCGCGTGCTTCCCGCGGCCGGCCTGGTGCTGGCGGTGGCGACCTACCTCGCACCTCACCGGGGCGGGGCGATCCATCGCCCGCGGCTGATTTCCGACGCGGCCTGGACCCACGGCCTGCACCCGGGGCTGCTTCTCGCCCTGGGCGGCGCCGGCGCCGCGGTGCTGGCCGCCCTCGGCCTGTACCGGGTGGGACGGGCCCGCTGGCCCCTGTTGCAGGCCGCCCTGGTCGTCGCGCTGCTGACCCTGCTGGTGGCGCTCATACCCTCGCTGCCCCTGTTCCACTTCGATACGCCCGATCCCCTGCGCCTCGAAGGCCACCCCGAGGACACCGACGTGATCCAGCGGGAGGACCACGGCGGAAGGGGAGCGAAAAAGAAGAAGCAGCGCCCCGACCCCCTGGGCCTCGGCTCCCGGGGGGGGAGGAAGGGCGGCGCGCCGAACAACCAACTGGTCCCCTTCCGGGACGACTATTCGACGGACCAGCCGGATTTCCCGGTCGGCGTGGCAATCCTGGAGGACGACCTGGAACCCGCCTGGGGGGTGTTCTATTTCCGGCAAGTGGCGTTTTCTTCATGGAACGGCCGGCGGCTGGTGCGGAGCTTCGAGCGGGGAATCGACACGGACCTCTTCCCCGGCTTTCCCCGGAGCGCGCCCCTGACGCCCCGGCGCCCTCCCGGCCACCGGTTCCGCTCCGAGCTGGCCTGCACGGTCTCCCTGCTCCACGACCAGCTCTACCCCCCGGTACTGGCCGATGGCGCACGGATCGAGCCGATGGTCGTGGCGGATCCCGCTCTCTTCGTCTCGGCCTTCCGCTCCGTCTCCCAGGTCCTGGTGGGCAAGGGGGAGGATCTGCTGGGCCGAACGGCGGGGTCCGCCGAGTGGAGCCCGCGCCAGTGGCAGGTCTATACCCGGGCCCCGGAAGATCCCCGCTACCTGGACGTGGCCCGCCAGGCGGTCGCACGCCTGTCCCCCCGCTGGCGCCAGGATCCCTGGGCCCAGGCCCTGGCGGTGGGCTCCTGGCTGGAGACCCACACCCGCTATTCCCTGCGCTCCCATCACGCCGGAGCCCCGGATCCCACCGCCTCCTACCTCTTCGGCGACCGCATCGGCTACTGCGTCCACCTGGCCCACGCCGGGGCGCTGATGCTGCGCGCGCTGGGCTTGCCGGCCCGGGTGGCCGCGGGCTATGCCTGTCCCTCCGAGGACCGGGCGGGAGGATCGGCGCTGCTGATCCGGGCCAGTTCCGCCCATGCCTGGGCGGAGATCTACCTCGACCCCGTGGGATGGGTGCCCATCGATCCCTCTCCGGAGAGCCTGGATCCGCCGGTGCCCCCCACGGACCTGGATCTCCAGCGCCTGCTCGGGGAACTGGCGCGCCCGCCGACCCCCACGGGCGGTGAGCCGGCGGGGCGCATCTGGCCGGGCTGGCGTCAGTGGCTGCGCTGGACGGGCCTGCTGGCCGTGGTGATCTGGGCGGCGGGCTTCCCGGTCAAGCTCTGGCGACGGGTGGCACCCTGGCTGGTTTCCGCGGACCACCGCGGTCGCCTCGCCCTGCGGGCCAGCCTCGACCGCCTGGCCGAGGCCGGCCACCTGCGCCGGGAGGGAGAAAGCTGGGAGTCCTTCGCCCGACGCACCGCCTCGGCGGCCCCTACCCTGCCGACCCTGATCCGGCGCCACCTGGCGGCGAGCTTCGGCAGCCACACCCTGAGACCGGGTGAGGGCCGGAACCTGGCCCGGGCGGTGGCCCGGGACATCGCGGCCCGGGCCGGTTGGCGCCGACGACTGGGCTGGCTGCGGCCGTGGCTTTGGACCCGGACGCGATGAAGAACCGACGATGAGGACCACAGAGCCATGGGGCCAGAGGCCCCGGGGAGCGAACCCGTGAGTGAAATCCCGCCCCAGTCCACCGAGACCATGACCCTCGACGCGGCCCAGGCGATTGCGGAAGGCGTCCGGGCCCACCTGCGCGCGGCGCTGGTGGGCCGCGACGACGTGATCGACCTGGTGCTCGTCGCCCTGCTCGCCGGGGGCCACGTGCTGCTCGAAGACTTCCCCGGCTCGGGCAAGACCCTCCTGGCCCGGGCCCTGGGCGAGTCCATCGCTCCCGGCGGGGAAGCGGGCCCCATCGCCCCCTTCCGCAGGATTCAGTTCACGCCGGACCTGCTGCCTTCGGACATCACGGGCGTGTCGGTCTTCGACCCGGACCGGGGCGCCTTCGAGTTCCTGCCCGGTCCTGTCTTCTCTCACATCCTGCTGGCCGACGAGATCAATCGCACCTCTCCCAAGGTCCAGGCCGCCCTCCTCGAAGCGATGGCCGAACGGCAAGTCACCGTGGACAACGTCACGCACCGGCTCGATGACCTGTTCATGGTGATCGCCACCCAGAACCCGCTGGGGCTGGCCGGTACCTTCCCCCTGCCCGCCCCCCAGCTCGACCGCTTCCTGTTCAAGATCCGCATGACCCCCATCGACCGGGATGCGGAACTGGAGATCCTCTCCAGCTTCCGCCGGCACCTGCACCACCAGCCCGCCGGCCTGCCCCCGGTAGCGCGGGACGACCTGGTGGCCGCCCGGGACGCCCTCGAAAGCCAGGTGGAAGTGGCCGCGGCCCTGCGGGAGTGCCTGGTGGACCTGGCCGTGGAAGTGCGGGCCGACGCCCGCGTCGCCCAGGGCCTTTCCACCCGGGCGCTGGTCCAGGCGATCCCCGCCCTCCAGGCCCGGGCCCTGCTCACCGGCCGCGATTTCGTCTCCACCGAGGACATCGAGGCCCTGGCCGAGCCCCTCTTCGCCCACCGCCTGGCGCTGGCGCCGGGCGCGGGCGACGCCCGCGCGGTGATCCTCGACGCCCTCGAAGATCCCCTCGAGCGGGCCACCGCGGCCACGCTGCGCCGCTGATCGCGCCTGTTATCGGACAGCCTGTCCACAAGTGACCGGACGCGCCGCGCCCCCGGCCCGCGCCGCGGCGGGGCCCGGCGTTCTTTCCGGCACACCCCCGTTCGTCCTCTTCCGGGATTTCCCCTGGCACCGCCCTTGCTCCCAGGGGGGGCAGGAGGACATACGAAATGACGATCAAGGCGCGGACCTGGACCACCACTCTCGTCACACTCGCCCTGCTGACCGGCGCCGGCGCCGTCACCCTGGCGGACACGTACACGGCCCACGTGGACAGCCCCGTGGTGATCGGTGACCAGCTCTACCCCGGCGGGACCGTGGTGGTGCAGACGGTGGGTGCCAGCGGCCAGTTGCTGGCGGTCGAGATCGACGGCCGCCGGGTGGCCCTGATCTACCACCGGCCTTTCGAGCGCCGTGTGGGTTCAGGCCGTGCCGATGTGGTGTTCCAGCGGGATGAGCGTGGCTTCTTCCACCTGGCCGCCTGGAACGCCGGTCGCCCGGACACCAGCCCGCATCCCGTGGCGGTCGCCGCCCTGAGCGCCGGCGTGGCCACCGTGCCCGACTACCGTCCTCTCACCCTGCCCGAAGGACAGGCGCTCGCCCGACGCTGACACTCTCCTCTTCCGTTCCGCACGCTGCCGCCCCGCCACCTTCGCGCCCCGCGCGAGTCCCGGTGGCGGGGCTCTTTTCTCGTTCGCCTGCCGGCGCACGCCGTGCCCGGCCTTCGGGTCCGGGGGGGAAGCCGCCGCGGACCGGGGCTATGCTTGTCCTCGTGATGCGCGTCGTATTGATGATCTTGCTCCTGCTCACCGGCGGCCTGGCCCGGGCGGAGGACAGGGCTCCGGCCGATGCGCAAGAAAGGCAGGCGCTCGAGGCCCTCGATAGCGGTCGTTTCGTACGGGCGCGACACCTGGCCGAACAGCTGCTGGCGAAGAACGAGGGTGACCCGGTGGCCCATTTCGTCCTCGGGGCGGCGCTCCACGAGGGCGAAGGCAACATGCCTCTGGCTCTCAACCACTACCGCCGGGCCGAGGAGTTGCTCCAGGACGAATCGGGTGATCCCCTGCCCGGCCAGGAGTCCTGGCATCACCGGATCCTGCTCGCCAAGCTGCTGGTGCTCTCCGATCTGGGGCACTACGAAGAGTTGCTCGCATTGACCGCCCGGCTGCGCCGGCTCTATGAGCACGACTTCTACAGTGTGGACATCTGGCCCCTGATGAAGCTGGGCCGCATCGACGAAGCCCGTCGGGCCGCCGCCCTGGCGTTGGGCACGGGAGACGAGATCGAGGAGGTCATCGCCCGCAACGGCCTGTGCGCCCTCGATGGCTACGAGGCTTGTCGCCAGATGCTCGAGGCCGTCGAGAAGGCCCAACTGCCACCGGCCGTCGCCCTGCGCAACCTGGCCGTGGCCGCCGCCACCTTCGGCCGCTACGACCAGGCCGAACGACTCCTGCTCGAGGCCACCACCCACCCGGATCCCGACATCAACCCCTGGCGGGATCTCGCCGCCCTCTACCTGGCCGAGGGACGGCTGGCCGAGGCCCTCGGCATGGCCAAGAAGATGACCGAGTACGGCCGGCGCCTGCCCCCCCGCCAAAAACAGTATTCGCGGGCCGAGGAAGTGACCGTCAGCGGTTTGCTCCTGCTCCTCGCCGGTCACCCCGAACGGGCCCTGCCCCTGCTCGAGGAGGCCCTCGACCGGCCGGACCGAGACTCCCACTGGTCGGGATCGGCGGAGGAGGTCAACAGCGAGGGAGCGCTGGCCCTGCGGGCGACGCTGCTGACCCTGGCCGAACATCTCGACGAGCGTGCCTCCCTCGAACCCCTCGGCCGCGCCTGGCGCCCGGCCCTGGCGGCGATGATGCTCCGGGTGCGGGCCTGGCGGGTCGGTCGGCGCCTGCTCCCGCTGCTGGCCAGGGGAGGTTTGCGCCCCGGAGAGACGGCCGCGGACCTGTCCCGCCCCGAACTCTCGGCGTCGGGCTGGCTGGTCCTCGACGGTGTGGCCCTGATGGGCCCCGGCCCCACCCTGGGCCTGGTACGGGCCCTGCTCGCCGAGGGCCCCGCCGGAGAAGACCTCCTGCCCCGGGAGATCCGCGATGGCTTCTTGCGGGCCCTCGAGACCGAGGCGCTGTGGCTGAGCGGGCGGTGGACGGCCTGCCTGACCGCCGGCACCGAAGCCCGGCGACAACTCCCACGGGCCGAGCGACTGACTCGCCTGCGCCTGGCCGCCCGGATGGCCGACGCGGCCTGGCACGCAGGCCGACTCGACCAGGCCGCCGCCCTCTACGACGAGGTCCTCGCCGTGGATCCCGGCATGCTTCGACGACTGGGCCAGACGCTGCCCCTGCGCCCGGAAACACCCTCCCGGGCCGCGCGCCTGGCCGCGGCCACCGAACGCTTCACATTCGACCCCCGGGCCCGCTGGAGGGTAACCGACGACGGCCGGCGCTTATGCCTGGAGAGCCTGGAAGGAAGCGCCCTGGCCTGCGCCACCGACCCCGGCCCCACGGCTGCCAGGGCCGTGGACCCGCCCCGGCGCCCCCCGCCGCCCTGGGAGTCGTGGCTCGATCCGGGTCGGCTGTCCGACACCGACCGGCGGCGCGCGTCAGCGCTGCTCGAGACCGCCTTCGCACCTCGGATCGATCTCAGCCAGAGCAGCCTCGACAGCCTCGCCGCATCGGGAGACCTGCACCGGGAGCTGGACCCGGGGACCCTCGGGGAGATCCTGGACCCGGGCAGCTAGCCGCAGCGGCTCATTCCCGGGTGGGCTCGTCGGCGGAATCGACTTCGGAAGCGTCGTCGGGGGCGACGGCCTCCTCCGCGGCATCGGTCCCGGAGGTCTCTTCCTCTTCGAGTTCGATCTCTTCCCAGGGAGCCTTGATGTCGGTGAGATCAGCCTCGTCGTCGTCGAGCCACTGGCGCCAGTTGCCGCCGGTGCCCCTCGAGACCTCGCGCTCTTCGAGGAGTTGGTGCCGCGACTGGGCGGCGCGTTCACCCCGCCCCTCGGCCGCCTTGCCCTTGCGCTTCTTGGGCCGGCGACGGATCTCCTTGGCCCCCTCCTCACCCGGGGCCAGGGGTACCGCCGAGGCTGGCGGGGGGGCCGCGGGGCGAGGCCGGGAAGGGGGCCGTGGAGGACCGCTGGGACCACCGGAGGGGCGACGCGGCGGCGCCTCACCTCTCTCGCGAGCCTGGTTGACCACCAGAGGCCGTCCACCGATCCGACGCTCGTTCATGCCTTCCACCGCGGCCTGCGCCATTTCCGGCGTTTCCAGGGAAACGAAGGCGAATCCGCGGGGACGGCCGGTTTCCCGGTCGGTGACGACGTGAACATCCGTGACTGTTCCGTAAGAGGAGAACAGTTCACGCAGTTCCTCGTTGGTCGTGGAAAAAGGGAGGTTGCCGACGTAAAGACGCGTTGCCATGACTGAGGGGACTCGATCCCAGAATGCACGCCCGGCCACCATTGGCCCGGAGTGGTCTGGAGCATTAAACCCCAAGCGGGACCGGCGGTAAAGGCCCTTTGTGGAGATCCTTCCGCCGGACGACCCGGGGACGGATGCTATCCTGTCCCGGAACCGGGGGAAGCGAGAGGGGTCTGGTGACCTCCGCGGCCTTCAAAGCCGTCCGCTCCGGTGGTCGCGCCATCGGAGGGTGGGTTCGATTCCCACACGCTTCCGCCAAACGCCCCCACCGGGGCCGTCCAAGGGCCGCCGGCCTTTCCCGCCCGGTTGATTCGCCCCCGGGCGGGGGCGAGATTGACGAGGTGAGCGCCCTGGCCCCCATCGCCCGGCTTCGCCCCGGTACGCAGGCGCTCTACGCCGCCGTGCTGATGGCGGCCGTCACCACCTCGGGCGTGCTCCGTTCGTTCCACGACCAGACCCCCCGCCTGTTCCCCGGCGCGTTCGGCGACATCCTGGCCCTGGGCACCTTCGCCCTGCTGGCCCTGCACCTCCTCCAGCGGCGTGACGGACGGGACCTGCTGGGCGAGGCGGCCCGCCCCACGGGGCTGCGGGCCGAGGTGGCGATTCCGCTCCTGACGGTGGTGCTGGCTGAAAAGTGGGTCTCGATCGATCTGCTGGCCTCGGCCTGGAACTGGATCGACTCCCGCCTGAGCGATCCCCGGCTGGCCGACGCGGCCTACCGGGGCTGGACCGCCCTGGCCTTGATGGGCGTCGCCCTGGCAGGGACCTGGGTGCTGCGGCAAAGCCGCCACCGGCTGGCCCGCACCCTCGAGTGGAACCGGCTGCGGAGGGCCGTGCTGCTGGCCGGGGCCGGCTTTGCCATCACCGCCACGGCGGCCTGGGCGCTGGTCCTGGCCACCGGCGCCTGGTCGCCCCCCTACCGGGGCCTGCCCCTGGCGGTGGGACTCGCCGTGGGCGTCAGCCAGGCCGTGCGGGGAGCGGCGGAGGAATTTTTCTACCGGGGATTGATTCAAACCGGATTGGTCCGCCTGCTGGCCGAGACCGGCATGGGGGAAGGGCGCATGCCCCGGCTGCTGGCGATCCTCACCGTGAGTACGGGATTCGCCGTCGAGCATTACGATCCCGGCATGACGCCGGCCGGCAACCTGCGGCCCCTGCTTTTTGTCCTGGTGCTCTCGGCGACCCTGGGCACCCTGCTCGAAGTCTCACGGAATCTCTACCTGGTGATCGCCCTGCACGTGCAGATCAACCTGCTCGTGGCGGGACTCTGGCCCCTGCCCCTCGGACCGGAGGGCCAGCCCCTGCTTCCGGCCGGCACGCTGGTGGCGCTGCTGCTGGCGGTCGTCTTCGCCGGGGTCGTGCTCCGCCACCGCCGCCGGGGCTTCGCCTGACGAACGGGGTGCGACCGCGGACGCCCGGGCGCGGGCCGGCGGGTCAGTTGAAGCAGATGTGGGCGGCCATTTCCTGGATGAAGCGGCGCGTGTCGAGCGGCTGGGCGTGGATCGTGCGCCCCATGTAACGAATCGACACCGGGGCGACGCTCTCGTCGGTGGAGGCGATCAGTACCTGAGCCGAGACACCCGCCTCGAGACGCTCGAGGTCTTCCCGGGTGGCCGCGCGGCAGCGCCGGGGCAGACACTCGACGCTGCTGTTTTCTTCGGTGGTGCTGCCAAGAGGGTCTTCGCACTGGACGGTCTTCATTTCCCCTGGACTCCTTTTTCTCTGGCTCTCGGAGCGGCTGCTCAGCCGGCCCGGGAGGCCTCCTGCTCATCGAGCATTTCCGAGAGGAAGCGATCGATCTCCCAGTCGACCTCACCGATCATCACGGTGCCGTCGGGCAGGATCCCCGCACAGGCGCAGGGCACAGGATCCCGCACACCGTCCTCTTCGTCGTCTTCGAGGAAGAAATCGATCAAACGCTCACCGGGACGGGAAAGAAGGAGCCAGAGGTTCTGCCCCGAATCCCACGCCGCATCTCCGCCGACGACGAAACCGTCGACAGGTCGAAGCTGGTGGTGGCTCTGCTCCCCGCGGGTCGTGATCCTGGCTGTGGTCTGGGTTTCGGACTTCATCTTCCCTCTTCCTTGGGTCATCAAGTGCTCTCCCGGTTTCTCCGGCGCTTCCACGCCAGCCCGTAGAGCAACCCTCGTGCCAGCCCCCCCCGAGTGCTTGTCTGCCCCACTCTTCGGCAGCAAAGCCGCGAACTTTCGGGACTTTGCGCGGAATCTCCCCGGAGCGGGAGCGCGAGGACTCCGACTGGGGTGTCCGAATCAGGTCGCCTTGGGCCGGAAGGGGGTGTCAAATATTGACACCCCCTGTGGGCCGGGGATCCAACCAATTGGAATCAAAGGGATTACGGAAAGAAGGGCGTGTCCGTATCCGGACACCCGGCCTCAGGAAGGGTGGATATCCTTCGATCGCGGACGCGGGGAGGCCACCGGCCCGGCGGGACGGGTCGGCCGGGTCGCGGGAAGCGGAGCCAGGCCGTAGCGTTCGATGCGGCGGTAGAGAGTCGCCCGGGGCAAACCGAGAATCCGGGCGGCACGCTTCTTGTTCCCCCCGCAAACCTCCAGCACCCTGGCGATATGGGCCCGCTCCACCTCGGCCAGGGTGGGCAGCCGGTCGCCGCCTTCCACCGTAGAGGGCAAATCCAGGTCGTCTTCGCCGATCACCTCACCCTCGGCCCGGACCATCGCGCTTTCGAGCAGGTGCTCGAGCTCGCGCACGTTGCCCGGCCAACGGTGGGTCATCAGGCGCTCGAGAGCCGCGGGGGAAAGGACCAGGTCGCGGCCCTCCCTGCGGGAAAAGCGTTCGAGGAAAAACCGCGCCAACAGGGGAATGTCGGTTTGTCGCTCCCGCAGCGGAGGCATGCGGATCACCAGGGTCGCCAGGCGGTAGTAGAGGTCCTGGCGAAAACCGCCGCCGTCCATCTCCCGGTCCAGATCCGCGTTGGTCGCGGCGATGATGCGGACATCCACACTGATGTCCGCATCACCGCCCACCGGCCGGATGCACCTTTCCTGGATCGCTCGCAGCAGGCCGATCTGCACCCGGGCCGGGGCGGTGGCGATTTCGTCGAGAAAGAGGGTGCCCCCCTGGGCGGAGAGGAACAGCCCCTTGCGCCGGCCGGTCGCACCGGTGAAGGCTCCACGCTGATGCCCGAAGAGTTCGCTTTCCAGCAGCTCCGGGGCCAGGGCCCCGCAGTGCACGGGAACGAAGGGCGCCTCCCGCCGCCGGGAGTGCAGGTGAATCTCCCGGGCCGCCACCTCCTTGCCGGTTCCCGACTCGCCGAGCAGCAGCACGTTGCTCTCGCAGCCGGCCGCGCGGCGCAAGGCGGCAAACAGGCCTTGCATCTCGGGACTCTGGCCCATCAGGCGGCCGAAACCCTCGGCGGGCCCTTCGCTCAAGCGACGCAGGTCTTCCTCGAGCCCACGCTTTTCGAGAGCCCGGCTGACGTCGATCAGCAGACGCTGCCGTTCGAGGGGTTTGGTGATGAAGTTGTAGGCTCCCCGGCGAATGGCCTCCACGGCGTCCGCCACCCCTCCCTGGCCGGTCATGATGATCACCTCGCAGGGCAGGGCTTCGGCCTGCACCAGGTCCAGCAAATCGAGGCCGGTGGCGCCGTCGCCGAGGAGGTAGTCGGTCAGCAGCAGGTCCCAGCTCGCGGTGCGCAGCCTGGCCGCGGCCTCGTGCACCGATCCCGCCTCCGCCACATGGTGCCCCGCGGAACGCAACATGGCCGCCGCCATCTGTCGCACGGCCATCTCGTCGTCCACCACCAGCACCCGGCCGGTACGCGTTATCGAGGTCAAGGGCTCGTCCTCGTCACGAGCTGGATGGGAGGAAGGCGGGTGGTGGCGCGGCCCTAACGCGACCCGCCCGCTCGGGAGGCGGGACCGCTCCGCGCCAGGATCTCGGAGATCCTCCCGCAATTCTCCAGGATTTGCCCCAGACAGTCACGCACCTCTCGAGGAAGATCGAATCCCCGCATCAGGAGCCACTCCGCCGAACCGAGAATCGCGGTCACCGGACCGGCCAGGTCATGGCGCAGGTTGACGATGGCATCTTCGCCGGTCACGGCCTCCGCCACCACCAGCGCGACGCGCCCCCCGCCACGTTTCTCGAAGACCTCGATCCGGGCCGTCCCTCCCGGGCCGCCCGCGAAGGCCGGTCCGGGAGGGCGCTTGCCCGGATCGGCAGCCATCCAATCGGACCAGCCCTGCCGGCACCGCGCCTCGAACAGGGCCAGAACGTCGCTTCCCGGCTCGCCCAGCCCCTGCGCCGCGCCGTTGCGGGCCAACATCCGCCCCGCGTCATCGATCAGCAGAGCCGGCCGGTCCAGCAGATGCAGCAGACTTGCCAGGACCTCGACGGAGACCCCCCTCTCCGGCACGACGCCGATCTTCCCGTCACAGTTCATTCGCGCACTCCCCTCCACTGTTCCCCCGCTGTCGACCCACCGCGGCAGTTTACGAATTCCCCGCGCCGATCGTCAACCGCGGCAGGAAGGGCCGCCCGGGCTTTTCGTTCCATAATCGGGCTCCCTGAGGAAAGGAAGACATGCCATGGTCCACGACATTTCCCCACCCCTCTCCCCCGCGCTGGCGGTATGGCCCGGTGACGTGGCCGTTCACCGGGAGGTCAGCATGGATATGCGTGACGGCGATGCGCTGAACCTCTCGGCGCTGCGCTGCACGGTACATGCGGGAGCCCACGCCGACGCCCCCAGCCATTTCGGCGCCGGCGCCCCCAGCATCGAGCAACTCGACCTGGAAGACTTCATCGGACCGTGCCAGGTGGTGCGGGTGGAGGTCGGCGGCGGCACCGCGATCCGCCAGGAGGATCTGCCGGTCGCGATCACCGCCGAGCGCGTGCTCTTCGCCACCGGGACCCGCCCGGACCCGGAAGTCTTCACCGAGGATTTCGCGGCCATCGATCCCCGCCTGGCCGAGAGCCTGGCCGACCGGGGCGTGCGCCTGATCGGCATCGACACGCCCAGCGTGGATCTCTTCGACGCCCCGGATCTGCCGACCCACAAGACCTGCCTGCGCCGCAACCTGCGCATCCTCGAAAACCTGGCGCTCGGCGGCGTGGAACCGGGCTTGTACGAGCTGATCGCTCTCCCCCTGCACCTGGTGGGGTTCGAAGCGTCGCCCGTTCGGGCGGTGCTGCGAGAGCAGCACGGCACCCGGCGGGGGGCAGGGGCATGAAGCCGGTCACCCGGCCCCTGGTCCCGGCCGCGCTGCTGATGGCCGCCACCCTGGCCGGCCCCGGCTGCACCCGAACTGTTTCCAGCCCGGCTCCGCCGCCCCGGGTGCTGCTCGTCGGCATCGACGGGGCGGAGTGGGAGCTGATCCGACCGCTGGCTGCGGCCGGCGATCTGCCGGCCTTCCGACAGCTTCTCGAGGAAGGAGCCACCGGTGACCTGCGATCGTTAGCCGGCTACAACTCCCCGGCACTGTGGACCACGATCCTCACCGGGCGTCTGCCCGCCCATCACGGCATTCCCGGATGGACCCTCGAAGACGAACGGGGCGATCCGCAACTCGTAACCTCCAACATGCGCCGCGCACCGACACTGTGGGAGATTCTCGGTGCCGCCGGCCTGCGCTCGACGGTGGTCGGCCATCTGGCCACCTGGCCGGCCACTCCCATCGAGGGCTACCTGGTCACCAACTACTCGCCGATGGCCGTCACCCGCGGCGAAGGTGACCACGCCAGGACCGCCAATCCCCTCAAGGGAACCGTCTGGGAGGACGTCCCGGCGCAGGTTTTCCCGCCCTCCCTGCTGACGGAGGTCCTCCCCCTGCGCGTCGACATGGCCGACGTGGGTGAAGAAGAGATGCGGTCCTTCATCTCCCGGCCACCGCCCGCCCCCGGAGCCCTCGAGGCGGACCTGCTCCACAGCCTGCGCTTCGCCCATGCGGCGGACAGGACTTATGCCGGCATTTTCGATCACCTGCGCGCCAAGGAGCGCACCGCTTTCGCCACGGTCTACTTCGGCGGCGTGGACGCGGTTTCCCACCGCTTCTGGCGCTTCATGGATCCGTCCCTCCAGGGAGCGTCCGACGTCGAGCGCGAACGCTACGGCAAGGTCATCGCCCGCTACTACGCGTTCGTCGATCGCTACCTGCAGCGCATCCTCCGCGACCTGGACTCCCGGACGACCCTGATCGTCTGCTCGGATCACGGGTTTCGGGCGGCCCGCAAGAAGGACTCGCGCCGCAACCGGGAGTATTCCGGCCGCCACCGGCTCCGTGGAGTCCTCGCCCTCTACGGTCGCGGTGTGCGGCGGCCGGCCGTCGTCGAAGACGCCCGGCTGGTCGACCTGGCCCCCACGATCCTGGCCCTGCTCGGTCGGCCGGCGGCCCGCGACATGCCCGGCCGCGTCCTCGCGCAGGCCCTCGATCCCCGGCTTGTCGATCGTCTCCCGGCCCCCGTCGCGACCTACCAGGCCCTCGCGCCCCGTCCCGCCGACCGGACTCCCCGACCCTCTCCCGTCGACGAGCAGATGCTCGACCAGCTCCGCAGTCTCGGGTACGTGCAGTAGGCCCACGACCCCTGCCGCCCGACGGGCACGGAGGCCCCCGACCGACTACTCGACGGTCCAGGTCGACGGACCGGCCAGCAGCGCGGCCAGGTCGCGGGAGTCGCTCTGCTCGGCGCGGCGAATCTGCTCGTGGTGCAGATCCTCGAAAGCGGGCGCGGAGACGTCCCGCAGCACGCCGAGGGGCAACGGGAACTCCGGCGGCGCCAGGTGGGAGAGCAGGAAAGCCAGGGAGGGACTGGCCAGGGTCTCGTCGTGGACGATCAGGCGCGGATCGGCGCCATCGTTCCAATCCACCACCTTGGGCCGGCCGCACTCCTCGAGAATCAGCGCCTTGCACCCGTCCTCGCCGAAGCGCAGGGGCTTGCCCTGCTCGAGGTAGACCACGTTGTCGACGCGCTCCTGCTTGCCGGTCACCTGGCTCCAGGCACCGTCATTGAAGATGTTGCAATTCTGCAGGATCTCGATGAAGGCCGCGCCCCGGTGACGGGCAGCGCGATGGATCATCTCCTGCAAGTGCCCCTTGAAACGGTCCGCCGTCCGCGCCACGAAGGTCGCCCCGGCGCCCAGGACCAGCGAAAGCGGCTCAAAGGGCGGATCGATCGAGCCCAGCGGCGTCGACGCGGTGACCTTCCCCTGCTCTGAAGTGGGCGAGTACTGTCCTTTCGTCAGACCGTAGATCCGGTTGTTGAACATCAGGATCTTCAGTCCCACGTTGCGCCGCAGGGCGTGCATCAGGTGGTTGCCGCCGATGGCCAGGCCGTCACCGTCGCCGGTGACGACCCAGACATCCAGCTCCGGCCGGGCGAGCTTGATGCCCGTGGCCAGGGTCGGAGCCCGGCCGTGTACACCGTGGATCCCGTAGGTTTCCATGTAGTAGGGAAAACGGCTCGAACAGCCGATTCCCGAGACGATGACGAAGTTCTCCCGGGGCACGCCCATGGCCGCGAAAGCGGTCTGTACCGCGTTGAGGATCGCGTAGTCACCGCAGCCCGGGCACCAGCGCACCTCGAGCCCCGAACTGAAATCCTTCTTCGTATAGCCGGGAACTTCGGGCGTGCTCATCGCTTTTCCTCCAGCAGGCTCCGAGCCCGGTCCTTGATCTCCGCGACGCGGAAGGGCTGGCCCTGGATCTTCTGCAACCCCTCGATGGCCACGTTGTAGCGCGCCGTCAGCACGTCTCTGAGTTGCCCGCGATTCAGCTCGGGCAACAGGATCCGCCCCGAATACTCTCGCAGGATCGCCTCCAGCCCCCGGGGCAGAGGGTGCAGGTAACGCAAGTGCACGGAGGCCACGTTCCGACCCTCTCGACGCAGTTCCCGGGTGGCCTGGGTGATCGCACCCCAGGTCGAGCCCCAACCGACGATCAGCAGATCGCCACCGGCCTCACCCTCCTCGAAGGTCGCCGGCGGAAGATCCTCCGCCACCGCGGCGACCTTGGCCGCCCGCGCCGCCACCATCCGCTCGTGATTCCGGGGGTCGTAGGAGACCGCCCCCTGCTCGTCCTTCTCGAGCCCCCCCACCCGGTGCTCGAGCCCCGGCGTACCCGGACGCACCCACGGCCGGGCCCCCGTCCGCGCGTCCCGCACGTAGGTCCCCCGAAAGCTCTCGGGATCGCTGTGGAAGGCGACCGGAATCGGTGGTAGATCCTCCGGCGCCGGCACACGGAAAGGCTCGGCCCCGTTGGCGATGTAGCCGTCGGAGAGCAGAATGACCGGCGTCATGTGGCGAATCGCCAACCGGGCGGCCTCGAAGACCATGTGGAAACAGTCTCCCGGAGAAGCCGCGGCAAGCACCGGCAGGGGCGACTCGCCGTGGCGGCCGTGGAGAGCGATGTCCAGGTCCGCCTGCTCGGTCTTGGTGGGCAGCCCGGTGGAAGGCCCACCCCGCTGGACGCAGATCACCAACAACGGCAATTCCATCATCACCGCCAGGCCCAGCATCTCGCCCTTGAGCGCCAGCCCCGGCCCGCTGGTGCTGGTCACCCCCAACGCCCCGGCGAAGGAAGCGCCCAGGGCCGCCCCCACGGCGGCCATCTCGTCCTCGGCCTGGAAGGTGACCACGCCGTGGGCCTTGAGGCGCCCGGCGCGGTGCAGCACGGTGGATGCCGGAGTGATGGGATAGCTGCCCAGGAAAACCTGCAAGCCGGATTGGTGCGCCACCGAGGCCAGCGCCAGGGCGATGGCCTCGTTGCCGTCCAGGTTGCGGTAGAGCCCTGCCGGCAGCGGCGCGTGGGCCACCTCGTAGACGGTCTGGAAAATGCGGGCGGTCTCGGCGTAGTTGTAGCCGGCTCGCAACACCTTCTCGTTGGCCTCCGCCAGCGATGGACTGGATGCGAACTTGCGGCGCAACCATTCCAGGGTGGGCCCGAGTGGCCGGCTGTAGAGCCAGTAGAGCATGCCCAGGGCGAAGAAGTTCTTGCAGCGATCCCGCTCCCGCACGCTCAATTCCGTCTCTGCCAGGGCCTGCCGGGTGATGCTGGTGATCCCCACGGGATAGACCCGGTAACCTTCCAGCTCGTGCCCTTCCAGAGGCGAGCTCTGGTAGCCCGCCTTGCGCAGGTTGTTTCCATCGAAGGCATCCGAGTTGACGATCAGGATGCCCCCCTTCTTGAGGCCCGAGAGATGCATCCGCAAGGCCGCCGGATTGAAGGCCACCAGCACGTCGGCTTCGTCACCGGGGGTCAGCACCGACTTGGAGGCGAACTGAAGCTGGAAGCCGGAGACACCGGGCAGGGTGCCCGCAGGGGCGCGAATCTCGGCCGGATAGTCGGGAAGGGTCGCCACATCGTTGCCCGCCAGGGCGGAGGTCTCGCTCATACGGCTGCCGGTGAGCTGGATGCCGTCGCCGGAGTCTCCGGCCAGGCGAACGATGACCGCCTCGACCTGCTGCCGCCGCGTACCACCTTCGGAGGGGCTCGTTGAAGTCATGGAAGATGCGCCTTCGTGGGAGCGGGCGGGGTTACCGTCCCGCCGCCGGATACGCCTAACTCGACCACCAGGTGGTTTTCGTCTTCGCTGGGCTCATTCTATGTCCAAACGGTTTTCGGGCAATTCCCCCACCCGCGGCAGGGGCCGTGACCAGGACCACTCCCGCAGGGTGTATTGCCGGCGCCCCAAGCGCCCCCGCACGATGATCCGGCTCGCCACGTCGAGCCCCCCGGCCCGGCGCCAGCTCTCGAAAACGAGTTCCTCGTCGGGCTCGGCGTCCGCGGCACGACCCGGCCACCAGACCCGCAGGGCCTCCGGCCGCGTGCCGCCCTCCTGCACCACGACTTCGATCACCGACCCCTGGGCCAGTTCGACCCGCAGAAAAGGACGGGGCGCGGCGCCTGCGACCTCGCCCTCCGGCACCTCCGCGGGAAGCAGCCCGGAGACCACCGCCCCGGCCAGGACCGCCGGCTCGCGAAACGCCCATTGCTCGAGCTGGTCGAGCCCCACCGCGCCGACTTCGGACTCCTGCTGCTCACCCGTGACCAGCCGATCGCTCCCCGGGGACGAGTCGATCTCCAGCTTCCGCTCCCCCGCGCGCCAGCTCGCCCGGGCCCGCTCGGGGCCCGCCTCCACCTGCATCTCGGAGATCACGGGTCCCGCCGGCGTCATCTCCTCGACGGAGTAGCGGGCCACGTAGGCCACGGGAACCGGCCGTGCCCCGTCGCCACCCAGCGCCCGCAGGAGTTCCAGCGCCCGTTGCCGGGCACGCTCCCGCCTCTGCTCCTCCTTCACCCGGCAGGGGCGCGGCAGGTCCCGGCCGCAGTGATCGAGAGGAGCGACGAGCCGCGGCTCGGGGAAACCCGCCAGTTCCACGGAAACAGCCGCCGGAGCGCCGGCCTCCACCGCCACCCGGGCGGCGCTGGCCAGCAGATCGGCGGCGACCGGCTTGAGCCGGCTCGAATCCATGGGCCTCTTCCATCGGTCCGCCGGGGGCCAGCGCCAGGCGGAAGCCGTCAGCAACTCGTCGACCAGCAAGCGCTCCGGCTCCGAGCGCCGGCGGTCCGCCGCCCCGTCCAACCGTCGCCGAGCGCGCAACACGGCATCCCGACGGAATGATTGCCGGGCAGCCGAGTCCAAGGCCGCCATCAGCACTTTCCAGGCGGCCGCCCCCTGCCCGGGCCGCACCTCGGCACCGAGCAACAGGACACCGCCGCCGTCGGCCGCCGCGACCACTTCCACAGAAGCCACGGCTTCCGGGCCGAGGGCGACTCTCAGGCGCTGGGCAAGGGAACCTTCACCCTCGGCCAGGGACTCGGCGAGCAGTTCCAGGGCTGCGCCATGGCGCTCGGCCACCCGGCGATCGAAACGCAGACCGTGAACCAGGGCCAGGGTGCCGGCGGGAGCCTCGAGGTCCTGCACCCGCAGGCGCTGGACCGTCGCCGGCACCTCCGGAAGTTCGAAGCGCAAGGACGCGAAATCCCGCTCCACCCGGGTCTCGAGTTCCGCCGCCAGGCGGGGGGCCCCGGCCGGCGGCCCGGCGAAGAGCACCGGCAGCGGCCGGAGGGAGAACTCGTCGAGCATCCGCTTCACTTCGTCGGTGGCGATCTCGGCCCACAGCCCCGGCTGGGCTTCCAGGCTCTCGGCCGCCGCGCCGGAGCCCAGCAGGGCCAGCAGGGCCATCCGCCGGGCCTGGCCGCCCGGCTCCCCACGCGCGGCCCGGGCGCGGGTCTCGAGGGTCCGGCGGGCGCTGTCCATGGCTTTCCGGGAGGGGAGCCGGGGTCTGAGCAGGGGCCGGAGCAACGCGGCCAGGCGCTGAACCCGCCCCGACGGCAGGCGGTAGCCCACCGCCACGTATCCCGGCAGGGCCAGCGTCAGGGGAGTTTCGTCTTCCCGGCCGGTGCCCTCGACCAGGGCCCGCGCCGCGAGGTAGGCCGGCGCCTGTGCAGCCCCCTCCGCGGGCCAGAGCACCACCGCCGCCATCTCTCCACCCTCCGCAGGCATGACCCGCATGGGCCCGGCGGCGCCCAGCGCGGAAAGGATGCTTCCGACCATCAGCGCGACGGCCGACAACCACGGGCGGAAGGGAAAGAATCGGCTGGGGACGAGAGGTCGCGTACGCATGGTCAGGGATTGTAAGCGCTGGGAGCCGGCACGGCAGCGATCTTTCGCCCCCCTCCCGCTCCGGCCGGATCGGGAGCGGCTCCCACGGCGATTTGGCCGGCGCAGCGTTGGGGTCCATACTTTCGGAGAGGTTGTCCGTGGACCTCGCAGCCGAGGCTGGATGCCCATGGATCCGCAGGTTTCTCAACACGCGAAGTCATAAGGAGCAGCAGGCAATGTCCAACCAGAGCGATTCCGGACTGGCAGTTCTTGGAGCCTTCATCTTCGGCGGCCTCGTCGGTGCCGCCGTAGCCCTGCTCACGGCTCCGAAGACCGGTAAGGAAACCCGGGAAGATCTCTACCGCTGGACCGAGGGCGCAGCCCAGAAGACGCGGGAGAAGGTCCAGACCCTGGCGGCCGACACGGGCGAGAAGGTGCGTTCCCTGGCCGAGGACGCCGGCGAGAAGGTGCGCCACGTCTATGGCTCTGCCAAGGATCGCTTCGCCCGCGGCGAGGAGGCCGCCGACCCCGACCTGCCCACCGCCGACTGATCTCCACGGGCGCCCCGACCCCGCGACAGGGGCCGTGGCGCCCGGACTGGATTCCCGGCGGCGCGCGCCCTAGATCTCCCTCTGGAGCCCGACTCCGAAGAGGGGGATGTCATGTCCACCAACAATTCGCTCTTTGGCGGTGATAGCCCCGCGACCATCTTCCACATCGGCGACCGGAGCCTGGCTCTTCCGGCCTTCTCTGTGCGCGAGATGATCGCCATGCCCCCGGTGACGCCGGTTCCCCGAACTCCCCCATGGGTCAGGGGCGCATTCAATCTCAGGGGGCGGTTGATTCCCGTGGTCGACCTGCGGGTCAAGCTCGGCATGCGCCCCCTCGAAGAGGAACTCAACGACCTGGTCCAACTTCTCGGTGAGCGCCAAAAAGATCACCTCAACTGGCTCGAAGAATTGGAGGCATCGGTCCGGGAGGGCCGGGAATTCCGCCTGGCCACCGATCCCACCAAGTGCAAGTTCGGCCGCTGGCTTGCCGGCTTCCACACCAACAACCCGCTGCTTCAGCAACTCCTGGGCCGATTCTCCGAACCGCACCAGGGAATCCATGCGATCGCGATCGAGGTCGGCCACTTGATCACACGCAACGACAACGAAGCTGCGCTCAAGACGATCAACAACGCACGCCATGGCCTGCTCGACGAGATGATCCGGCTCTTCGAACGAACCCGCACCATGCTCAGGGAAACGACGAGGGAAATAGCCATCGTCCTCGAACACGACGACGTCGAGTTTGCCATCTCCATCGATACGGTCGATGGTGTCGAACACCTGGCCGCGAAGACCATCGAGGAACTGCCGAACATGCTCGGTGGATTGGACGAGGATGTTTTCGCGGGCGCCGCGCGGCGTGAGAGGGACGGCTCAGTCGTTCTGCTGCTGGACCTGGGGGCCCTGCTCCCCACCATCACCGAGAAAATGGCCCAAAGCGCCTGAGGCCGCCGCGCGCCGGCCCCTTGTCCGGGGCCGGCTCTTTCAGCGCGCTTCTCTGATCTTCAGTACACCTCGGGCACGAAGGTCTGGTCGCTGATCGGTGGCCTCACATAGCCGGTCTGCTTGGGCCGCTCGGGAAGCTTGATCACCTTGGGCGTCGTATCCACGTAGGGGATCAGGCTCAGCAGGTGGTGGATGCAATTGAGCCGCGCCCGCTTCTTGTCGTCCGCGTCGACCACGTACCAGGGCGCCTGCTTGATGTCGGTATAGGCGAACATCTCGTCCTTGGCCTTGGAGTACTCGATCCATCGGGCCCGCGATTCGAGGTCCATCGGGCTCAGCTTCCAGCGCTTGAGCGGATCCCGGGCCCGGGCCTGGAAACGACGTTCCTGCTCCTCCTGGCTGACGGAGAACCAGTACTTGATCAAGGTCGTGCCGGAACGAACGATCATCCGCTCGAACTCCGGGCAGGAGCGCAAAAATTCGCGGTACTGCTGTTCGTCGCAGAAGCCCATCACTCGCTCGACGCCCGCCCGGTTGTACCAGCTGCGATCGAAGAGAACGATTTCACCCCCGCCGGGCAAATGAGGCACGTAACGCTGGAAATACCACTGGGTCTTTTCCCGCTCGGTCGGCGTACCGAGAGCCACGACGCGACAAATCCTCGGATTCAGGCGCTGGGTGATTCGCTTGATCACGCCGCCCTTACCCGCTGCATCGCGTCCCTCGAAGATCACCACGATCTTCTTCCCCTCGGCCTTGACCCATTCCTGCAGCTTGACCAGTTCCACCTGGAGTTTGGCCAGCTCCTTCTCGTAGAACTTGCGCTTGAGCTTGGGGCGATCGACGGTCCGGGGCGGATGGTCGTCCAACACCGCCGTCAGGGAATCGGGGCCCGGCTTGTGATGGCTCTTGTTCTTTTTGCTCACAGGCTCCTCCGCGGGGACTCCCCTCGGCAGCACGATCGCGAGGGTGCCCTGGCTCATTCTAGGTCCCGCCGGGGCCTTCGTTAAGCACTTTTTTACCCATCGATCGGCCCCTCCTGAAAAGTACACTCCACGACGTTCCCTGGGCGCGTTACACGCCGCCCCCCCGCCGGGAAGGAACGAGAGCAGCCAGGCTGCCCTCTTCGCCGATCGCGGCCATAGGCCGCCAAGCACCGGGAATTGCCCCGCTCGCGGCCCCGGCCGGCCTCTGGATCGCAATCGAGGCGGGGAACTCCTTTCCGGTCGGTTGCCAACAGGCTCTCCGAAGGCCTTCAACCCGGTTCCCACCCCCCGGCACCCGGCGAATACGGCTGTCGATGAGGCCCACCGCAGGCCGTTCGGACAGGCTCCAGCCTCCCTTGGCCTCGCACCCCATACCTGGTGCGGAAAATCGGTTGCCGGACCCTGGGGAGCGAACGCCGATGCCGGCCCGGCCCTCAGCGACCGACCGCGCCTACAACCGACCGCGGCCAGCGTCCGCCCCGCCTCGAACATCCACAACCCACTTTTTTTTAATACCTTGCTGGCCCAGACCCTGCTTTTTGAGTTTCCCCTTGCCTCGCCCCTTTCACGACCCTAACGTGAACCTTGCAGGAGGCTTGCAGACGGAAATGACAAAACGCCCGACACCCAACCAGAGCCCGTCGAACCGAACCCCGGCCCACCCCCCGGGCGCTTTCTCGCTCCGCCCGTCCCCCCTCTCCCAGCCACCGGAGGTCCTTTCACCTCCAAGACCGCTCCCTTAGCACTCACCGTCGTAATCCACAACCCGAGCTGGAGAAGCACAATATGAAGACCATGGCAATGCCACCCTCTGTCGAAAGCGCACCCGAGACTGCCCCCTCCAACGCCGACCTCGAGACCAAGAGGCGTCTGGCCAAGCAGCGAGCGGCCCAACGCGCCGCCAGTCGTACAGCCGCAAAGCGACAACAGGCCGCGGAGCGGATCGCCGCGGCGGTGGAGGAGATGGCGAGCTCCGTCCCCAGCGCCAATGCGACGGCCGACGAGCTCAACGGCGCCATGGAACAAATCGCCGCCGCCGCCACCGAAGCCAGTGCCTCCGCCGAGCAGAGCGCCGCGGCCGCACGTGAACTCGCCCGCGTCGCCGAAAACAGCGCCTCGTCCACCAAGGAGAATACGGAGCAGATCCTCAAGCTGCAGGAACGCATCCGCCAGACCTCCCGTGACCTCAACGCGCTGGTCGAGAACGCCAAGGTCGCTGCCGCCAACAACCTGCAATCCGCTGAACTCATCGCCGAACTCGAAAAGCAAGCCGCCGAGATCGGCATGGTGGTCAAGACCGTCGCCGGGATCGCCGACCAAACCAACCTTCTCGCCCTGAATGCCGCCATCGAAGCCGCCCGGGCCGGGGAACACGGCCGCGGATTCGCCGTCGTTGCCGACGAAGTCCGCAACCTCGCCGAAGGCGCCGAAAAATCCGCCAGGGAAATTCGAGAGCTCGTCCAGTCGATTCAGGACGACGTTCAGAAAGTCGCCGGGGAAATCAAGACCAGCGCTGCGAAGGGCCAGGAGTTGGCCACCAAGGGCGACGAGATCACCGCTCAGCTGACCGAGGTCGAATCGGACATGGAGAAGGTCACCCAGATCTCCCTGCAGATCAACGACCTCACGACCGAGATCCAGGCCGCGATCACCCAGTTTTCAAAGGGTACCGACCAGATCGCTTCGGCGGCGGAAGAATCGGCCGCCGCTTCCGAGGAAGCCTCCGCCGCGGTCAACGAGCAGACCAAGGCCCTGCGCGACATCGAAAGCACGACCGATGAACTGGCCCAAATGGCTGAATCGTTGCGGTCGTCCACCGACATGGACAAGAGCGCGGAGCAATTGGCCGCGGCCTCCGAGGAGTTGTCGGCCACCATCGCGGAGATGAGCGCCGCCTCTCAGCAGATCGCGACCGCCATCCAGCAAATCTCCAAGGGCGCCGAAGCCCAAAGCGCCGCAACAGAAGAATCCTCCGCCGCCATCAAGCAGATCACCAGCAACATGCAGAACATCGCCTCCAGCGTCGAAGCCGCCCTCGAATCGGTCAAGGAGCAGCGGGAGCTGATCCGTAACAACCGGAGGAGCGTGGACGAGCTGGTCGCGAATCTATCCGAGAGCGCCAAATCCGCCAAGGTCTCCGCCGAGAACATCAGTGCCCTCGAAGTCCGAGTCCGCCAGATCGACAAGATCGTGGATGCCATCACCAACGTGGCCATGCAAACCAACATGCTCGCTGTCAACGGCGCGGTGGAGGCGGCCAGGGCCGGCGAGTACGGCAAAGGATTCGCCGTTGTCGCATCCGATATCCGCTCCCTGGCCACGGACTCCGACGCCAACGCCGAAAAAATCAAAGACCTCGTTCGCAACATCCAGGACCAGGTTCAGACCGTCTCCCGTGACGTGCTCCAGCTCGGCGCCGCCGCCGACCAGGATGTCGAAGCCGCCAAGCACGCCATCCGGAGTCTGGAACATGTGGAAACCGACATCGGCGTGGTGTACGACGGCACCGCCGCCATTCGCGACAACACCCAAGCCGCCGCATCCGCAGTCGAGCAGGCACGGACTGGCATCGACCAGATAGCCGCCGCCGCGCAGGAGTCGTCCGCTTCAAGCAACGAGGCGGCTACTCTCGCCACACAGCAGCAGCGCAGCATGCAGGAGTTGGCGCAGGCCATCGAAGACATCTCGGCCATGGCCGACGAGCTCCAGAACTGAGCATACCCACGGAGGCCGAACAGTGGAGCCAACCGAGATCCTGCCCGACAGCGTCAACCAGTTGGTCAGTTTCACCATGGACGGCGAGGAATTTTCCTTCCCCATCCATGCTGTCCAGGAAATCGTCCGACTGCCGGATGTGACCCCGGTGCCCGGCGCTTCCACTTCCGTCGAAGGCATCATCAACCTGCGCGGAAGCATCCTCCCTCTGATCGACCTCAGGAGATCCCTGGGCCTCGCCGATACGACCTATTGCGATGATTCGAGAGTCATCGTGGTGCGTCACCAGGGCGGACAGACCGGGATGATCGTCGATCGCGTAAACGAGGTCCTCCAAGTCCCCCGGGAACACATCGCCCCCCCGCCGCCGAACCTTTCCACGCCCGGCGGCAGCGCCCTCCTCGGCCTGGCCAAGATCGAGGGCGGCAGGCGGGTGATCATGATCCTCTCCCAGGACCAGCTTCTTCCCCCCGTTGCCGAGCAGCCGAAGGATATGAACCCTCCTTCGTCCTCCTCCCAGGTCACCGAAACCGAAACCCGAATCGAGGACGAAAGGTTGCTCGTCACGTTCAGACTGGCCGACGAGGAGTTTGCGGTCAACATTACGGATGTCCGGGAGATCGTGCGCCCCGGCAACATCGTGCGCATACCCAAGGCTCCATCTTTCGTCGTTGGCATCATGCCTCTCCGTAACGAGCTCTTGCCGGTCATCGATCTTCGCAAACGATTTGGACTCCCCCAACCATGCCACGACCCGGCAGAGCGGGAGTCCACGCCCGAATCCGACGCCCGGCGCATTGTCGTCGCCGATATCAACAACATGACCACCGGCTTGTTGACCGACTCGGTGTCCCAGGTACTGCGCCTGCCCGAACGCGAGGTCGCGCCGGTCCCCGATATTACCCACGCCGAGCAGGCGGCTTACCTGCAGGGCGTCGGAAAACTCCGAACCGGGGACCGTCTGCTGCTCTTACTCGACCTCGCGGGCCTGCTTTCCGCCGAGGAGCAGACCAGCATCAGTCAGGCCACGGGCAATCGGCAAGCCACCGCAGGAGAAGCGCACATGACCGCAAGACAGGATACGGAGGACGTCCGGCACCTCGTCTGCTTCCGCATTGGTGATGAGGAGTTCGGTATCGGTATCATGCAAGTGCGGGAGATCGTCCGTGTCGAAACCATAACGGCGGTGCCCGGCGCTCCATCGTTCGTCTCCGGTATCGTCAATCTCCGTGGCAATATCCTGCCGGTGATCAACCTCCGCAAGAGATTCGGCCACGAAGATCTCGAACACTCCGAACAGAGCCGAATCCTGGTCGTCGAACTCGACGGAAAGACCACCGGCCTCATCGTGGACGCGGTGAGCGAAGTCCTGCGTATCCCGGAAAAAGACATCGAACCGACTCCACAAATACTCACGGAGAACGTCGCCAGTCGCTACGTCTCCGGCGTGGGCAAGCTGGACAACGGAAACCGCACCGTGCTGCTGTTGAAAACCGAGGACCTGCTGCAGCGCGCGGAAATCCAAGCCCTGCCCGGATCCGGCGAGCCTGCGGTCCCGGAGGCCTCCGACGGGCCGAATACTGAAGAAGTCACCGGGCACGGCGAGTCCCCTTCGGGCCGCAACGGGCAGGTTCAGAGCCCGGCCAAACCGCATCGCGACCTCGTGCCGGACCAGCAGGTGGAAAACCAGCCGGCCTAGCCGGTATTCATGGGAAAGGAAATCCGCAAGTGATGGGAAAGATCCGCGTTCTGATCGCCGACGACTCCGCGCTGATGCGCCGAGAGTTGACCCGGATTCTCGAGAGCGATCCCCAAATCGAAGTTCTTGCCGCAGCGCGCAACGGCCAGGACGCCGTTGAGAAAACCCGCAAATTGGACCCGGACGTGGTCGCCCTCGATATCAACATGCCTGTGATGGACGGGTTGACCGCTCTGCAAAACATCATGATGGACTCTCCCCGGCCCGTCGTGATGATCAGTTCCCTGACCCAGGAAGGCGCCTTGACCTCTTACGAGGCCCTCGAACTGGGAGCTGTCGATTTCGTCGGCAAGCCCGGCGGCACCATCTCCCGTGATATCCGTCGCTCATCTGACGAAATCATCAACAAGATCAAGGCCGCAGCCAGCGCCAACAAGAAGCGCCTCTCCCACCACCGGGTCCGCCGCCCGGCCACGGCGACCAAGCGCGCGACCCGTACCGCCGCGCGTCCCTCCGCAAACGGCAGGATCGTGGTCATCGGCCAGTCCACCGGCGGCCCGAACACCATCCTCGACATCCTGCCGCTCCTCCCTGCCGACCTGGGCGCTCCCGTGGTCATCATTCAACACATGCCCGCTTCCTTCACCCCCTCTTTCGCCGAACGCCTCGACAGGCACTGTGCCTTCCCATTCAAGCAGGCCGAGGCCCACGATGTGGTCGAGGACAATCACGGCTACCTCGCACCCGGCGATTCGCACATGCTTCTCGCCCGTCGTGGGGGCCATCGCAAGGGAGCCCTGGTGCGCCTTTCCCCGGAACCTGCCGACACACTACACAGGCCCTCGGTGGACGTCACCATGCATTCCATTCTACAGCTCTACGGGGGCCCAAACATCGTCGCGGTCCTCCTGACCGGGATGGGTGCGGACGGCGCCGATGCCATGGCAGCCATTCGGAAGGCCGGTGGACGCACGATCGCCGAATCCGAAGAGACTTCCATCGTCTTCGGCATGCCCCGGGAAGCCATCGCACGGGGAGGAGCCGAGTTCGTCCTGCCCTCCTACGAAATCGCGGAAAAAATCGTGGCCCTTGTCGGCGCCGGTGCGAGGGTCTCGGCATGAACACCCAGGCCGCGTCCGCCGCCCTGCGCGTGCGCCATCGTTCCACGCCATTCGGCCCGCTGTCACCGAGCGAGCGCCCCGGATTGTCCAGCATTGGAAATCCTTCACATACGGCCCTTTCCCCCGCCGGGAAACTCCACTCGCCCGGCCACCGCCGGCAGAAAGATCTCCTCCCGGCGCGAGTAAAACTCCACGATTCCCACGCATACGCCTCCGCCAAGGGAGACGCATCATGACCGAACCTACCTTTGAAGAGTTGCTCCAACAGCTTTCCGATCCGGACGAGGAAACCAGGCGTTTCGCGGCCGAGGACCTGGGCGATCTCCATAATCCCGAGGCCATCGACCCCCTGGTCGCCGCACTCACCGACTCCGCCGTGGCCGTTCGCGAAGCCGCGGTACAGGCCCTGATCGCCATCGGCGGCGAAACCGTCGCCCGGCGAGTCGCGCCACTCCTGGATCATCCCGAGGCTCCCGTCCGCAACAGCGCGCTGGAGGTTTTCGAGAACCTTCGTGTGGACGCCATCGCCCCGGCTGCGGACCTCTATCTCTCCTCGACCGATTCTCATGACCTGCGCAAAATCGCGGTCGATACCCTGGGCAAGATCGATCAGACGAAAGAGTCCAAGGCTTTCGCCACACTGCTGCAAGCTCTCGACGATCCTCACATCAATGTGGCAACCGCGGCCTGTGAAGCCCTCGGGCGAGTCGGGGGGGACGACGCCGTCGAGGCCCTGACCAGCCATATCGGCCGCCACCCCTGGATGGACGGCACCATCTTCCTCGCGCTGACGACGATCGGGTCCGACAAGGCCCGCGAGGCCCTCGAACAGATCGACGAGACGACGCTCGAACCCCAGGCCGTTTTCGCCCTCCAGGAAGCCAGGAGCCTGGTGACGCCATGACCGCCACACGATCGCTGACACCGACGTCCGAAAGGGCAAGCCGCGCCATGCTTTCCGAAATCACCCAGGTTCAGCTGGACCAGATCCGGGAGCTGATCTACAAGGAAACGGGAATTCTTTACGAAACGAAGAAAGACTACGCCATGAAGGCGCGCATCGAGCGCCGCATGGAGGCCTCCGGCCATAGAACCTTCCGCCGCTATTACCGAAGCCTGCTCCTCGAAGATCCAGGCGGAGAACTGCAGAATCTGATTGAGGAGTTGACCGTCAACGAGACTTACTTTTTCCGGGACTTCCCCCAGCTCCAGGGATTCGGGGAGCGAGCTTTGCCGTTGCTTCTTGAAGAGAAAAAAAAGGTCGGTGACTCCACTCTCAAAATATGGTCAGCGGCCTGCTCCACCGGTGAGGAGCCCTATACGCTCTCGATCATCGCCCAGGAGATGATTGAAGACTATGAGCGCTGGGACGTCTCCATTCTCGCGACCGACATCGATCGACAGGTCTTGAGGATCGCGAAAAAAGGCGAATACGGCCGCCGGTCGATGAAGGACACCCCGCTCGTCTATCGCAAGAAATACTTCTCCAACCAGGGTACCTCATGGCAGGTTCTGCCACACACCGCGGAACCGGTCCATTTCGACCTGGTGAACCTCATTGATCGCAGGGCCATGCGCAAACAACGCGGCTTTGATTTTATCTTTTGCCGCAATGTTCTCATCTACTTCAATGAGCTATCCCGCAAGAAAGTCGTCAACTCGTTTTACGACGCCCTCAAACCGGGAGGTTTCCTCTTTCTTGGAGCTTCAGAATCCGTCGGCCGCATCACGGCCGCCTTTCAACTGACGAAACTCGGCGATCAAGTCTTCTACAGAAAGCCCCAGGCCGGCTCACTCCACTCAAAGAGAGACTGAAAACCATGCCCAGGATCCTGATCGTAGACGATTCCCACATTGTTCTGAACCTTCATTCGTTCATCTTTGAAAAGGCCGGCTTCGACTGCGCCGTAGCCGAAAACGGTTTTCTCGCCCTCGAGATTCTCAACCAGGAAGATTTCGATCTCGTCGTCACGGACATCAACATGCCCCGCATGGATGGTTACGAACTGACGCGTCAGATCCGCAAGATTCCCGGCAAGGAAACGATTCCGATCATCATCGTATCGACCGAAGAAGAGGCCGAGGACAAGATGAAAGGCGCCGAGGCGGGGGCCAACGTCTATATCACCAAGCCCGCCGAACCCGAAGCGCTGATCGAGAACTCCAAAATGCTGCTTGGCGTGACGGCGAGCTGAATCTGACTCTTTCGCCCTTGACCGGCGTTCGGGCACGCGGAGGCAAATATGACAGACGATCGATTCGAGTTGGACGAGGAAATTGTCGTCGAGTTCATCGCCGAATCTCTCGAGCACCTCGACGGCATAGATCAAAAGTTGATGGAATACGAGAAAGATCCGGAAAACAGCGAACTTTTGGACGGCATCTTTCGTGCGATCCATTCGATCAAGGGCAGTTCAGGCTTCCTCGACCTGTCTGATATCAACAGCCTCAGCCATCGCCTGGAAACCCTGCTCGATCAGCTCCGTAAGGGGGAAAGGGCGGTTTCGACCGCCATCATGGACGTCCTCTTCCAGGGTTGCGACATACTCCGGCAACTGGTAAGCGACGCCAAGGAAGGGCTGGCCAACCCCGGTCAGAGCGGTTCTTCCACGGACGATGACCAGCTCTCCGCGATTCACGAAGCCCTATCGCATCTTCTTGGGCCGGACCAGGCCCCTTCGACCGAGGCATCCAGCATGAGCTCCAGCGAAGCAAGCGGCGAAACGCCCGAAAATACCAACCTCCCCGGAGGCACAGAGGAAACCCGGAGCGTAGAGGCCGCCCAGAGCGCAGAGGACCCCGGGACCGAAGAGGCCGCCCAGAGCGCGGAGGACGCCGGGACCGAAGAGGCCGCCCAGGGCGAACCCGGCGGTTACAATATCACACCGGAGATTCTGCAGGAGTTCAGGATCGAAGCCGAGGAGCACCTCGATTCCTGTGAAAAAGGGCTCGTTCGACTTTCCGAAGTCCCGGACGACCGGGAGGCGGTAAACTCGCTTTTCCGAGACATGCATTCGATCAAGGGTACCGCCGCCTACCTCGGGCTGGACACGATCAGTCACCTGGCTCATGCCTCGGAAAGCCTGCTCGAAGTGCTTCGGCGGCAGGAATCTGCGATGCGGATCGAGGAAGACGAACTCGACCTGCTTTTCGAAGCGCTTGATCTTCTCCGGAAAATGGTCGCTGACCCCGCCGTACCCAACGAGAAAGCCAAGGATGTCGCCGAGCGCATCTCTCGCAGAATCGCCACTACGAAGGCGGACGCCGCCCGGCAGGAAAACGGCGCCCCGACATCTTCCCAGGTTCCCGAAAGCGGGCCCATGGCCACCTTTGCCAAGGCCGTCGAACAGCACCGGGATAACCTCAAAGAATGCCTGCCCCGACTGACGGACGAGGCGAAAAGAAAAAGCACGCTTGAAATCATGGAGCGGGCCGCCAGATCGCTGAAAAACAGCGCGCGCTACATGGATTTCCAGCAACTCGAAGGCGCAGCCGGAAACCTGGAGGATCAAATCGCCGCGATTCGCAGCGGGAAAGTTCCTTTCGACAACACGGTTTCCCAACAACTGGCCGACCGGGTCGCCGATCTCGAGAAAAGATTGGCAGATATCCTGGCGGGCAAGCCGGAGGAGCCCAGTGAGGAGCCCAGTGCGGTAGGCAGCAACCACAGTGGATCCAACACAGGCGGCGCGAAAGAAGAAGCCGGCAAGGCTTCGGCGAAACAGACGAAGCCGAGCAGCCCAAGGGTAACGGAGAGCGCTCCGAAAACCATGCGCGTCAACCAGGAACTGCTCGACACCTTCATGAACCTGGTCGGTGAGCTGATCGTGGCCCGCAACGCCTTCGGCCACATCGAGCGGCGACTCGAACTCGGCGACGGGGAAAGGGGCGACGCGCTCAAAGACCTCCGTGCGGCGTCTCTGGCCGTGGCCCGTATCTCCGAGGAGATGCAACGCACGGTGATGGAGATGCGCATGGTGCCGATCCGCACCGTGTTCCAGAAGTTCCCACGAATGATCCGGGATTTGAGCAAGAAGAGCGGCAAACGGGCCCAGATCATTCTGCAAGGCGAGGAAACCGAAATCGACAAGGGCATCGCCGAGGAACTCGGTGACCCTCTCGTTCACATCATCCGCAACAGCATCGACCACGGCATGGAGCCTCCCGAGGAACGGCTGCGCGCCGGCAAACCGGAAGTCGGCACGGTGATTTTGCGGGCCGCTCATGAAGGCAACTTCATCATCATCGAAATCGTCGACGACGGGCGCGGGATCAACACGGAGGCCGTGCTGGAAAAAGCGATCGAGAAGGGCCTCGTCAGCCGCGAACAGGCTCAGAACCTGAGCCACGAGGATATCTGCGGCTTTATTTTCAAGCCGGGCTTCTCGACCGCCAAGAACATCACCGACATCTCCGGGCGCGGTGTTGGCATGGACGTGGTCTTGACCAACCTCAAAAAGCTCAAAGGCAACGTGCATGTCAGCTCCGAGCAGGGCCAAGGCACTATCGTCCGGCTGGAGGTTCCGCTGACCCTCGCCCTGGTGGACGCACTGCTCGTGGAAGTCGACGGGCAAACGTTCGCCATGCCGTTGGACGCGGTCGCTGAAACCGTCAAGGTACGGGTCGACGCGGTCAAATCGCTGATGAAGAAAAAGGCCATCACCCTTCGCGAAGAGGTCGTCAGTGTGGCCGACCTGGCGGAACTTCTCGGGATCCAGCGGCGGCACGACCTGGAGCAGGAAGAGTTGACCCTGCTGATCCTCAAGCTGGGCGGCAACCGGCTGGGCGTGATCGTGGATCGTATCCAGCGCAAAGAAGAGATCGTGGTCAAACCCCTGGCGGACTACCTCACCGCGATTCCCGGGCTGGCCGGCGCATCCATCCTGGGCGACGGGCGGTCGATCCTGATCCTCGAACCCGGGGAGATGATGACCCTTGCCCGGACCAGCGACGACAACGGCAACGGCACCGGCAAAGACACCCCCGCCAAGGTTCCGGCGACGGAAATGCGTGAACCCGCCGTCAGCCCGGAAGCCGCGCCGGCCTGCTGAGCCCAAAGCCCGCGCAAGACCAAGCGTCTCCGGACCTACCGGGGGCGCGGGGGAGGCAGGCGGAAGAGTGACTTCCGCCCCTCCCCAGGGCCGGCGCGGCGGGTACTCGCGCCGGCACGCCCCGCTTACCCCTCTCCTCCGGGCCGCGGGCGAGCGATCCTCGCCGCCCGCCGCGCCTGGCGGCCTCGGCGCCCCCCCCCCGGCGGGCAGCGGATGGGAGCCGGAGCCTCGCCTCCAACCGGACCTGCCCGATGGCCTGCTTACGGGCCCTCGTCGCCGCAGGCGTTGGCGGCACGAACCAGGTAATAGTAGGTCTTGCCGTCACTCCCCACGTTCTCGTCATCGTAGAAGAGCCCCTCGCTCTCCCCGAGCAGCACGAAAGACGCCGGCTGGGGCGATTCGGAGCGATAGACGCGGTAGACGCTGGCCTCGGCGACAGCATGCCACTCGAGGCGCAGATGCACGTGCCCGTAGAGAGTGGCCCCCAGGCCGACGACCTCTGCCGGGAGCTCTCGGCTGGTGGTCTCCTGCACGGCGACATGAACGTTGTTGTCGTCCATCACACCGCCGCCCGCCGGCCCCGTCGAACAGGTCTCGTCGTTCTCCGCTCGCACGACATAAAAAAGCTGCCGGTCGGTGGGCGCCGACGTGTCATCGTAGGATAGAGTCGTGATGCCGGAGGCGACCAGGTTCGTCGGACCGGGGGCGAAATCCGGTTGCTCGGCGCGGTAGACGGCGTAGGTCCCGCCTCCACCGGTGCCCCAGGAAACAGCGGCGTTCCACGAGACGGTGACACCACTCGCTCCACAGGCGTCGTTGTCGGTGGCCGAAACGGCGCCGGCGAAGGAAGGTGCGCCGGTGCAACCTCCGCAGGGCCCATAATCGGGCAGGGATCCGTCTTTAAGGATCACGTCGTCGATGGTCCAACCGGAATACTGCGCGCCGGCATCGGCGGACTGCCGAAACTGAATCCGCATGGAAGGGCGGCCATCGACAAAAGTTCCCAAGTCGTACTCCAGTTTCTCCCAGGCCGCATCGTCCACCAGCCCCTCGGAACGGAAGAGCGGGCGACCGGCGTCGGTCCACAGCCAGATCGACGCCTCGTCTCCGTTTCCCGCATGCAGTTGCTTGTAGACGATCAGCTTGGTCCGGGTCCAGCTCGAAGCGTCGAGAAAGGGCGTGTAGGCCGATTCCACCGTTGACGGTTCGTAGTCACCGGGGTGAGCCCCCTGTCCACTGAGATCGTGTCCCAGCACACCGGCGTTGTTGTAGGCTTCCGCGGGGTCGGGACGGCCGGAGGAGCCGCCGGCCCCCTGGGCCGGGCCGAACTCCCACTCGCCCTCCAGCGTCCACGAACCGCTTCCCTGCTCGAAGGATTCTTTCCAGTACAGTCCCGGAACCAGGCCGAGGTCGAAGGCGAAGGACGCGCCATGGCGATCCCGCACGGTGGTGTAGCCGAATTCGTCGGTGCTGCGCACCCGGAAGTAGACCGTCCCGCAGCTCTGGAACTCGTGCAGAACGACGCTGTGACTCGTGACCAGCGAAGCCGCCGCCGTGGTCCGGCCCAGTTCGGGCGTCAAGCCCCATTCGACGACGGAATCCGCCGGTTCCTGGGTAGTCCAGCTCACCGTCGCCCGCTCGTCGGTGATCGCTTCCACCCGCAGGTCCGAGATCACGGGTCCGGCACAATCGGCCCGCGCCGTGTCGTAGGCAACAGCCGCGGCCCCTGTGCCGTCGTCCGCGTCGAGGTAGGTCACGGTGATCCGGTCCCCGTCGGCCAACTGGAGCCGGCCATCGGCGACCGGTGAGCCGGTCGCCGTACCGATCGAACCGGTAAAGCGGGAGGTATCACTCCCCGTCTCGGTCAATTGAACCCATTCGCCGACCGTCTCCGTGGTGCTGGTCACCTCCACAGTCACCGTGTCGACCGCCCCACTGTCCAGGTTCAGGTCGAGATCGGTGACGGTGATACCCACCGTATCGGCGCAGGAGTAGAAATCGAGGTCGATCGTCACCTTGCCCGCGTGGCAGGACTGGGGTCCCTCGCCGAAATCACCCAGCGTCTCGAAATGATAGAATTGGCCGTTCCTGTCGTCCATGGCCCGGTTGCCCAGGGCATCGACGCTGGTGACCCGGTAGTAGTAGACGGTGCATTCGTCGAGACGAGAGAGTAACACCGAATGCTGCTGGACCAGGCGGCCGTCAGCCTGCTCGAGAGTCGGTGGAATCGCCGGCCCGTACTCGACGAGAGAGTCGCTTCTCTCGTCGGTGCTCCACTTGATGCTCACCGAAGTGAGGGTCGCTCCCTCGTCACGCACGTCAGTGATCAGAGGCTCGCTGCAATCGATATCGGCGGTATCGGTCTTGGGGATGTTCGTCCCGCCGGCGCCATTGTCGGCATCGATGTAGGTCGCCGTCACCACGTCGCCGTCGACCACCTGGATCGCACCGTCCGCCTGGGGCGGACCACCGTCGACGGGGATCTCGCCGCGGAAGACGCCGGTAGCCGGTCCGGTTTCGACCAGGGTGATCACTTCCGCGGTGGGCTCCGTGTTGGAAGTGACATCCACGTCGAGCGTGCCACCGCCCTTGAGATCGGCGTCGGTGACCACCAGCGAAAGGGTTCCGGCGCAGTTCGAAGCCCGCTCACGAATCGACATCCGTCCGTCGGAATTGGCTGTCAGCAAGACCGCCTCGTAAGCATCCACCCGGCCCGTGCCGTAGGTATTGTCCTTGCCCGGTTCACCGAGATCGACCGAGCTGTCTTCGAGCAACAGCTTGATGTCGTCGGGCGTCAGGTCGGGATCGTTGGCCACCATCAGGGCCACCGTACCCGCCACGTGGGGGGTCGCCATCGAGGTACCCGACTTGGTCGAGTAACCGCTGCAGAGGTTGTGAGACTTGGTGTTCACGCCCGGCGCCGAAACGTCGGGCTTGATCAGCCCGGGCGGGTAGGGATGGTCGTTGAACGGCGGCACGTCCTCCCAGGTCACAGGACCGCGACTCGAGAACGACGCCGCCTGGTCGCTGCAGTCCGTCGCGCCGACGGTGATCACCCGGGGCACGTCGCCGGGCGTGCGCACGTTGTCCGGCTCGCTGCCCGAACCCTCGTTACCGGCCGCGATGACCATCGCCGTGCCCGCGTCGATCGTGTTCTCGCAGTTGGTGCGCCAGGTGGCCCGATCCGGGTTCTGGTTGTGGGGCCAGCCGAGACTCATGGAAATCGCATCGGCCCCGTTGTCCGCCGCGTACTGCATGGCCTCCCACACATCGGGCTCGTCCGAGAATTGCAGGCCCACGCGGAGGATCATCACCCGGGCGTCGGGGGCCATACCGGCCTGGGTCCCCGCGGTGCCGTCCCCGGCCACGGTACCCGCGGTGTGCGAACCGTGGGAGTTGTCATCGTTGGGATCGTTGTCCCCCTGGTCGATATCGTATCCGACCAGGTCATCCACATAGCCGTTGCCGTCGTCGTCGACACCGTTCTCGTCATCGGCGTCCATCACGACACCGTCACCGTCGAGATCCTCGCCGGGATTGACCCAGACCTGGTTCTCGATGTCCGAGTGATACCAGCAGGTGCCGGAATCGATCACCGCGATCACCGCGCCCTCACCGGTGACCCCCAGGTCGTTCCAGACCAGCGGCGCGTTCATCAGGTCGACCCCGCATTCGATTTCATCGACCCCCGCGGCCGGCGCGAGGTAGGCTGCCAGCGGCGAGGTTTCCCTCACCGGCGTCAGGGGTTGATCGAGAGACACGTCCACTTTGGGCGAGTAACTCACGTGATCGATCTCGTCGAGCGTGGACAGCCGGCGGATCTCCTCGGCACTCAAGTCGGCGGCGACAATGTTGCCGATCCAGAGGTAACGCACCCGTCGCGCCCGCCCCAGACTCTCGAGCCGCTGCAACTCACGGCGCAACCGGAGCTGAGTCCGTTCGGCGTGCGCCTTGAGCGCCCCGACCACGATCCGTCGACGCTGGTCCCGGTCCGCGACGCCGGCGACCCGCTCCCGCAGAGCGGGGCCTGTCAGTTGCTCGGCCAGCACGAAGTAGACCGGTATCCATTCTCCGGGAGCGGCCTCGTCGAGAACCCGGGACAGGGGTTCCCGCAGGCGGGGACCGGCCGTCTCCGCCGACACGGAAGACGCCGCCGACAGGACGGCCGCGCACAGCAATAGCCACAAGCACCTCGAGCGGGTGATCACCAGCCTTCCTCCAAGCCCCCGAAACGAGCCGTACGAACCCTGTCGGCCCTGCATTCGGCCTCCCGCCGCATCCAGGGCCGATGCGATCCTCGAACCTGACCTTTCGTCACTATGTACGGCGAAGACGGCCCGGCGTCAGGCAAAAGTAGAACGAAAGGCGACGGATTCCACGGCGGAGTGCGCAAGAGGCCGGCAAAACCCCCTTCCATCGCGGGCCACGGCGAGAAACTTAATGTAAAGTTATCCGCCCTTGCGGCTGATTTCCCGGAACCCGGGGCGGACCCACCGCCCCCCCCTGACATGGGAGGCCCGACAATGGCGCGAGCCGAACTCGAAACCCTCTACCGGCAGCTGCGCGCCCATGGCGCCGACGAAGTCCTCGAAGCCCTCTTCGCCCTCCGCCGGCTGGTACCCGACCTCGAGCCCCAGGAGCGTTCGGAAGCCGCCGCCGCGGTGGCCTCCCTCTTCTACCTCGACGTGCAGGACCGCCCCGAAATGGCGACGGTGGTCGACCAGGCCATCCGGCTGCTCCACTCGATGGGCCCCGACCTGATCCCCCTGCACATGGAGGAAATGCGGGGCTCTGATTTCAAGGCCCTGTTCTGCTTCGCCCGGGTCCTGGCACTCTTCGGCTCCGAGGCTGTCACACCCATCATCGACGCCTGCCGGGGCAGCGACGACTCCCACCTGCTGGTGGGAGGCATCTACGCCCTGACCAAGATCCGGGATCGCTCCATCCTCCAGGGCCTGGATCTGGTGCTCGAACTGACCGGGCACGGCGATTCCGAAGTGCGGGATACGGCCGTGCGTGCCCTGGGCAAGTTCGTCGAGCGCTTCGGCAAGCAGTTCGACACCTCGGCCGCGGAACGCAGCTACACCCGGCTGATGGCCGCCAGCGTCGATCCCCTCCCCGCCATTCGCGCCAAGGCCGTGCGGGGCCTGGGGAAGATGGCCGCGGCCGGCATACTCAGCAGCGACCAGCGCGCCCGCGTCCAGAGTCGACTCGACCAGGTGCTCGGCCAGTCCTCGGAGATGGGCTGGGACCAGGCCTTCATCGTCCGCCGCGAAGCCGCCGAAGCCGCGGAACACCTGGCTGACTAGGAAAAAGAGGAAAAAACCATGCGCGAGTACGAGATCCTCTCCACCGAGGACGTGACGGAAGAGATCAAGATCTTCGACCTCTATGCCCCCATGGTCTCGCGACGCTGCCAGCCGGGACAGTTCCTGATCGTGATGAACGACGAGCGGGGGGAACGCATTCCCCTGACCATCGCCGACTTCGACCGCGAGAAGGGCACGGTGGAGATCGTCTTCCAGGTCGTGGGCAAATCCACCGCCCAACTCGGCGCAATGAAGCCGGGTGACGCGCTGTATGCCGTCGTCGGCCCTTTCGGGCATCCCAGCGAGATCCGCGGTCACAGGAAGGTCGTCACCGTCGGTGGCGGCATCGGTATCGCCCCGGTCTACCCCATCGCCCGGGGCTACCGGGAAAACGGCGCCTACACGATCAACATCATCGGCGCCCGCCATGGTGACCTGCTGGTCTACGAGGAGAAGATGCGCGCGATCAGCGACGAACTGATCGTCTGCACCGACGATGGTTCCCGCGGCCGCAAGGCGCTGGTTACCGAGCCCCTCAAGGAAATCCTCGAGGCCCACGACGACGTGGACCTCTGCCTGGCCATCGGCCCGCCGATCATGATGAAGTTCGTCGCCGAAACCACCCGGCCTCTGGGAGTCAAGACCATCGTCTCCCTCAACTCGGTGATGATCGATGGCACGGGGATGTGCGGCGGTTGCCGCGTCGATGTCGGCGGCAAGACCTTCTTCACCTGTGTCGACGGCCCGGAATTCGACGGTCACGCCGTGGACTTCGACCTGCTGATGTCGCGCCAGAGCATGTACCGCGACCAGGAACGCCAGGCGATGGAACGCTGGGAGCACGAGTGCCGTCTCGGACTGCAGCCGGGCGGAGAAAATTGAGTCATCCACAGGGATCGACGCCGGAGACAACCTGATGGCCGACAAGCGGAAGACCAAGGTCCCCATGCGGGAGCAGGATCCCGAGGTACGCAGGCGGAACTTCCTCGAGGTGCCCCTCGGCTATAGCCCCGAGGAAGCCCGGGAAGAGGCGGCCCGCTGCCTGATGTGCAAGAAGCCCAAGTGCGTCGAGGGCTGCCCGGTGGAGATCGACATCCCCGGATTCATCGCCCTGATCAAGGAAGGGCGCTTCAACGAGGCCGCGCGCCACATCAAGCAGAAGAACGCCCTGCCCGCCATCTGCGGGCGGGTCTGTCCCCAGGAGGAGCAGTGCGAGGCGGTGTGCGTGGTGGCCAAGAAGGGCGAGAGCGTGGCCATCGGCAACCTCGAGCGCTTCGCCGCCGACTACGAGGCCGCTCATCCCGACGGCGTGTGCCCCGAGATCGGGCCGAAGCGCGACCTCAAGGTGGCCGTGGTGGGATCGGGACCCGCGGGCCTGACGGTGGCCGCCGATCTGGCTCTCAAGGGCTACCAGGTCACCATCTTCGAAGCGCTCCACAAGGCGGGCGGCGTGCTGGTCTACGGCATTCCCGAGTTCCGCCTGCCCAAGGCCATCGTCCAGCGGGAACTGGACTACCTGGCCAGTCTCGGGGTGGAGATCCGCTGCAACGTGGTGGTCGGGGCCTCGATCAGCATCGACGATCTCTTCGAGGAAGGCTACAAGGCCGTGTTCATCGGCGTCGGCGCCGGCCTGCCCATGTTCCTCAACATCCCCGGTGAGAACCTCAACGGGGTCTACTCGGCCAACGAGTACCTGACCCGGGCCAACCTGATGCGGGCCTTCGAGTTCCCCAACAGCGACACGCCCATCGCCCACGGCCGGCGGGTGGCGGTGTTCGGAGGCGGCAACGTGGCGATGGACGCCGCTCGGACGGCCCTGCGGCTGGGGGCCGACGAGGTCTTCCTCTTCTACCGGCGCGCCCGGGAGCAAATGCCCGCCCGCCAGGAGGAGATCCACCACGCCGAACAGGAGGGGCTGAACTTCCAGTTCCTGACCTCGCCGGTGGAACTGCTCGGTGACGGCAAGGGCAACCTGCGGGCGGTGCGCTGCCAGCGCATGGAACTGGGCGAACCCGATGCATCGGGCCGACGCCGGCCGGTGCCCGTCGAGGGCAGCGAGTTCGACACCGAGATCGACATTGCCGTGGTCGCCATCGGCAACGGATCCAATCCCCTGCTGACCCAGGCCACCGCCGACCTGGAGACCAACAAGTGGGGCAATATCGTCGCCGACCCCAAGACCGGCCGGACGACCAAGCGTGGCGTCTTCGCCGGTGGTGACATCGTCACCGGCGCGGCCACGGTGATCCTCGCCGCCGGCGCCGGGCGCAAGGCCGCCAACGCCATCGACGAGTACCTGAACTGGGTCACCTGGTAGACCGGCGCGACAGCTTCGGCGGGCGGGTTATGCTCTGGCCATGGTGATCCAGGGCCCAGGTCGCGGTTTCCCCCCGGCTCCCCGGCCCGAGGTCTCCCGGAGCCTCGACGGGGAACTGATCTTCTACCTCCCCGCCTCCCCGAGCCCCTGCTACCTCCATTCGCGCCTCGACCCCCGGGCCCAGGCGCGGGAGGTGGTGACGGCCGCCGGGGTGAGCGCCGCGGAAACGGTGGTCGTCTTCGGCGTCGGCGCCGGCCACCTGCCGCGGGCCGCCCTGGCCGCGGCCCCTGCCGGGGCTCGCCTCTTCTGCGTGGTCCTCGACCCGGGCTGCTTTGCGATGGCCCGGAAACTGGGAGCCCTCGACGACCTGCTCGATCACCCGCGCCTGGTCTTCCTGACCGGCGATCTGGCCACCATCGCCGGGGCGCTGCCCCGGCGCCTGGACGAAGACCTGCGGGTGGTCGTGCATGCTCCCCTGCTGGCGGCCACCGCCCCCGCCCTGGCTCCCCTGGCGGCCATGGCCCGGGAACTGGAAACGGTGCAGCGTTCACGCCTGCGGCAGCGGGGCGTCGTGCTGGCCAACATCGAGAGCAACCTGCCGCTGATCCTACGCTCCGAGCCGGCCGCGGCCCTCGCCTCCGCGCTGCGGGGCAAGCGCGTCCTGCTCATCGGCCCCGGCCCGAGTCTCGACAGGCAACTCGGTCTCATCGCCCGAACCGCGCCAGGCAAGGTCGTCGTCGCCGCCCTGGACACCGCCCTGCGCGCCCTGGCGCAGGCCGCCGTACCCGTCGAACTGGCTTTCACCCTGCACCCCCTCGACGGGAATCTCGCCAAGGTGGAAGGCCTGCGCCTCGACTTTCCGCTGGTCTACTTCGAGGGCGCCCACCCCCGGATCGCCGCCGCCTCCCCTCGCCCGCTCTTCGCCTGCGAAGCCGGTGGCCTGCTCGACCGGGCCCACCCCCTTTTCGGCGCCGCCGGCCGCTATGCCAGCGAGGGCACGGTGCTGCTGGCCGCGCTGGAAGTGCTCGACGCCCTGGCCGTGGAGCAGACGGGGTTGTGCGGAATCGACCTGGCTCTGGCGGGAGAGGTCAGCCACGCGGGGGGCCGGCGAGCGGACGCCGGCACCCGGCTCCAGGTGCCCGCGCGTGGTGGTGGCAGCGTGCTCACCACGCCCTCCCTCGATCTGCACCGTCGACGCCTCGAACGCTGGCTGGCCCGCAAACCCCGGCGGCTGGTGGATCTGACCGCCGCGGGAGCCACGGTGGCGGGCCTCGAGGCCCGGCCCCTCGAGGAGTGGCTGGCCGACGCGCCCGCCCACCCGGCGACCGATCTCAGGCGGCCGGATCCGTCACGGACCCTGGGCCGGGATTTCCGGGCCGACCAGGCCCGGCAGGCGGCTCGCCTGGCGCTCGAAGCCGCAACCAGGCAGGCAGGTGAATAGCCACCGACACCGCCAGGGCGGGAAAGATCGGCTCGATGCCGAGGGGAAGTTCCCGTCCCGCCCAGGTCGGCGCCATCCAGGCCAGGGCCGTCAAGGCGGCGCCGAGGATCGAGGCTCCCGTGGCCCGGCTCCCCGCCCGCCAACGGGGAAGAAAGCCCCCCAGCAGCGGTAACAGCAGGCTCGGCGTGATCACCGACCCCATGGCCTTCCACAGGGTGACCACCGAATCGGTGGACAGGGCCAGCGCGACACTGGCGGCCGTGGCCAAGGCCAACCCCACCCGGGTGGCGCGGGTAGTCCCCGCTTCCGACCGGGTCTCCGCCCCGCCATCCACGCCCCTCCAGCGGCGCCAGATCCGTGGCAGGTCGAAACCGATGGTGGTGGCGGCGACGAAGAGGTAGGACTCGACGGTGGACATCACCGTGGCCAGCAGGCCGACATAGAACAGCCCCCGGGCCACCGGCGGGAGCAGGGCGTCGGCGAGGGCAGGGTACGCCTCGACAGGGTTGCCGAGATCCGGCAGCAGGACGCGGGCGAGCATACCGGTGAGGGTGGTCAGTCCATCGAAGACGATCCAGAAGAACACGGACCAGAGAATGCCCCGTCGGGCCACCGCCGGCGTGCGCGCGGCGTAGCAGCGCTGGTAGAACGAGGGTTCGACCAGGGTCTGCAACGCAATGACGTACCACACCGCCACTGCCTGCAGGCCCAGCCCCCCGTCCCAGCTCAGGGCCCCGGCGGGCAGGCCGGACAGCGCTCCCACGCCACCGGCCCGCACCAGGGCCACCGGCAGCAGCAGGGCGAAGCAGCCGTACATCAACACGAACTGCAGGCCGTTGTGCCGGACCACGGCGCGAAAGCCGGCCCCAACCACCAGGGTCACGCTCAGCACGGCGAAGAACCCGACGCCCAGGCCCACGGAGGTGCCCAGCAGGCGGTGGGCCAGCACACCCAGCATCAGCAGGTAGGCCGCGGGCAGCATGTTGACGAACACCAGCACGGCACCGAGGGCGGCGACCCCCGGGCCGTGATCGGCCAGCAGCCGGTCGGGCACGGTGACCAGGGCGGAGCGCCGCGCCTTTCCCGCCAACAGGAAGGCGAAGATCAGCCCCGCCAGGTAGTAGGGCCCGCCCAGGGCGATCCAGTTGGACAGGCCGTGCAGGTAGGAGTACTCCCCCACGCCGAGCACGCCGCCGTACCAGGTGCTCACCAGGGTGGCGACGAATGCCGGCAGGGTCAGCGAGCGACCCGCCAGCAGGTATTCGCCGGTGCTCGTCGATCGGCGGCGGCGGGCCAGCAGCACCAGGGCCGCCAGGTAGGCCGCCACAACGGCCAGATCGACCAGGGCACCCGGAGCGCCGCCGGTCACCGCCAGCCGACTCCCGGACGGGTCATCGGACGGGCTTCCAGGAGAGCATCAGGAAAACGTTGCGGGAGGCTCCGGGAATGAATGTTGGCTCGCCCCAGTTGTAGCCGTAGGCCTCGTATTCGCTGTCGAAGAGGTTCTCCACCCGCAGCCGCACGGCATACCGGCTGTCGCGCCCACCGGGCAGGTTGTAGAGCAGATCGAGATGCCAGAGGGTGAAGGGGTCGGTGGAAGCCTCCCGACTCTGGCTGTTGTCGACGAAGATCCTGCCCACGTGCTGCCCACCCAGTTCGAGGCGCCCCCAGGAAGGCGACCAGGAAGCCGCCAGCCGCGCCAGCGCGCCGGGGAACCCGGCGATGCGCCGGCCGGAGTAGTCCACCCGACCACCCCATCCGTCTTCGATGTAGCGCAGGTTGCGGTCGTCCGAAACGGTCAACGAGCCGGCCAACCGCCAGCGGGCGGTGGGCGCCCAGGCGGCCTCCAACTCGAGGCCCTCGTGACGGGAGCGCTCGGCATTGCCGGTCAGGGCCTGGCCCAGGTCGTTGATGCCACCGAGATAGATGATCTCGTCGCGAAAGTCCATGCGGTAGGCCGTGGCCTTGAAGAGCAAGCGCCCGGCCCGGTACTCGAGCCCCAGTTCCAGATCGTCGAGACGCTCTTCCCGCGGCAGCGGGCCGGTGGCCCGGCCCGTGGGATCCACGCTGCGGAAGGCGGGGGCATCCCAGGCGTCCTGGGGGTCGTAGAGATCCTTGACCGCCGGCTCCCGACGCGTCCGGCCGAGCGAAACGTAAGCCCCCAGGCGCGGACCGAAGCGCCAATGAAGACCCAGACGCGGAGCCCACCACGAGTAGCGCACGTCGTAGTCGATGCCGGTGACCCGGTCTTGTTCCAGGCTCCAGCGATGGCTCACGTACTGCAGGCCGGCCAGCACCGTCAACCGCCGGACGGGCTTCCATTCCTCCTGCACGAAGAAGGTGGTGCTGGTCTTGGGCAACTCGTAGTCGTAGTACCGAAAGCCCTGAGGCGTGCCCGCAGGCAGGTTCTGAGCGCTGACGGTGCCGTAGTGTTCGGCCCGGTGGATCCGCAACTCCGCCCCGGCGGTGAGCCGGCCCCGGCCGTGCTGCAGACTGACCCGCGGCAGCCAGCCGTAGTCCCACTCCTTGATCCAGCGCTGGCGGAACACGTCGGTGGCCCGGCCCTCACCGTAGCCATCGGCCAGGTGCAACTCGAACCAGTCCTTCTCGCCGCGGAACTGGTCGAAGTAGCCCCGGCCGTAGAAGGCATAGACCGTGTTGGCCACCTCCAGGTTCCGACTCGCCTGCCACTCGTGAATCACCTCGAAGTGAGGCTGGCTGAAATGGTCCTGTTCCCCGGGCCAGTCGAGGGGATTGGCCTTGCGGTCGGCGGCGAGCTGCTCCCGGGTCAGCCCCTCGTAGGCCAGGTGGGAATTCTCCTTGCCGCCGTAGAGGTTGATCCGCAGCAGGCTGTTGGCCCCCATCCGCTGAGCCGTCAGGAAAGCCAGGCCCATGCGTGTCCAGGACTGGTCACGATAGCCCCCGGTGGCAATCCGGGAGAGCTGGACCCCCAGCACCCAGCGCCCGGCGAGCAGATCCGATTTCCAGCCGGCCGTGACCTTGCTCGTATTCCACGAACCCACGCCCATCTCGGCATGGAAGGTTTCCCCCGGAGCCAGGCGGGCGGTTTCGAGATTCACGGCGCCCCCGATGGCGCCGGCACCATAGAGCACCGTACCGGCCCCCCGCTGGACCTGCACATCCTCGAGCGAGTCGGCGAAGTTCGGCAGATCGATCCAGAAAACCTCGTGGGACTCGGCGTCGTTGAGCGGCACACCATTGATCGTGACGTTGATCCTCCGCTGGTCGAAGCCACGGATCCGCATGTAGGAGTAGCCGATGCCATTGCCCGCATCGGAGTAGGAGTAGACCGCCGGAAGGGTCCCGAGAAGCATCGGCAGGTCCTGGGCCCAGTATTGCTCGTCGATCGCCTCCTGCGAGAGGTTGCTGTGGGTCGCGGGGGTGTCCTCACCCGCCCGGGTCGCCGTCACCAGCACTTCCTCGACCACCGAGGTGCCGGCCGGCGCATCGGACTCTCCCGCCGAATCCTCGTCCGCTCGGGGGATCGGCAGGATCATCAACAGGGCCAGGAGGAGAAGGCCCGAGTTCCAACCCACGGACTTTCGGGTAGTCGTCGAAAAAGAACGCATGATCGGTCTCCCGGTGCGGCGCGCGCCGCATGCCGGGAAACGGTGCAATCTTGGATGTCTACGTGGAGATCCAGGACCGTCGCCGTTTCCCTACGCTGGTGCGAACCAGGTCAGGTTCCAAGGGTCTTTCTCAGCTCCCGCCACGCCGGCCGGAGCACCCCTAACGGGAATCACCGCCTTTTTAGCACTGGGCGGAAAGACGATCAAGTCCTTCCCTGCCCCGGATCCTCAACCGAGGCGAAACTCGGGAATGTCGAACCAGAAACCGTGACCGTTGGCGGCGTCGATCTCGGCCTGCACGATGGTTCCATGGCCTTCCTCGATCTCGAGGAAGCGGGCGAAGAGCCGCCGCCCCTGGCCGTCGAGTTCATCGACCATGCGGCGGTAGAAATCGGAGGTCTCCTGCTCGACCTTCAGCGCCTTCTCCAGCAGACGAACCTCGTCCTTACCGATCGGCGAGGTTTTGTTCAGCTTCTCGCCGAGCTGCCGGGTCTTCGCCTCGATCTCCCCGGCGGGGGGCACGGCGCTCTCCAGCACCTCGTCGGTCAGGGTACCGCTCTCCTTCCACTCGGCCAGCCGGCGGCGCAGGTAGGCGATATGGCCGGCCTCCTCACGAGCCAGGGTGCCGAAGACCCGCCGGCCGACCTCGTCGCCGGCCCTGTCATGGGCTTCCTTGTAGGCGGCGTGCACCCGGGTCTCGTATTCGATGGCAGTCGTGATGGCTTCTTCGAGGGTCATGGCGGCGGATCTCCTGGCGGGGACTGTGACGGGCAGCAGTTTCCCGCATAGGACCGGCCGTGTCCAGCAACTCCATCCGCCGGCCTACCGGACAGCACCCGCCACGGCCGGCCAAACTCCTCCGGCTGACGGGGAATTCGCGATTGGACAACCACTTCGCGGAAACCTAGGTTCTGATCGGAGGGCTTGAGGGTGCCATGAGCCGACTCGACTCCGCCTTTCGCGAAGTGACCGTTCGCCGCTGGCTTCAGTGGGCCGCGCTGTGCTGGTCCGCCCTTGCCCTCGGTGCCCTGACCCTGAGTCTGCTGACATTCCTGCAGAGTGACAGGCAGCAAGCCGTAGCGGCCGCACGCACGGCCCTCGAAACAGACCTGCTCTACCGCTCCAGGGCCGCCTCGAAGGGTGGCCTGTACGTTCCCCTAACCGAGGAAACACCCCCCAATCCGCACCTGGACGAGGCATCCCGCACGTTGAACATCGAGGGCGGCGGCCAACTCGTGAAGGTGAACCCGGCCTACATGACGCGCCAGATCGAAACGCTCCGCGACAAAAAGGCACACATCACCGGCCGCATGACCAGCCTCCACCCGCTCAGCAAGGCCAATATGGCCGTCGGATGGGAGCGCGAGGCCCTCCAACGCCTCGAACGCGGCGAGCCCGAGGTGGTCACCTTCGGCCGGCGGGGCCGTCGCACCATTGCCCGGGTCATGTGGCCGCTCCGCATGGAGCGGAGCTGCGCCGCCTGCCACGACAGCCAGTGGGACGTCGTCGGCGCCGTCAGGGGGGGGCTGACCATCGAGATCCCCGTTCCGCCGGTTTCGACGTCTTTCGCCAAGTGGTCGAAGTCCCTGGGGCTCACCCTGCTGGTGGCCTGGCTCGTCGGCCTGATCGGCCTCTCCTACACCCGCGAGCTGCTCGCCCGTCGCCGGGCGGAGATCCTGGGCGCCGCGGCCGCCGTCAAAGAGAGCGAGCAACGCCTCAACCTGGCTATCCAGGGCGCCGACACCGGCCTATGGGACTGGAATCTGAAGAACGGGAAGATCGTCATCAACGACCTGTGGGCCCGCATGCTCGGCTACGAAGCCCACGAGATCAAGGCGCACTCTGAGTTCTGGAAGCAGCGTATCCACCCCGAGGACAGCGAGTGGGTGCTCGCCGAACTCCAACGCCACCTGGAAGGCAAGACGCCCATGTTCCGGGCCGAGTATCGCCTGCGCCACCGCAACGGTGAGTGGGTCTGGATCCTCGACACCGGGCGTGTGGTCGAACGGGATCAGAACGGCCAACCGATCCGCATCGCCGGCACCCACGTCAACATCACCTCCCTCAAGCGCATGGAGTTGAGAGTCCGTGCTCACGCGCGTTTCTCCCGCGCCTCGGCCCGCATCGGTGAAATGATTCTCCTGCGCAGGGAGCCCCAGCTCGTCAACGATTCCGCGTGCCGCGAGCTGGGCGACGCCCTCGAAGCTCCCTTCGCCGCACTCCTCCGGCCCTACAGGGGCAACCAGATCCTCGGGATCACGGCCGCCTTTGAACGCGACTCCGAACCAGGCCAGCGGGAGGTGGCCGTCGATGAACGCCTCGCCGCCGGGCGCGCCTTCCAGCGCGGCCGGACGGTCATCATCGAAGACCTCGACGACCCTGACAACGAGCCCGCCAGTGATCTCCTCGGTTCGCGCGGCTTGCGGGCAGGCATCTTCGTTCCCTGCCAGGAGGGAGACGGACCGCTCGGCGTGCTCGTCGTCGGCCTGCGCGAACCCCACGCCTTCTCCCGCGAAGAGGTGCTCTTCGTCGAATCGATCGCCCGCCAGATCGTCCTCTCGGCGGTCACCAGCCGAACCGAGCGCGAAAGGGAACTCCTGGCGCGGGCCATCGAGCAAACCCGGGACGCGGTCGCGGTCAGCGACAAGCAAGGAAAGCTGCTTTACGTCAATCCCGCGTGTGAGAAAGTCACCGGCATCGCCCGGAACAAACTCCTCACGATGAATCTCCGCGACTTGGCCGAGCCCGAAGGCGGGGCTTCCGTGTTCGAGCAGATCTTCACCCAGCTCGAACGAGGGCAACCCTGGCAGGGATTGCTGACGGGCCACAAGGCGGACGGCACTGTCTACAAGGAAAAGGCCGTGATCTCGCCGGTACGCGGCTCCGACGGAAAGACCGAATCCTTCGTCAAGGTCGGCCGAGACGTCTCAAGGGAACTGGAACTGGAAACCCAGCTCCAGCAATCCCAGAAGCTCGAAGCCGTCGGACAGCTTGCCGCCGGAATCGCCCACGAAATCAACACACCGACCCAATTCGTCGCGGACAATACCCGCTTTTTGAAGGATGCTTTCGGGGATCTCGAACCCCTGCTGACCACGCTCAAGGAGGAATGCCTCAAGGACGAGCCTTCCGACCTGGCCGCCAGCTTCGCGCGCCTCAAAGAAGCTCTCGAAAAGGTCGATGTCGACTACCTGCTCGAGGATGTCCCCCAGGCCGTCGCCCAATCTCTCGAAGGCCTCGAGCGCATCTCCAGCATTGTCCGCGCGATGAAAGACTTCTCCCATCCCGGCGGTACCGGCAAGGAGACCGTGGACCTCAATCGTGCGATCCGCAGTACCGTGACGGTCGCCCGCAACGAGTGGAAGTATGTCGCCGACGTGAAACTCGAACTCGACGAGGAAATGCCCCCGGTGGCCTGCAGCCACGGAGATTTCAACCAGGTGGTGCTGAACATGATCGTCAACGCCGCCCACGCCATCGCCGAAAAAGTCGGCGATGGTGCCTCCGGCAAGGGGCAGATAACGATTCGCAGCCGGGTGGAAGGTGAAGAGGCCGTAATCGAGATCGAGGACACCGGCGTCGGCATCCCCCGGGAGAATCTCTCTCGCATCTTCGACCATTTCTTCACGACCAAGGAAGTCGGCCGCGGCACGGGCCAGGGACTGGCCATCGCCCACGGGGTCATCGTTCAGCAGCACGGGGGACGTATCGAGGTCGACAGCGAGGTCGGGAAGGGAACGACCTTCCGTATCCGGCTACCCTTGCAGGCGCCGGTTACCGCTCCGGTGTGAGATCCAGGGCCTCGCGGACATCGATCACAACGGCACCTTCTTCGTCTTCTTCGATGGTGGTGATACCCGGATTGTCTTGCTCCAGGTGACGCAGGAGTCGCATCTTTTCGTCCACTTCGCGCCGCAACTCGGTGTTTTCGCGCAGCAAATCCCGATGCTCGAGGGCCTGGCGGATGCAGTAGAGCAGTTCGGTTTCCTCGCACGGCTTGAGCAGGAAGCGGAAGATCTGCCCCTCGTTGATCGCTTTGACCGCCGCGTCGAGCGTGGCCTGTCCGGAGAGAATGATGCGAATCACCTCGGGATGACTTTCGGCGGCCCGGCGAACGAGTTCACTGCCGCTCATCCCCGGCATGCGTTCGTCGCTGACCAGGACATCGACGGCTTCCGCGTCGAGAATCTCGAGGGCCTGCTCTCCCGACTGGGCTTCGAGGACCTGCATCCCCTCACGGCGAAGGCGGCGGCGCAAGGCCGCGGTCACCCGAGGTTCGTCATCGACCAGCAGGACAGTGGCGGACATGGGCTTTACTCCTCTCCCGGGGTGACGGAAGTGAAACAGGGGACTCTCACGCGGAACGGCTGCTTGATTCCCATTCCCTTGTCGAAATTCTTCAGACGCATGATCAGCGCCCCCGTCACTTCCTGGCCGCGACTGATGACGACGACTCCGTTGACGGCCAGGACGTCTTCATCGAGAACCATCCCCGGCGCCAGGTCGCGCAGGTTCACGGCGCGCACGGTCATCGACTGTTCTTCGGAGGCGTCGTACTCCCTGAGCAGAGCGAGATGCTCTTCGGGGAACGGAGGGTCCGCGCCAGCCAATTCGGCGATGGCGAGCTTGGGCGTCAGGCCCCTGCTGACCAGATCGTCGAAACGCGCCGCCACGCGAATCAACCCCGCCCCCAGGCGCACCGCTTCGTCTTCCGTATAGGGTTCGACGAGATTCGAGGGATCGTTCTGGCAGGCGATCATCGCCGCCACGCGTTCGAGCCGCGGAATCTCCCGCAGCAGGAAGTAGCTGGTCCGAGGATGATGAGCGACCATCTCAGCCTCGTCCTCGCTGACCTCCTGCCCGGCGAAGACCTTCTGCAGAGTCTCCGCCGGGATCGTTGCGCATCCCACCTGGGACAGCAGACCGGCCAACTCGAACTCCCAGGGATCGGGAGGCTGAAGCCGACCGACCAGCCACGCAACACAGCGCTTGATGCGCGCGGCGCGGGAAAAGGCGACGGGATTGACCATGCCGAGCAGGTCCACCAGCGCCTTGACGCTGCTCGATAGAGTCTGCTCGAGAAGCTGCTTTTCCGCCGTGACCAGCCGGTATTGCTCGAGAGCATCATCGAGCGCGGCGATCAGTTCGTCCCGCGAAATGGGCTTGGGGAGAAAGCGAAAGATCTTCGACGAGTTGATCGCCCCGATCACGGCGTTCATCTCGGCCTGCCCGGTGAGCATCATGCGCACCGACTGCGGACTGGTTTCCCGCACCTTGGCCAGGAATTGCACGCCGTCCATGCCGGGCATGCGGTAGTCCGAAACCACGACCGCAAAGGGACCCTCAGTCTCGATCATCTCCAGCCCGGCTTCTCCTCCTTCCGCGGTGAAGACATCGAAATTCCGCCGCAGGTTGCGCCGAATCCCGGAGAGAATGTTGACTTCGTCATCGACGAAGAGGATGCGCTTCATTTCATGCGTCCTCGGCGACCGCTTGAATCTCTTCCACCATTTCGCGCCACCGCGGCCACCGGTCCACCAGCCCCAAACTGCGCAGGTAGTCGGTATCGATGGCCGCGGCGCCGGTCTTGCCCGAAGACAAGGCGTTGGCAACGTGGACCCAGGTCAGGGTCGTCACTCCCTCGGCGTGACAGTCGGAAGGCCGATGGTGAAAGGCAATCGCCTCGACCACCGTGTTGGGCAAGCCCCAGACGCTCATCAGGAAGGCCCCGACAGCAGCATGGTCCGCTCCCAGCAGCGCCACCTCTTCGGCCGGATCGTAGTGGCCCGCCTGGCACTGCTGGAGAACCTTCTCATACTCGTCGGGGAGGTTGATCGCCAGGATCACCTTGCCGGCATCATGCAGAAGACCGGCGGTGAAGGCATCTTCGACTTCGGCGGTGCTCGCTCCCTCCTCCTTGACCATCCGCCGTGCGAGGCTGGCCACATCGTTTCCGTGCCGGGAGATCTCCTCCAGGCGGAAACGGTTGACCAGTGACTTGTCCGCCTCGCTGAACACGCCCTCGCGAAGAACCAGGGATGACAGCGAAGCGATGCCCAGGTAGCCGACCGCCCGTTCGGCGTTGTGGATCTCCTGGGGGAGCCCGAAGTATGCGGAGTTCACCAGGCGCAGGACTTGGGCGGTCATGGCCGGATCCTGCATGACCAGACGGGCGACCGCCGGAAGCGAGGCGTCCTCCTTGCCCAGTTCCTCGACCAGTGCGGCAAAGAGGCTCGGCACACTCGGCAGATGGTCCATCTTGCCCACCAGCGAACGCAGGTTCTCATCGGCCAGCAGGCCGCGCAGGGCCTGGGCCCGGCTGATGGTACTGCGCAGCGTGGACGCGTCGCAGGGCTTGGTCAGGTACTGATGGGAGGGGCCCACCGAGGACAACACGAGTTCGATCTCGGAATAACCGGAGAGCACGATGCGCAGCATTTCCGGGTGGCGCCGACGAACTTCCGCGAGGAGCTGGGATCCGTCCATGCCGGGCATGCGCATGTCGGAAACGATCACGTCGAAGGGCTGCTTTTCGAGCATCTCCAGGGCTTCGGCGCCCGACTCGGCGAAAGCCGTCTCCCATTCGTCGCGCATGGAGTGCAGCATGCGCCGGAGACCGGCGAGGATACGGGGCTCATCATCGACGAAAAGAATGCGAAGTTTCATCGGCACTCCTCACCTGGCAACCGCCAGGGACTCAAACCCACCCTCATGGGTCTAATCTGGGTCCTCGGTCCACGTGAAGCACGTTCCGCAGTGACGAAAAGAAACCTCAGGCAACAACGGCGGCGCAAAATAATCGCAAGGGCTTACGGGTAACCCAGGCGGCCGGGTGGTGCGCCGACCCCGTCTACGCGATGCGAGGGGCCGGGATTCCAAGGCCGCCGTGGCCGCCGGAAGCTCGGTTTCCCCCACGCAAGAGGCTCCTGGAGCGGGCTGCTAGACGTTGCCGCAGAACCAGGCCTCGGCCTGCGCCCGCTCTGCGAGCAGGGGCCAGTCGGGCAGGGAGGCGAGGACGGCGTCGCCGTAGCGGCGGGTGCGCACCCGCACGTCGAGCAGGGCCAGAAGGCCCCGGTCCCGGCGGCTGCGGATCAGGCGACCGAGGGCCTGGCGCAGGGAGATGACCGCGTCGGGCAGGGAATCTTCCATGAAAGGATTGCCCCCCCGGCGCCGGATCGCCTCGCCCCGGGCGGCGACCAGGGGGTCGTCGGGCACGGCGAAGGGGAGCTTGTCCACGATCACCAGGGACAGGGCCCTCCCGGGCACGTCGATTCCCTGGCGGAACGAAGCCGTGCCCAGCAGCACCGAATGCACCTCCCGGCGGAAGGTTTCCACCAGTCGCTCCCGCGGGGACTGACCCTGTACGAGCACCGGCCATTCCAGGCGACCGGGCAGTTCCGCAGCCGCTTCTTCCAGCGCCCGGTGGGAGGCGAAGAGCACCAGTGCCCGCCCCCGGCTGATCCGGATCAGGGCCTCGATCTCGTCCAGCGAGCGGCGGGGGTAATCGGGGTGCCGCGGTTCAGGAAAATCCCGGGGGACGTAGAGCGCCGCCTGCTTGCGATGGTCGAAGGGGGAGGAGACGATCACCCTCTCCGCCCCGGGCAGACCGAGCTGCCGGCAGGCGCGATCGAGCCGCCGGGCCACCGACAGGGTCGCGCTGGTGGCGACCACCGAGGCGCAGGAGCGGGCCAGGGTGGATTCGAGCAGGGGGCCGACATCGATCGGCCAGGAGGCGATCACCGCACCGCGTCGTCCCTGGGCCTCGACCGTCACCACCCGCGTCTCGCCCTGGCCGGAGAGCAGGGAGGCCAGGGTCTCGGCCTGCTGAAGGCAGCGTGCCGCCACCAGGGCGCGCTCCTCGCCGCGCTCCCCCGCCCCCCCCACGGCGGAGGCCAGTTCCGCCCAGCCCGCTTCGAGATCTTCGACCACCTCGCGCTCGGCCTCCAGCCCGGCACGCTCGAGACGTACCCGCCCCCGACCGGCCGGAGGCCGCAGGCGGGCGAAAAGTCTTCGGGCCCGGCGCTCCAGTTCCCCGGCCACCAGGGGATCCTCCCCCAGTCGCTCGAGTTCCTCCGCCGCGTCCCGCGCCAGGTCCGTCACCATGCGCAGGCTGAGGCGCTCGCCGAAGTGGGAGGCAGCGACTTCCGGAACCAGGTGGGCCTCGTCCAGTACGACCGCCTCCGCTTGGGGAAGAATCTGGCCGGCCCCGCTGTCCTTGAGGGCGAGATCGGCCAGCAACAGGTGGTGGTTGGTCACTACGAGCTTCGCCTGCTGGGCCCGGCGGCGGGCGGCGTAGAGAAAGCAGCGATCGAAGAAGGCGCAACGGCTGCCGATACAGGTCTCGCTGCGGGCATCGAGACGGGACCAGAGGGAGGAGCGATCCGGCAGAACCCCGACTTCGGCACGGTCACCCGTGACCGTGGACCCGGCCCAACGGCGAATCTCCTGGAAGACGGGCACTTCCTCGGCATGCCCCAGGGTGGGCTCCACCTCGGCATCCTCCAGGCGCTTGAGGCAGAGGTAGTTCTCCCTCCCCTTGAGGACGGCGACCCCCGGATCCCGTCCCGCCACCCGGCAGGCCGCCGGCACCTCCCGCTCGAGAAGCTGGTCCTGAAGGGCCCGGGTGCCGGTGGAAAGAATCACCTGGCGGCCGCTGAGGACCACCGGCACCAGGTAGGCCAGGGACTTGCCGACCCCCGTCCCGGCCTCCACCACCAGGTGCCGCCCCTCGGTCAGGGCCCGGGCGACGGCCCGGGCCATGGCCTGCTGGCCGGCCCGGTATTCGTAATCCGTTCGCAGGCGACTGAGGGTTCCCCCCTTGCCGAAGACCCGCTCGAGACCCTCCGGGCCGGCCTTCATCGGTGTGCGCTTCCCGACCCGCTCAAGCGGAATCGCCGGGCAGGGCCCGCCGGCGCTCCGGGTAGAGCGGGAAGCCCTCGCAGAGGTCGATGACCTCGGCCCGCAGCCGGGCCAGCTCGGCGTCGTCCTCCCGGTGGCGCAGGGCGCGGGCGATCAGCCCCGCGATGACCTGCATCTCGCCCTCCTTCATACCGCGGGTGGTCAGTGCCGGGGTTCCCAGCCGCAGGCCCGAGGCGAGCGCCGGCGGATTGGGGTCGAAGGGGATGGTGTTCTTGTTGGTGGTGATGTTCACCCGATCGAGCACGACCTCGGCGTCCTTGCCGGTCATGCCTTCCCTGAAGACATCGACCAGCAGCAGGTGGGTGTCGGTCCCGCCGGAGACGATACGCAGCCCCTCCTCGGCCAGGGCTGTGGCCAGCGCCTCGGCGTTGGCCATCACCTGCCGGCAATACTCTTTGTATTCCGGCTGCAGGGCCTGCCGGAAGGCGATCGCCTTGGCGGCGATCACGTGCATCAGCGGTCCCCCCTGGAGACCGGGAAAGACCACCCTCTGCATGTCCTTGTAGAACTTCTTCCGGCAGAGGATCAGCCCGCCTCGAGGCCCGCGCAGAGTCTTGTGGGTGGTGGAGGTGACGAAATCGAAGTGGGGCACGGGGCTGGGGTGGAGCCCGGCGGCGATCAACCCCGCCGGATGGGCGATGTCGGCCATGGTCAGGGCCCCGACCTCGTCGGCGATGGCCCGAATGCGCTCCCAATCGATGAAGCGCGGGTAGGCGCTGGCGCCGGCGACGATCAGCTTGGGACGATGCTCCCGGGCCAGGCTCTCAAGCTGGTCATAGTCGATGCGCTCGTCTTCCCGCCGCACACCGTAAGCCACGAAGCGAAACAGCCGCCCGGAGAGGTTGAGGGGATGGCCGTGGGTCAGGTGCCCGCCGTGGCTCAGGTCGAGACCCAGCACCGTATCGCCGGGCTCGAGGACCGTGAAGTAGACCCCCTGGTTGGCCTGGGAGCCGGAATGGGGCTGCACGTTGGCCCGTTCGGCGCCGAAGAGCTGCTTGGCCCGGTCGCGGGCCAGGACTTCCACCTCGTCGGCATGCTCGCAGCCGCCATAGTAGCGTCGACGGGGGTAGCCCTCGGCGTACTTGTTGGTGAACACCGAACCCGCGGCCGCCAGCACCGCTTCGCTGACGAAGTTCTCCGAGGCGATCAGCTCGAGATGTGTGTGCTGGCGCACGGCCTCGTCCCGAATCGCGCGGGCCGTATCGGGATCGGCCTGCCACAGGGCTTCATACATCGCTTCGTACATCACTCGCTCCCCGGGCCGTCGGCCCCGTCGGCAGCGGCGGGCGGGGCGTCGATCTGCTCCACCCGGCGCTGGTGCCTGCCCCCCTCGAAGGGCGTCGCCAGAAAGGTGTCCACGATGGCCTCCGCAAGCCCCACGCCGCTGACCCGGGAACCCAGGGCGAGAACGTTGGCATCGTTGTGTGCGCGAGCATAGCGCGCGTCGTATTCACTGGTGCAGCGGGCGGCACGAACCCCCGGCACCCGGTTGGCGGCCATCGAGATGCCCAGTCCCGTCCCACAGATCACCAGGCCCCGATCGGCCCGTCCCGCGGCCACCGCCGCGGCCACCGCCCGACCGTATTCCGGATAGTCGCAGCTTTCCTCGGAAGCCGTGCCCAGGTCGAGGACATCGGCTCCCGCGGCGGCAAGGCGGGCGGCGAGATGCTCCTTGAGCCGGTAGCCGGCGTGATCCGAGCCCACGGCGATGCGCATGGCTGCTTCCTCCCCGGCGCGCGCTGTCCGGCGCCGGCCCCGATTGTACTCGCACCACCGCGGACCTTGCCGCTCCCCGACCGGGGAGCCATCTTTCCCCCATGGCCAGCGTGGTGAGCATCGACACCGATCTCTGCGAAAACGAACAGGTTTGCGAGGCGGTCTGCCCCGAGCCGGTCTTCCGTATCGAGGACGGCGTCGTCCGGATCGTCGACGCCGGCAGCTGCACGATCTGCTTCAAGTGCGCCGAGAGCTGCCCCAACGGCGCCATCGAACTCGACTACTGATCCCCCGGGGCGCCCCTTCCGCCGCCTCCCCTTCCATTGACGGACGGCTCCGGCGATCCCATGAGCACCCTCGGTCGGCCGGTGTACCATTACGGCGACCCGGGAAAGCCGGATGGAGGGAGCCGCCATGCGGGAGTTCGTCGAACTGAAGGAAAAGATCAACCGCCTGCTCGACGAGGCCCTCGGCCGCCTCGAGCCATCGTCCGAGACCGGCGGAGCCGGCGACTGGAGCCCGCGGGTCGACCTCTACGAGTTGCCCGACCGCATTCTGCTCCGCGCCGACCTTCCGGGCATGGATCCCGCCGACATCGACGTGCGCCTGGAGGACGGTCAACTGGTCCTCTCCGGCCGCCGCCGCCCCCCCGGCGATGTGGATCCGGCCACGGCAAGACGCATCGAAAGGCCCTTCGGCTCTTTCCTCCGCCGTTATGCCCTGCCTGACGGGATCGACCCGGAGGGCGTGCGGGCCGGCTACGGCGGCGGGGTGCTCGAAGTGGTCCTGCGCCGCCAACAAGAGACCTCCGTTCGCCGCATTCCCGTTCAGAGCTGAGTCCCCCAGACGGCCCGGCCCCTGGCAACCCCGCCCCTCGAGGAGAACGCCGCCGATGACCTCCCGCTCCCTGCCCGCCGTCGCACTGACCGTCCTGGCCGTGGCCCTCGCCGGCACCGTCGCCGGTGCCCCGCCGGTATCCCGCCGCACCCCCGTGGTCGACGCCGTGGAGCGGGTCTCCCCGGCGGTGGTGAACATCTCCACCGAGGTGATCGTCCGCAACCCCTATGCCCGCACGCCGGACATCTTCGACTGGTTCTTCGGCGGCGGCCCGCGGCGCGGCCGCCAGTATTACGTGGAGAATTCCCTCGGCTCGGGGGTGATCGTCGACTCGCGCGGCTACGTCCTGACCAACAACCACGTGATCGCCGCCGCCAGCCGCATCACGGTGACCTTCGTCGACGGTAAGCAGGTGGAGGCCGACCTGGTCGGATCGGACCAGGCCACGGACCTGGCCGTCCTCAAACTCCAGGGCGAGGGTCCCTGGCCCTCGGTGGCCATGGGCAGTTCCGCGGACCTGATGGTGGGTGAGACCGCCATCGCCATCGGCAATCCCTTCGGACTGCAGAGTACCGTCACCACCGGCGTGATCTCGGCCACCGGCCGCATGCTCCCCGGGCCCGACGAGGGGGCCATCCCCTTCGCCGATTTCATCCAGACCGACGCCGCCATCAACCCCGGCAATTCCGGCGGCGCGCTGCTGAACATCCGCGGCGAGCTGATCGGCATCAACACCCAGATCGTCGCCAAGGGCCAGAACCTGGGCTTTGCGATCCCCATCGACCGGGCCCGTAAAGTGCTCCGGGAGCTGAGGGATTACGGCTACCTGCGCCCGGCCTGGACCGGCCTGGTGGTCGAGGACCTCGATCGCCAGTTGGCCGAGTACTACGGCATGGAGTCCCGGGAAGGTGTGCTGGTGGTCAAGATCTACCGCGACTCGCCGGCCACCGAGGCCCACTTTCGCCTGGGCGATGTGATCATCGCCGTCGGCTCGCGGAAAGTCACCAACATCGCCGACTGGGATACCGCCATCGCCCAGGTGGAGTACGGCCGGCGGGTCAACGTCCGCCTGGTGCGCAAGGGGGAGGAGGTCGTCCATCCCTTGCGGGTGGTGGCCTTCCCCGCGGAGCGTGCCGAAGATTTCGCCTGGAGCGTGCTGGGATTCACGGTCACCGACCGCCGCGGGCTGGTGGTCATCGACAAGGTCCGCGCCCATTCCAAGGCGGCGGAGATCGGCCTGGTCTCGGGGCTCGCCGTTCGCAGCCTCGCCGGCCACAAGGTCCGCAGCGCCAAAGAGTTCTACGAGTTCGTGCCGCAGATTCTCTACCGCCGGTCCGCCGACCTGGTGATTGCCGCGCGGCGGGGGCTCTACCGCATTCCGCTACCCATTCGCTGAACACCCAGGAAGACGAGAGACGAAAACGATGAGCGAGACGAAATCCCGCCACCCCGACCCCGAAGAGCTGGCCGAAAACGCTCCGGACGAGGTACGCATCCACGACCACCGCCGCTTCACCCCGGAAGGCGAGCTGCGCACCCAAGCCGACGAAAACGACGCCTCTGCCACCGGGGAGAGCGCCGCGAGCGAGGATCTCGCCGACACCGTGGAGACGAGGGATGACGCCCTGGCGGCCCTCGAGGAACGAGCCGCCCGGGCGGAGGAGAAGCTCCGTCGCTACGCGGCCGCCTATGACCAGGCCCGGGAAGACGCCGAGGCCTTGCGCCGTCGCCTCGAGCGTGATTTCGAGCAGCGCGTCCGCGAAACCCTCTCCCGCACCTTCCTCGGCATCCTCGGCGCCCTCGACAACCTCGAGCGCACCTTCGAACACGCCGAGGCCGGCCCCCTCCTCGACGGGGTCAAGCTGGTCCACAAGCAGATCCTCGACCTGCTCGAAACCGAAGGCGTCGAGCGCCTGGAAGTGGTCGGGCGGCCCTTCGATCCGGAGGAGGCCGAAGCCGTGATGGCCACCCCGGCGGAGGAAGGCCAGGAAAAAGGCCACGTCATCGAGGAACTGCGCCCGGGCTACCGTTTCGAGGGCAAGATCCTGCGGCCCGCCCAGGTGCGCGTCGCCTCCTGAACCGCGTCACGAGGCGGGTTGAACATCCCAGGTCTCGTCACCCTCGATCCAGCTCAGAAGGTAGTGCCGCCCCCCGACCCGCACGACCGACTCGTAACGAATCGGCAGGGCGGGGTCGGGAGCCGCGATCAGCCGCCGCTGCAGGGTGGCCTCGATGGGATACATACGCCCATGGGGGTCGACGAGCATCCGCGGCTCTCCCGGGGGCACCCCTTGCGACCGGGCAATCACTCGCCACCGTGGAAAAGTGATGACCTGTCCCATGCCCAAACTCCCTTCTTCCCTCGAAGGCAATCTGGGCAGGCGCAGCAGCCCCGGCAACGATGGCAGAAAGCACGGTACAGGCCGGGCGACAACGTACCAGGACGGATGGCCCCCGCCAGACGGCTACGCGTTTTCTTCCAGCGCGGTGGCGATCAGTTCCCGGGCCTGCGGGGCGAGAGACGAGGGCACCTGGACCTCCACCTGCCCCAGGCCGTCGAGAGTAAAGCCATGGGTCAGCCGCAAAGACTCGCCGCGCAGGCAAGAGGTGATGCCGTGGGAATCGAGGAACGAGCGGATCACCTGCGCCTCCCCCTCGCCCTGGGCGGTGTAGACGGTGACGGGATCATCGGTCAATGGCCTGGCCATGGTTTGCATTCTCCTGCCGGACGAAGCAACCCACCGCTCCCACGCCCTGCTGTTATAGCAGATAAGCCGCCGCGAAGCCGACCTGGGCGGCCATCATCATCAGGTACATGTGAGTCCAGGAGGGGTGGTTCTCGGTAGTGGCCATGGCTTCGGGATCCCGCAGGATGAGCCAGACGGTGTAGCTGCCCCAGGCGGCCAGGCCCAGCCCCAGCAACACCAGGGCCAGGGGGTTGCCGGTCAATACGGCGTGGGCCCCGGCCGGGTCGAGGGGGTCGGGCAACCAGACACCGAGGGGCACCAGCAGCCAGGGCAGAACGAACGACGGGGCCATCATCCAGGCCGCCGTCCTCACCCCGAAGCGAAGCGGCAGGGTGCGGCAGCCCCCCGCCAGGTCGCCCTCCATGTCGGAGAAATCCTTGGTGGACGCCGCCCCCACCAGGAAGAGGGCGAAGATCAGCCCGATGTACCACGGCTCGAGGGCCAGCACCGGACCGACCATCGACCACCCCGCCACCTTGAGCAGCATGCCCCGTGGAACGGCGATGGTCAGGTTGGCGCCGAGGGCGTGACGCTTGGTGCGCCCCAGGACCGGAGCCGAGTAGACGAAGGTGAAGGCCATCCCGGCCAGGTAGATGAAAAAACAGGCGTGGCCGGCCAGGATCCGGACGATGAAAGGCGCTCCTTCGAGCATCCCCGGCGGAATCAACCAGCGATCCGCCAGGCCCCGCGCCGGGTAGATCACCACCAGCCAGGTGGGGAGCACCGCCGCAGCGTAGAGCAGCCAGGTATAGCCCCAGGCGGCCCGAAGCGAGATCCTCCCCGCCGGCAGCATGCGCTCGGGCTTGTTGATGCGATCGATCTCCAGGTCGTAGATCTGGTTGATCACGTTACTCGCCGCGTTGAGCAGGGCCGCGCAGAGCGAACCCAGCAGGACGGTGAGGATCACCGAGAGATGAAGCTCGCGCGCCGGATCCGGGTTCCAGTAGGAGCCCCACGCGCAGATCGCGCCGGAGATCACCCCGAGTGTCGGGGGCAAGAGTGTGAAGGGTCGGGTGAAGCGGATGTACTCCACCAGCCCACCGGTCCCGCCGGTGGCGGGGACTGTGCTCTGACTCACGGGGTGACTCCTTCGGCTCACAGCGCCGCCGGGCGGCCAGCGATGGTAGGCCACAACCGCCGGCGGCGTCGAGCGCACGCCCCCCACGGAGGCCTGAACACCCGCGCCGGACTCGAGCCGTACTCCGCGGCGCGCCCGGCGCCGGGCCGGTCCGGAGCCGGCCGGCGCGCCTGTCGGCCGCGGGGTTCAGAGTCCATGCACCAGGGCCATGGCCACCACCCCCCCCACGAGGGTGTTGAGGAAGTTCTGCGCCTCGTTGTCGATCCGGGCTCGACGCTCGAGCAGAGCGCCGAGATAGCTCTCGAGAGTCGTCCCGATCCAGGCGGCGAGCACGACCCAGGCGACGGCCGCCGGGGAGATCAACCCCATCCCCCAACCCAGCAGAGCCACCACCAGCGACCCGGCGACGCCTGCCAGGGTCCCCTCGAGACTGACCGCGCCATCGGTGCCTCGCGGAACCGGACGGAAGGTGGTGACCAGGTAAGTCCGGCGGCCATAGGCCTGGCCGATCTCCGAGCCCAGGGTGTCGGCGGTGGCGGTGGCGAAGGCCGCGACAAGCGCCAGCCAGTAGGGCCCGGGCTCGGCGCTGCCCGCGGCGAGCAGGGCGAAGAGGGCCCCCGCACCGGCATTGGCCCAGGCGTTGGCGGCCCCCCGGGCGCCCCCCTTCTCCTGGGCGGTGCCCTCCCTGATCTTCGTCCCATAGCCCACCCGGGTGGCGGCGCTGCCCAGGAAGAAAAAGGCGAAGAGCATCAGGAAGCCGCCCGCGCCAGCGAAAACCCAGATCGCCGTCCCGAGCACGACCCCGTGGAGCAGGCCCGAACGGTCCACCGAACCAGCCTTCCACGCGGCCACCCCCAGCAGCAGGTTGACGGCCACCGCCGCCAGCACGCGGCCGACGAACACGTCCTTCCGCTCCACCAGCACCTGGGGGTCGATGGAAAGCGCCGCGTAGAGCAGGGCCCCGCCGCCCACCGAAACCACGATGTTGTCGTCCAGGCCCAGGGGGAGGCTCTCGACCACCGCCATCACGGCGGCCACGAGCAGCAGGGGCAGCAGCCAGGCGGCTTCCATCGTCACGCCCAGCGTCCAGCCGTAAAGGGTGGCGGAACCGGCTCCGCCAAAGGCCGCGAAGGCCAGCAGGCCGACCCAGGACTTCTGGGGATTCCACGGCAGGCTGCCGCCACGGCCTCGCGCCAGGATGCCCGCCACCGTGGCCATACCATCACCGAAAGCCAGCAGCCCCCAGGCCGCAGCGACGATTTCGAGGTGCCCGGGGAAGATCAGCACCAGGGCCAGGATGCTGGCGGGATAGAGCACGATGCCCAGGTCGTGTCCCCGCTCGGAAGCGGTCCCGCGGAAGATGCGCCGGCCGCCGTAGCGGGGCAGCACGAAGAGGTTGTGGACCAGGGCCCCGCAGGCCAGCAGCGCCGCCTGCCAGGGCGTCAACCACACGAGCAGGAAGGCAAAGCCTCCCATGGCCACATGCACACCCTTGCGCGCCATTTCCCGACCGATGGACGACATCACCCGCTCCTCAACCCGGCGAGTTGGCCGCCGGGCTCCGGTCGCGCTCCTCGAGCCAGCGCATCATCCGCGCCAGACCCTCGGCGGCCGGAGTGATGGTGTAACCCAGTTCCCGCCGGGCCCGCTCGGACGAATAGGCCCATTCGTGGCGGTAGATCTCCACCTCGCCGGGACTCAGGGGAGGCTCGATCCCGGTCCAACCGGCCTGCCAACAAAGTATCCGGCCCAGCCAGCCGGCCACCGAGTAGGGGATCACCCGCCGGGGCACCTCCACGCCGCCGGCCCGGGCCATCAGCTCCAGCGCCTGGCGCACGGTGAGGTTCTCGCCCCCGAGCACGTAACGCGAACCGGGTTCCGCCTTGTCCAGGGCCAGCAGGAAGCCGGCCGCCACGTCCTCGACGAAAGCCAGGCATTGACGCCGGTCCCCCGGACCGATCGTCCCCGGCAGGCGACCCCGGAGAAGATCCCGGCCGGCGGCGGCGAGGATGTTGCCGTCGGTCATGCGCCCCGGGCCGTAGACGACCCCGGGATAGAGCGCGACCAGGGGCGCACCCTTTTCCATGCGCTGGCGCAGTTGCCGATCGGCGAGCAGCTTGGTCCTCTCGTAATCGTTTCGCGGCCGGCCGTCATGCAGGGAATCCTCGTCCCCGGTGGTACGGTCGGTGGGTCCCAGGGCGACGAAGGACGAGCAGACCAGCACCTTTTCGAGACCCCGCCCCAGGGCCAGGTCGATCAGGGTGGCCTGGGCCTCCACGTTCACCTTGTCGAAGAGGGATCGGTCCTTGACCCAGCGCTTGACCAGCGCCGCCACGTGGATCACCGCGTCCACGTCGGCCAGGCCCCGCTCGAGGCTCGCTCGATCGAGAAGGTCTCCCCGCAGCGGGAGAAGTCCCTCCCGCCTTTCCAGGGCTTCCGGACGCCGGGCCAGGGCCACCACCTGGTGACCGGCCCGCAGCAGGTGGTCGATGATCCGTCCCCCGAGGAAACCGGTTCCGCCGGTCAGGAAGACCCTCATCGGGGCTCCTCCCCCGGCTCACCAGCCGCCACTCCCAGGTATTCCGCGGCCCATTCCCGCCAGTCCCGGGGCTTCCAGCCCAGGGCTCGCTCGAGGCGCGAGGTGGCCAGCGGGGTACGGGACGGACGCCGCGCCGGCAGTTCCACGGCGGCGGGATCGGTTCCCTCCACCCGTTCCGGGTCGGCGCCCAGCACGCGCGCCAGTTCGCGGGCGAAGTCGGCGCGAGAGCCGGCGGGCGGATTGGCCAGGTGCCAGACCCCCGTCAGATCCGACTCGAGGATGCGCTCCACCACCTGGGCGATCTCCAGGGTGCAGGTAGGCCGACTGGCCCACCCCTCGAAGACCCGCACGGCCCCATCGCCCTGCCGCAGCTGATCGGCGATCTTGTCCAGGAAAGTCGGTCTTCCGGAACCGAAGACGAACGAAACCCGGAGCACGACCGCCTCGACGAGGGTCTCCAGCACCGCCTGTTCTCCACGCAGCTTGCTCCAGCCGTAGTGGTTGACGGGACCCGGTGCGTCGGCCTCGTCGTACTCACCCTGTTTTTCTCCATCGAAGACATAATCGGTGGAGAAATGGATCAGGCGGATGCCCTCCCGCCGGCAGATCTCCGCAAGGTGCGCGGGGCCCTCGGCATTGACGCGATCGGCGGCCTCGGGATCTTCCTCGCAGGCATCCACGTTGGACATCGCCGCGCAGTTGAGCACCACGGTGGGCCGCAGACGGGCTATCTCCGCGGCCATGCCCCAGCGGTCGCAGATGTCGATCTCGGCCCGCGTGGCGGAGACCGTATGGGGAAAACGAGGCTCGAGCCGGCTGACCAGGGTGCGGCCCACCAGTCCTCCGGCACCGATGATCAGCGGCCGGATCTTGAGATTTTCCTGCACAGCTCCCTCTCAGTCCCACCCCGCCGCCTGGACCGGCCAGAGAATACCCCAACTTGGCGCCCTCCCCACCAGGGACGGCTTTCAGCGGGAGTCCTTCAGATCGAGAATCTGGCCGATGCCGGCCAGGTCCACCACCAGGCGGATCTCGTTGCGGTCGTTGCCGACGAAATCACGCCGATCCCAGCCGAGCTGAAAGCTGCAACACTGGGTGGAATAGCGGAGGAGGTAGTACTGGTGATCCAGGCGTCCGTCCTCCAGGTTGTAGTCCAGGTCCACCTGCCCGGAAAAGCGCCTGCTGAAGGTGCGCCCCCAGCGCGTCCGCAGGAAGTTGGTGGGGTTCGTCGCCGCCGGGTTCGACGGTCGGCGCCGATACCACGACCCCTGGAAGTAGCCCCGCTCACCGCTGCCCATCAGGGCCGAGACCTGGGTCTCGGTCAGGACGTTGTTGGCCGGATCGAAGGTGTAGGCCACGTCGAGGGCCTGCTCGTGGGTCGGGTTGAAACGACCACGGATGGTGATCGGCGAGAAGGAACGCACACCGGTGGTGACCGTCACCACCCGGCCGGTGAGAGGATCGCGACGGGGCTCGAGAGTCTCGGGATCGAGGAGAACCGTGTAGACCCGCCCCAGGTCACGCACCAGCGAATAGGACTGGTAGATCTCCAGGCTGGCGATCTCGGTGGGGTTGAGGTTCTCGGTCACCTCCAGTCGAGGCATCGCCTCGGGCTCGGCCTCCGCCTGCTCGCTGCGCTTCGCCTCCTGCTCGGCCTCTTTCTCGACAGCCTCGAGAGAGGCGTCCTCGGCGCTGGCCACCCCGCTCGAGCGCCCGATCCCCGGAGGGCGCAGGGCGAAAAGACGCTGGCGCACCCCGTAGCGAAAGTCGGAAAGCTCCCCCGGAACGGAGTCGATCTCGTCAAAGACGACGATCTCCCGCTGGTCGACCCCGGCCGGCGGCCGCCAGCGATACTCCACGAAGGGCTCGATCACGTGCTTGAGCTTGGGCGAGAAGCTCCACTTCGGCGTGGGAAAGACCCGCTGAAGGCGCGGACCCGCCAGGCTGAACCCGGCATTCCACAGGCTGCGGAACAAGGGCTCGGAGACCAGCGACAGATCCGCGCCCGCATCCGGTGCGTTGGCGTGGGTGTACCAGGTGCCGCGCCAGCCGGCGGAGAGCTGAAAGTCGAGCCAGCTGCGACGCACCAGGGGCACACTGAGTCGGGGATTGACATCCACCCGGCCCCATCGATTGAGCACTCGCGTCTCCAGTTCCTCGTCGCTGTGGACACCGGGCATGCCGTCGGGGGGCTCGAGAATGCGCTTTTCGAAACCGGCGATCGAACTCTCGAACGAAAGATAGAACGGGCTCCTCCCCAACCTCTGACTGCGGCCCCGCAACTCGATTTCCGGCAACTGGCTGTTGACCACCTGGCCGGTGAGCAAACGACTGTCGAGAGTCCCCCCCACGAAATACTGCTTGTGCCGCCGGGCGCGCAAGGAGAGGGAATACCAGGACCAGTTGCGGGTGATATCCACCGTGGAATAGGTCTGGGGCGTCGACGAGCGGGCCAGGTCGGTCTCGTAGTCGGTGGTGTAGTCGAAGTCGGAGATCGTCTCCAGCTTGGCGGTCAGTTTGAAGTCCCGGGGCAGGTCCTGCCGTTGTTCCCATTCGAAACGGTAGCGGGTGCGGCGACGTACCTGGTCGTTGATCCAGTAACCCCGGCCGCGGGCCCGACCGTTCCAGGTGGGCAGCCATGCGAGTTCCGCACCCAACGCTGCCCCCACCCGCGTATGCGCATCGAAATAGAGAGTGATATCAGCATGCTCCCCGAGCACCCAGTAGTAGGGCAGGGACAGGGTCTGGCCGAGCTTGTCGGAGGAGCCGAACTCGGGGAAGAGAAAGCCGGAGGCCCGGTCTTCCTTGATCGGCCAGACCAGAAAGGGCGTGTAGAACACGGGCACCCTGCCCGCGCGGAAGGAAACCCCCCGCAGGTGGGCGTAACGGCCCAGGTCGAAGACCCCGCGACGCATGCGAAACGACCAGTAGGGCACCGGCTGGCTGCAGGTGGTAAACACCGCCTTTTCGACCCGCACCTTGCCCTTCTCGAGCAACTCGAGGCGTGCGGCACGCAGGATCGCGCCGTTTTCCTCGAGAAAAGCGACCGCCTCGTCCATCTCCCCGGTCCCGGCCTCGTAACGATAGATCAGGCGGGATCCACTGAGCACCGCTCCGGGGATGCCGAGCACGACGTTTCCCGTCGCCTCGGCGATCTTGCGGTCCTGATCGACGAAGACCTCGTCGGCCAGGATCTTCGCCTCCGGCCCTTCGAGGATCACATTCCCTTTCAGCAGCAGCCAGTGGTCGTCACCGGGGCCGCTTTGGATGCGATCGGCGACGACACGGTCGAAACCCACTCCGGCACCGGCCAGGGGCAAGGCCGCCCGGGCCGCCGGGAACCCGCCGAGGAACGCGAGCCCTATGGCAAGGCAGCGCCTCATCAGGAAAACACCATGCCGGCATAGGTCACCACCTCGGTGTCATCGCCGGTGACCTCTCCCGAGTGGGTGTAGCAGACCGTCCTGGCCGAACGCGCACCCAGGAGGCGCAGCGCCTCGAGGGCCGCCACCGCGCAGGCCGCGCCGCACATGCTGATCTCCCGCTCCCGCACCACCCGCGCCAGGCCCTCCGGGTCGAGGGCCTCGAGGCGCTCGAGAGCCGCGGCGTCCTTCTCCCGCGCCGCGGCGGCGCTTTCGTAGTGGGTCATGTCCGAGGAAACCGCGATCATCGGCCGCGGTCCCTCGCAGCTCTCGATCACCTCCGCCAGGGCTCGCCCCATCTCGAGCAGGGCCGGCAGGTCGGTGACGGCCGACACCAGGGGCGCGATCTGCACGTCTTCCCGGCGGCGCTGCATGAAAGGAACCTGTACCTCCAGACCATGCTCCGCGGAGTGGGCCCGGGAATCGAAGCGCAAGGCAGCGAGTCGCCGACCGAGATCCTCGAGCAGGCTTCGGTCGACGGCCACGGAGCCGAGGGGCGTGGCCCACGAGGCCTCTTCCGCGGCCGCCAGCGCCGCCCCCCGACCGGTGTGGTTCGGACCGAGGAGAATCACCCGCCCGGGAAGCGCGAGGGTGCCCCACACCGCCCCGGCGCAGGAGCCGGAGTAGACGTATCCCGCATGGGGCACGAGTACTCCCATCGCCGGAACAGCTTCGGGTGTCGAGGGCATCATGCGATCGAGCAGGGCGGCCAAACGGACACGATCGGCGGGGTAGAAAGCCCCGGCCACCGCGGGGTACCTCACGGCAGGCATCTTTACTTTTTCTCCCAGGGCACTGTCCCCGGTGATGTCCCGGGCCCGGCGCAGCCGTGCGGCCCAGGCCCGCATGATGACCGAACCCGGCCACGGGGGACGCCGCACGAGGCCTCCCGATCAGACGTCTCCCGGGCCGCCGGCCCCCCGGGGGCTCTTCGTGACGGTCCCACGAAAACGCCCCTGGATCTCATCCGCCCCAAGAATAGCCGCCCGCCCCTCCATCCGGCCAGCCTTTCACTCGGCGAAGAGGGCGGGCTGGTGGGGCACGCTCTCCCCGGGCCCCAGGAGGTGGCGCACCAGCAGGCCACGCCGGGAAAGATCGTCGGCAATGAACTTGCGGTGGCAGGAGCGGGGATCGGCCTCGGCACAGAGCAGGGCGGTGGGCTGGTCCCCGGCCAGGGCGATCAGCCGGCGGAGCCCCTCCTGGTAGACGTCGGTCAGCCGATGGGCCGCGTAACCCTCGTCCCGCAGCCCTCCCAGGGCCGCGCCGAGCCAGTGGTAGGCGATGGCCGCCGCGGCGAGGATCCGCTCCATCTCGTCCCGCCCGTGCCACGGATGCCGGCGACTCCAGGGGGACGAGCGCACGTCGGCGACAGCGGCGATCCCCGCCTCCGTCAGCAGCGCCACCAGCTGCTCGGCACTGCGGCTGGAGTGTCCGACTGTCCAGACGATCTTCTGTGCCATGTCTCACTCCAGCCACGGGCCGCCCCGGCGGCCTCCATGACAGAACCCCGTGCCGATGACAATATTCCGCCGGGACGGATCCCGGCAAGGGGGCTTGACCATGCGCCAGTGGCCCAGGGTCGTGCTGATCGACGGCTACAACGTGTTGCTCACCCTGGCGAGGCGGGAGGGTGCAGAGCTGAACGACGGGGATCTCCCCGGCGCCGTCGACCACCTGACGACCCTCCTCGGGCAGTGGGCCGCCCTGCGGGAAAGCGAGGTCGTCCTGGTCTGGGACCGGCGTCCGGGCACCCTGCGCGGCGAGGAAGCAGGCCTGCGGGTGATCCGGGTCGACCCGCCGGCAGAGGCCGACGACTGGATCGCCGCCGAGGCCCGGCGCCTCCAAGGGGCGGGCAGGCAGATCGCGGTGGTCACGGCGGACCGGGGGCTGGCCCGCCGGCTGCCGGAAGGAACCCGGGTCTTCCCTCCCCGGCACCTGGAAGGCGATCTCCAGGCGCTGGTCTCGGGTCCCCTGGGCCATCCGGGCCGGGGCGTTCACCTGGACGAGGATGAAATACCCGCCTCCAGCGGGCCCGTCGATCCGCGAACCCTGCCGCGACGCCGGCAACGGCCGGAGGCCCCGGTCGCCCCGGCGGTCCCCGTGGCCCCGCCCCCCACCCCTGCCCCTCTCTCCGGCTCCCCGGGGGGCGTCGGCGAGGATCGCCGGACCGCCGCCCGCCAGGCGGCCCGGGAGGAGCGTGCCCGCCGGCGCGAACGCTACATGAAAAAACTCCGCCGCAAGAAGGGCAGGTAGAATCGACCTCCCCGGCCGTGCCGCGGGATGGAGGCCCGAGCCCGGTGAACGAGTCGCAGACCGGCCCCGAAAACCGCCAGGCCGGCCGCCTCTACGTGGTGGCCTCCCCCATCGGAAACCTGGACGACCTGACCCCCAGAATGCGCCGGGCCCTCGAGGCGGCCGACCTGGTGGCCGCCGAGGACACCCGGCGCACCGGCCGGCTGCTCGAACACCTGGATCTGCGTCGCCCCCTGCTTTCCTGCCACCGCTTCAACGAGGCCCGTTCGATGAGGCGCCTGATCGAGGTGCTCGAAAGGGGCGGCACCCTGGCGCTGATCTGCGATGGAGGCACCCCCACCATCTCCGACCCGGGCCATCGCCTGGTGGCCGAAGCGGCCCGTCTCGGCCACCGGGTCGTTCCGATCCCCGGCCCCTCGGCGGTGATCGCGGCCCTGTCGGTGGCCGGACTGCCCGCCGATCGCTTCTACTTCGGGGGATTTCTTCCTTCCCGGGCCACCGCCAGGCAACGCCGGATCGAGGCCGCCGCGCATCTGGACGTGACCGTGGTGTTCTTCGAAGCGCCCCACCGGGTGCTGGCGACTCTGGCCGAGATGGAGTCGATCCTCGGCCAGCGCCCCCTGGTGCTCTGCCGGGAGCTGACCAAGCTCCACGAGGAGATCCTGCGAGGCAGTGCGGCCGAAATCCGCCGCGCCCTGGCCCCGCGGGAGAAGATCCGGGGAGAAATCGTGCTGGTCGTGGCGGCGGGCGAGGGCCCCGCCCCCCGGGAGGCGGACGCGGCACTGCGTGAAGCCTACCGGGCCGCCCTCGACGCCGAAGGGGGTGACCGCCGCCGGGCTCTGCGGCGCCTGAGCCGCCAGCTCGGACGCCCCCGGCAGGAACTCAAGGAGCAGCTCCCCGAGGACGGGTAGCGGCCGAAACCGGCCGACCCGCGTCGTTCACCGACCCCGGCGGGCGGTCACGATGCGCGGGCGATCGAAGCGGTCACGGTGGATGCGGCACTGCTCCCAGCCGGCGGCGGCCAGTTCGGCGGCCATCCGTGACGTTTGCCCGGGAGCCATCTCGAGAGCCATGCGCCCCCCCGGCCCCAGACGCCCGGCCGCCTGCTCGGCGAGCTTGCGGATCAGGGCCAGCCCATCGTCCGCGGCGACCAGGGCCTGCCGGGGTTCGTGGTCCCGTACCTCGGGCTGAAGCTCTTCCCACTCCGCCTCGGTGACGTAGGGCAGGTTGGCCACCACGAAGGCGCCCGGTCCCAAGCCGCCCAGGCCGGTCAACAGGTCCGAGCGCAGCAGGCCGACCCGGTCCGCGAGGCCGGCGCGGCGAAGATTCTCCCGGGCCAGAGAGAGGGCTCCACCGTCGCTGTCCACCGCCAGGATCTCGAGAGCCGGGTGACGACGGGCCAGGGCCAGGGCGATGCAGCCGCCGCCGGTTCCCACGTCGAGGAGCCTCCCCGAAGACCCGGCGGCGAGCTGCTCCGAGACCAGCAGCGCCAGGTCCTCGGTCTCCGGGCGGGGCACCAGGGCTCTTTCGTCGCACTTCACATCGAAATCCAGAAAGGGCCAGCTTCCCAGCAGGTATTGCAGGGGGCGCCGGCGACAGCGCTGCTCGATCAGCGCCTCCAGGCGCCGCCCGGCGGCCGGCGGCAGGGGCTGACGGAGACGCAGGGCCAGCTCTCCGGGAGCGATCTCCAGCACGTGGGCCAGCAACCAGCGGGCCTCCCGGCGGGGACCCTCGATCCCCGCCGCCGCGAGGCGCTCGGCAGCCCGGCCGAGCTGCTCTCCGAGTTTCATGGCCCCCCTCCCGGGCGCGAGCCGAGCGGGGCTCACTCGGCCTGCATCTCCGCCTGGAGGCGTGCCGCCTCGTCGGCGGTGGCCAGCGCGTCGATCAGCTCGTCGAGATCGCCCATCAGAATCGCCTCGAGGCGGTGCAGGGTGAGCTTGATCCGATGATCGGTGACCCGATTCTGGGGAAAATTGTAGGTCCGGATCTTCTCCGAGCGATCACCGCTGCCGACCTGGACGCGGCGGGTGGCGGCCTGATGAGCCTGCTGCTCGGTGCGCTGCTTGTCCAGCAACCGTGCCCGGAGCACTTTCAACGCCTTGGCGCGGTTCTTGTGCCACGACTTCTCGTCCTGGCATTGCACCACCAACCCCGAAGGCATGTGGGTGATGCGCACGGCAGAGGTGGTCTTGTTCACCGACTGCCCGCCAGGGCCGGACGAGCGAAAACTGTCGATGCGCAGATCCTTCTCCTCGATCTCCACATCGACTTCTTCGGCTTCCGGCAGGATGGCCACGGTGGCCGCCGAGGTGTGCACGCGGCCCTGGGTCTCCGTGGCCGGTACCCGCTGAACCCGGTGCACCCCCGATTCGAACTTCAGCCGTGAGTAGACGCCTTTGCCCGAGACGTTGATCACCGCTTCCTTGATCCCCCCGATCTCGCTCTCGGACAATTCCACCAGGTCGAAACCCCAGTTCCGCGACTCGGCGTAGCGCTGGTACATGCGCATCAGCTCGGCGGCGAAGAGGGTCGCCTCATCGCCCCCCGTGCCCGCCCGCACCTCGAGCACGGCACCCCTGTCATCATCCGGGTTGCGGGGCAGCAGCAAGCGCCGCAGGCGGTCTTCCAGTGCTGCGCAGCGGGATTCGAGGGCGTCGATCTCTTCCCGGGCCAACTCGCGCATCTCGGCGTCGGCCTCGCCGGAAAGCATCTCGCGGGCCTGGTCGAGTTCGAGCCGGCAACCCCTGTACTCGCGAAAGGCCAGGACCAGGGGCTCGAGTTCGGCGTAGCGGGTGGCCAGCTGCCGGTAGGCCTCCACGTCGCCGGCCACCTCCGGATCCGCCATGCGCGCGGCGAGCCCGGAGAAGTCGCTCTCGAGCTTTTCGAGCCGGGCCAGCAGCGAGGCATCAGCGGCCATCTTCACCTCCCCGTAGAGGCAGGGGGGGGCTGGCAGGGGCGGGCGTCATGGGTGCGGAGACTACTTGCCTTCCTTCCGCCGGCGTGCGGCCTTCTCCGCCTTCTGGTAGCGCCGCTGGAAGCGTTCCACGCGGCCGGCGGTGTCCACCAGCTTCTGCTTGCCGGTGAAGAAAGGATGGCAGGCGGAGCACAGCTCCACTCGGAGGTCCTTCTTGGTGCTGCGCGTCTTGAAGGAGTTGCCACAAGCGCAGGTGACCTCGACATCGTGGTATTCGGGATGGATTCCTTGCTTCATCGTCCGATCGTTCCTTCCCCCTGGCGGGGATATTCGTCATTTTTTCGCCACCCACTCTGGAGACCGAGCAGCGTCGGGGACTACAGCCGCCGGATTCTAGCGCGGATCCGTCGGCATTGCTCCCCCGGCCGGGCTCCGCTCAGGCCGCCATGGAATCCAGGAACTCCTGGTTCGAGTCGGTCTTGCGCAGCCGCTCGAGGAGCAATTCCATGGCCTCCACCTCTCCGAGCTGGTCGAGCACCTTGCGCAACATCCAGACCCGGCGCAACTGCTGCTCGGGCATCAGCAGCTCTTCCTTGCGGGTGCCCGAGCGCTTGACGTCGATGGCGGGGTAGACCCGCCGATCGCTCAGGTGCCGGTCGAGGTGGATCTCCATGTTCCCGGTGCCCTTGAATTCCTCGTAGATCACCTCGTCCATCCGCGAACCGGTATCGACGAGGGCCGTGGCGAGAATCGTCAACGATCCTCCCTCCTCGACCTTCCGCGCCGTTCCGAAAAACTTCTTCGGCCGGGAGAGCGCCGCCGCATCGATGCCGCCACTGAGGATCTTGCCCGAGGCCGGCTGGACGGCGTTGTAGGCCCGGGCCAGGCGTGTGATGGAATCGAGCAGGATCACCACGTCCTTGCCGAACTCCACCATCCGCTTGGCCTTCTCGAGCACGATCTCGGCCACCTGCACGTGCCGGGTGGCGGGCTCGTCGAAAGTGGAAGCCACCACTTCACCGCGCACGGTGCGCTGCATGTCGGTCACCTCTTCCGGGCGCTCGTCGATCAGCAGCACGATCAGCCGCGCATCCGGGTGGTTTTCCGCCACCGCCCCGGCGATCGCCTGGAGGAACATGGTCTTCCCCGTGCGGGGCGGGGCCACGATCAGCCCCCGCTGTCCCTTGCCGATGGGCGCCAGCAGGTCGATCACCCGACCCGTGAGATTGGCCCGGTCGGTTTCCATCCGCAGCATCTCGTCGGGATGCCATGGGGTCAGGTCCTCGAAACCCTTTTCCCGCTTGGCTTCGGCCACCGGCAGGTCGTGCAGAGCTTCGACCTCCTGCAGGGCGTAGTACTTCTCGTTGCGCCGCGGGCGGCGCAGGGGGCCACTGACCAGGTCGCCGGTCTGCAGTTTGAAACGCCGAATCAAGCCGGGAGAGACGTAGATGTCGTCCGGACCGGGAAGGTAGGAGTGCTCGGGGGAACGCAGGAAACCGTAACCCTCGGGGAGCTTTTCGAGCACGCCGCGAGCCACGACCCGTTCACCGTTGCGCACTCGCGAGGAAAGTATCCGGTGCACCAGCTCCTGGCGACGAACCTGGAAAACATTCTCGATCGACATCGAGAGCGCCAGGTTGGTCAACTCACCGATCTCCATCTCCTTGATCTCGTGAAGATTCATGCCTCGTCCTCTCGCCTGCTCCAGGCGGCTTGCTCACCGCTCCAGGCAGCGATCATCAACTTGCTCAACGCATCGATTCCCGTGCCATCCGCCGCGGAGGTCGCCACCAGCGGTACCTCCCGCGGAAGCTCGAGCCGGCGCCGTGTCCGGGAAAGCGCACGGGGCAGGGCCGACCCCGACAACTTGTCGCACTTGGTCAGAACCACGGCGGTAGGCAGTCCCCGCGAAAGCAGGGCGTCGCGCATCATCGCGTCGAGGGGAGTCGGATCGTGGCGCGCGTCGACCAGGTGGACCGCCAGCGCCAGGGCTTCCTTGCGCCCCAGGTAGGCCTCGATCAGGCGCGACCACTGGCGCCGCATCTCCTTGCCGACCCTCGCGTAGCCGAAGCCGGGAAGGTCGACCAGGTAACGCCTGTCGTCCAGCAGGTAGTAGTGCACCTCCCGGGTCCGACCGGGAGTCTTGCTCACCCGGGCGAAACTGCGCCGCCCCAGGACGCGGTTGATCAGGCTCGACTTGCCCACGTTGGACCGGCCCATCACGGCGATCTCGGGCCGACCATCCCGGGGAAAGTCGTCGATCCGTGTCACGGCGCGCACGAAGCTCACGCTCTTGGGTTTCCATGACGCCATCTCTCGTGGCCTGTTCCGCCGACCCCTGTGCTCTCAGTGGGGCCTGGCCGTGTCTTCTCCCTCCGGCTGAAGGAGGGAGAGGCTCTTGGGGGGCCGTTCGAGCGCCCGGGGCAGGACATCGTCCATGTGACCGACCAGGATGATCTCCAGATCCCCCAGGACCTCCTGCGGCAAATCCGTCAGGTCCTTTTCGTTCTCCCGGCTCATCATCACCCGGCGCAGTCCCGAGCGATGGGCAGCGAGCACCTTCTCCTTGATTCCTCCCACCGCCAGCAGCTTGCCATGGAGCGTGATCTCTCCGGTCATCGCCACGTCGGCCCGGACGGGTATGCCGGCCAACATCGAGACCAGCGCTGTCGCCATGGCGACTCCCGCGGAAGGACCGTCCTTGGGAATGGCGCCCTCCGGAACATGAACATGCAGGTCGAAGCGGCGATGGAAGCCCGGGTCGATGCCCAACTCGGCGGCCCGCGACCGGACGTAGGTCAGCGCGGCCCGGGCCGACTCCTGCATCACGTCACCGACCTTCCCGGTGATGATCAGCTTACCCCTTCCTGGCACGCTGGCAACCTCGATGGCCAACAGCTCCCCCCCGGCGGCTGTCCAGGCCAGGCCGGTGGCCACCCCCAACTCGTTGCCGGCCCGCTTTTCCCGGAGACGATAGCGGGGCACGCCCAACAACTCCTCCACCCGGTCGGCATCGATGAGAAAACCCTTCTTCCAGCGGCCCTCCACGTACATCCGGGCCACTTTGCGGCAAATACGGGCCACCTCCCGCTCGAGGCCGCGCACACCGGCCTCCCGGGTGTAGCCCTCGATCACCTGCCGGATCGCCGCCGTGTCCATCCTCACGCCCCGCCGGCCCAGGCCGTGGGCACTGAGCTGTCGAGGCAGCAAAAAGCGCTCGGCGATGACCAGCTTTTCTTCCATGGTGTATCCCGCCAGGGCGATCGTCTCCAGCCGGTCGAGCAAGGCCGGAGGCACCGAATGCAGCACGTTCGCGGTGGCAATGAAAAAGACGTCGGAAAGATCGTACTCCACGTCCAGGTAGTGATCGAGAAAGGTGTGATTCTGCTCGGGATCGAGCACTTCGAGCAGGGCCGCCGAGGGGTCTCCGCGGAAGTCGATGGACATCTTGTCCAACTCGTCGAGCAGAAAGACCGGGTTACGTGCGCCGGCTTTGCGCATCATCTGGATGATACGCCCCGGAAAGGCGCCGATGTAGGTCCGTCGGTGGCCGCGGATTTCAGCCTCGTCCCGCACGCCTCCCAGGGAGAGCCGCACGAACCTACGGCCGGTGGCCTCGGCGATGGAGCGAGCCAGGGATGTCTTCCCCACCCCGGGGGGACCCGCAAAACACAAGATCGTGTTCCGGCGACGCCTCGATACGAGCTGGCTCACCGCCAGGTGCTCGAGAATTCGCTCCTTGACCGGCTCCAGGCCGTGATGATCCCGGTCGAGAATCCGGCGGGCCCGGCGCAGATCGCGCTTCTCGCGGCTGCGCGTTTTCCAGGGCACGGCAAGCAACCAATCGAGCCAGGTACGGCTCACGGTCGCCTCGGCCGAGACCGGGGCCATCACCTCCAGCCGCTGGAGCTCCGCCAGTGCCTTCTCCTGCGCCTCGGCCGGGAGACCGGACTCCTCGATACGCAGGCGAAGCTGCTCGAATTCGTCGTCCCTCCCCGCGCGCCCCAACTCTTTCTGAATCGCCTTGATCTTCTCGGAGAGGTAGTACTCGCGCTGGGCTTGCTCGAGCTGCTCCTTGACCCGGCTGTCGACGGTCTGGTCGAGTTGCAGCCGCTCGATTTCCATCTCGAGCACCCGTACCAGGCGCTCGAGGCGTTCGCGCACCAGGTGCCTTTCGAGCAGGTCCTGGCGGATCTCCGCGCTGACAGCCAGGTGGGCGGCGATGGTGTCGGCCAGGCGCGAGGGCTGGGAGACCTTGAGAGTGGAAAGAACGGCTTCCGCCGGCAACGCGGGGTTGTGCTTGACGTAGCTCTCGAAGAGGCGACTGACCGTGCGGCAGAGTTCTTCCACTTCGGGCCCGCTGTCGCCCTTCTCGGACAGCGCGAGCACCTCGGCCACCAAGTGACCGTCCGGCGCGCGAACGATTTCCACGGCCCGAGCGCGAAACTCGCCTTCGACCAGCATGCGAACGTTCCCCGAAGCGACCTTCAGGGACTGAACGACCGTGGCGACCGTGCCGACGGAGTGAATTTCTTCGGGCTGGGGGTCATCGACGCCCGGATCCCGCTGGCAGGCCAGAAAAATCTTGCGGGATCCCTCCAGCGTCCGCTCGAGGGCCTTGAGGGAAGACCGCCGCCCGACGACGAAGGGAACCATCGTCCGCGGAAAGACCACGGCCTCCCGCAGGGGAACCATCGGCACTCGCAAGACCTTGGCGGTAGTCATGTCGCGGTGAACCCCGGGGCCATCAAGGCCCCCATTGAAAGACCACGCACCGAGCGAACCCGGCGGCGGGCCCCGGCCGAGGATGCACCCCGCAATGGAAAAAGGATCAGGCGCTCAGCCGGCCTTTTCCATCAGGCGCAGTCCTGCGCCGTCCTGGCCATTCTCGACGAAATCCCGCGTGATGGTCAGCTCTCGACGATCGGTGAGGGAAGGGATTTCGAACATGAACTCCAGCATGATCTCTTCGAGGATCAGGCGCAGTCCGCGAGCCCCGATCTTGCGTTCTGATGCTTGCCGGGCAACGGCCTGCAGTGCCTCGTCGGTGAAATTCAGCTCGACGCCCTCGAACTCGAAGATCTTCTTGTATTGCTTGACCAGTGCGTTCCGCGGCTCGGTGAGGATTCTCACCAGGGCCTCGGCATCCAGGTCGGCCAACGGCGCGGTGACCGGCAGACGACCGATGAATTCCGGGATCAGCCCGAACTTCACCAGGTCTTCAGGCTGCACCTTGGAGAGGGTCTCGAAGCGGTTGCGGTCGACCCGGCTCTTGACCTCGGCCTTGAATCCCAGCATCTTGCTGCCCGTCCGCTGGTCGATGATCTTGTCCAGCCCGACGAAGGCCCCGCCGCAGATGAAGAGGATATTGGTGGTGTCGATGGGGATGAAGTCCTGGTGCGGGTGCTTCCTCCCGCCCTGGGGCGGGACGTTCGCCACGGTTCCCTCGAGGATCTTCAACAGGGCCTGCTGCACGCCTTCCCCGGAAACATCCCGGGTGATCGAGGGGTTCTCCCCCTTGCGCGCGATCTTGTCCACCTCGTCGATGTAGATGATGCCCCGCTGGGCCTTCTCCACGTCGTTGCCCGCGGCCTGCAGCAGCTTGAGCAGGATGTTTTCGACATCCTCGCCCACGTAGCCGGCCTCGGTCAGGGTCGTGGCATCGACGATGGCGAAGGGCACCGAGAGCATCCGGGCCAGGGTCTGGGCCAGGAGCGTCTTCCCCGTCCCGGTGGGGCCCACGAGCAGGATATTCGACTTCTGCAGCTCGACCTCGTCGGTGCGGGAAGCCAGCTCGAGACGCTTGTAGTGGTTGTAGACCGCCACCGCCAGCTTCTTCTTGGCCAGGTCCTGGCCGATCACGTAGGAGTCGAGGAACTCCTTGATCTCGGCGGGCTTGGGCAACCGGTTCTCGAGGCCGCCCTCCTCGGGCTCCCGCTCTTCAGCGATGATATCGACGCAAATGTCGACGCATTCATCGCAGATGTAGACGGTAGGTCCCGCAATCAACTTGCGAACATCGCGCTGGCTCTTGTTGCAAAAAGAGCAGCGCAACTCGCCTTCGTCTCTCGAACCGCCTTTTTTCTTGCCGGCCATGACGCTTTCCCCTCGCTGGATCGCTCAGCTACGGCTTTCGATGACGGCGTCGATCAGGCCGTATTCCTTGGCCTCGTCCGCAGTCATGAAATTGTCTCGTTCGGTGTCTTGGCGGATCGTGTCCATGTCTTGACCCGTGTGTTTGACCAGGATCTGGTTCAGCCGATCCTTCAAACGCAGGATTTCCCGCGCATGGATCTCGATATCGCTCGCCTGCCCATAGGCTCCGCCCAGGGGCTGGTGGATCATGATTCTCGAGTTGGGCAGCGCCGAACGCTTGCCCGCTTCACCCGCGGCGAGCAGTACCGCGCCCATGGACGCCGCCTGCCCCACGCACATCGTGTTGATGTGAGGCCGGACGAACTGCATGGTGTCGTAGATCGCCAATCCCGCCGTGACGACACCGCCGGGGCTGTTGATGTAGACATTGATGTCCCGGTCGGGATCCTCGGCCTCGAGGAAGAGGATCTGGGCGATGACCAGGTTGCTGATCTGGTCATCGATCGCCTGGCCGAGGAAAATAATGTGATCCTTGAGCAACCTGGAAAAGATGTCCCAGGAACGCTCACCACGGGCAGACTGTTCGACGACAATGGGAACCAGCGGCATACAACTCTCCCTCGAAAACTGGGGACCATCCCTCACACAATATGAGCCCTGGCATAGAGCCAGTCAAGACATTTGCTGCGTAGGACCTGTTGTTTCAACGACTTGAGGCCTTCGCCCTTGGCCAGGCGCCGGCGCACTTCCTCGGGCTGAACGCCGTTCTCGCGAGCGATCTGTTCGATGGCCCGGTCGACCTCGGCCGCCTCCACCTCGATCTGTTCCCTGGCGGCGATCGCATCGAGCAGGAAATCGCGACGCACGGAGCGCTCGGCGGCCTTGCGCTCGCTGTCGACGACCTCCTCCCAGTTCAGATCGGCGTTCTTGGGGTCGATGCCCCGCCTGGCCAGGTCGCGGCCGATCGCGTTGAGACGATACTCGAGCTCCGCCTCGACCAGGCTGGGCGGCACCTCGAAGGGGGTACGGTCGAGCAGCCGATCCAGCAGCCGCTCCCGGGCCACGGCGTCGGCTTCCGAGTTGCGGCGGGCCTCGATGGCCTCGCGCATGCGCTCGCGCAACTGGGCCAAGTTCTCGATATCCGAGAAACCAGCGGCCCAGGCGTCGTCCATTTCAGGGACGACGCGCTGGCGGATCTCTTCGATCTCTCCGCTGAAGACCATCAGGCGACCGGCCAGGTCGCCATAACGCTTTTCGTCGGGGTATTGGACCTCGAAGGAGAAGCTGTCACCCACCTCGAGGGAGGCCAGATGCTCGTTGAACTCGGGAAGATTGCCCTCGTCACCCAGTCGCAACTGGCTGGCGCGGCGCTCGAGGCGAAGCTCTCCGTCTTTCTCGTGCCCCTCGATCTGCAGCACCAGTTCGTCGCCGTCGGCCGAGGGCCGCCCCTCGACGGGCTCGTAGGTGGCGAAGCTCTCCCGCAGGGCGTTGAGTTCCTTCTGGACATCCTCGGTGTCGACTTCCACCTTGGGCCGCGCGACTTTCACGCCGGCGTAGTCCTCGACCTCGAAGTCGGGGGGCAATTCGACCAGGACGCCGAAAGTGTAGCTCTCGCCCTCCTCGGCGGGCGGCGGGTCTTCCTGGTCCCGCGCGAGATCGAGAAAAATCCCACCATCGATGGGGCGCAGGCCTTGCTCGCGAATCGCCTCACTGGCATAACGCCCGACGAGTGCCTCGGCGACCTTCCCGCCGAGGGTCTTGCCCACCTGGGCCCGCACCAGGGCCAGGGGCGCCTTCCCGGGGCGGAACCCGGGAAACTTCATCTCGCGGCGAGCCTGGCGCAAGGCGCGATCCCACGCACTCTGCACCTCCTCCGCCGGCACCTCGATGGCCAGGCGCTTGCGCACCTGGGAGAGATCCTCGACCTGGACTTTCATTTTCGTTCCGTCCTTGTCCGGCCGGCGGGAGCCGGCCCGGCTGCAGGCATCAGTTTGACCCAGATCGGCGGCCGGCGCCGCCGGTAAAGACGCCAATATCCCCGGGAGAAGATCACGGGCATGGTGCGAAAGGGGGGACTCGAACCCCCACGGCCGGAGCCACGAGATCCTAAGTCTCGCGCGTCTACCAGTTCCGCCACTTTCGCCCGGACGACCGCCCGGATCGACGCCGCCCAGGCGCCGCACGGCCGGGCCGGCTTTCGGCACCGGCGTGGTGAGCCGTCAGGGACTCGAACCCCGAACCCGCAGATTAAGAGTCTGCTGCTCTACCAGTTGAGCTAACGGCCCACAGGAGAAGGATTCCTCACCCGCCCGGCGGTCCCTCGCCGGGAGTGCCGAGCCGAGCGCTGCGCCATTATAAGGAACCGTCTCTCCCCCGCAAGCCGGTTCGTCCCCCGTTCACTCCCGCCCGCTGACCTGCGCGAGGCCTTTTCGGCACGGGGGCTAAAGTCCCCTCCCCCCCCTCCGCCGAAAAACCGTTTGACAGGAAGAGGAGAGAGATGGCCGCCCAGAACGGAACCCATGGGGATGGCACCGCCTTCCCCGCGGACCTTTTCGGCAGGCTCGTCCCGGCCTTGGTGGGCTGGGACCGCGAAGGGGAGGATCGTCTCGCCAAGGTCGCCTGGGAACTGGACGATCTGCTGGACGGAAACCCGGACTCCGTCGCCAAACTGCTGCCGGCTTCCCGACTCCTGCCTCAGGGCATCGATGCCCTCCGCTCGGCCGGCGATGAAGACTCTTCGAGTTTGCTCGGAGCGCTGATCGTGCTGGCCAAGGCACTCTACCTGACTGCCTTGAATCCCGAGCGGGACAGCGCCGGGCTCGAGGAGGCGGAAGCGCGCGTGACGGCCTGCCTGGAGACGGGCGCCGCCCCCCGACAACCGGCACCCGGAGAGCCGCCAGCCTCTCCGCCCGAGGCGGAGCGAAAGCCGGACCTCTTACGAAGTGAACAGGAAGATCCGGCCCCGGCGGTCGTGGATCCGACTTCCGCCCCTCCCGAGCCCGCGGGCAATTTCACACTACTCCCCGACGAGCCCGATCTCGAGTTGCTGGCGGAGTTCATCACCGAGAACAACGAGTGGATCGAGATGGCCGAGGGGGCCTTGCTGGCCCTCGAAAGCGATCCCGACGACGACGAGGCGGTCAACACGGTCTTCCGGGCGTTCCACGCGATCAAGGGCACCTCGGCCTTCCTCGGTGTCGAAGCCATGTCGGTCCTGGCCCACCGGGCCGAGACTCTGCTCAGCCGGGTACGCGGCAAGGAGATCAGCTACGGAAAGCCGGAAGCCAATCTCTCCCTGCGTTCCATCGATGTCCTCAAGGACCTGATGGCTGGCCTCGAGGCGGCCCTGGCCGGCGGTCGGCCAGAACGGCCTCCGGACTCCCTCCCCCTGATGCCGGGTCTGGTTGCCGCCGGCAGCGCGGAAACCCAGGCCGCAGCTTCCTCCCCGGCGCCTTCCCCGGTGCCCCGTGATGAGAAACCGGCCGCCCCCTCCCCGGAGACCCGCCAGGAACCGGAGACGCCCCCCCCACTCCCACGCCGAGTGAGCCGTCGCCCGCCTCGGCGGAACCCTCCGCCACACCCCAACGGGCCGCCCCCCGCACCACCGTCGAACCGACGGTGCGCGTCCACACCAGCCGCCTGGATCTCCTGGTCGACATGGTGGGCGAATTGGTGATCGCTCAGTCGATCCTGACCCAGGACCACGCCGTCCTGCGTGGTGGAGACCACGCGCTGACCCAGAAGGTCGCTCACCTCTCGAAGATCGTGCGGGACCTCCAGGCCCTGAGCATGTCCCTGCGCATGATTCCGATCAAGGCGACCTTGAAACGGATGCACCGTCTCGTTCGCGATCTGACCCAGAAATTCGACAAGCAGGTGCAGCTCATCGTCGAAGGAGAGGAAACAGAAATCGATCGCAACAGGGTCGACGTGCTGGCCGACCCGCTGGTGCACATGATCCGCCATGCCATCGACCACGGAATCGAAACTCCCGACGAGCGCATCCAATCCGGAAAGCCTCCGATGGGAACCGTGCGCCTGAAGGCCTGCCACGCCAGCGGCTACATCGTCGTCTCGATGGAGGATGACGGTCGCGGCATCGACCGGGAAGTCATCGTGCGCAAAGCGCTCGAAAAGGGGCTGATCGAAAGTGACCGGGGAATGTCCGATTCCGACGTCTTCTCGCTGATCTTCGAGCCGGGATTCTCGACCGCCGCTCAAGTCACCGCTGTTTCCGGCCGCGGTGTCGGTATGGACGTGGTGCGCAAGAGTGTCGAGCAACTCCACGGACGCATTCTCATCGAATCGAAGTTGGGCCAGGGAACGACCGTATCGATCCTCCTGCCGATAACGCTGGCCATTACCGACGGCATGCTGGTGCGCGTGGGCCGCCAGAGGTACATCAACCCCACGGCGAACATCGTGCGCAGCCTCCGCCCGACCCGCGATGAGATCAAGAAGGTCGCGGGCGAAGGCGAGATGGTCGTCATGCGCGAGGGCCTGCTCCCGATGTATCGCCTTTCCGCGCTCTTCGGCATTCCCGGGACCGAAGAGGATCCAACCCGCGCTTTGCTCGTCATCGTCTCCGACCAGGAGGAGCGCTTCGGCCTGCTGGTCGACGAACTTCTCGGCCAGCAGCAAATCGTCGTCAAGTCTCTCGGTGCCGGACTCGGCCGAACTCCGGGAGTATCCGGGGGCGCGATCCTCAGCGACGGCATGGTGGGGCTGATCCTCGACGTTCGAGGACTCGCCGCCTACGCCCGGTCCATGACTCTCGAAGAAGAAAATGTGGAGATCGCGTCGTGAGCCAGGCGACGGGCTCCCTTTTTCGATTCCGGGACGACGCCACCCGGATTCACAGATTCTACACGGCAGGCCCATGTGCCTGGCCGGTATCACCAGGGTCGACCGGACCCAGGAGGTTTTTGCGATGTTCTCCTTCCTTTCTAGATCTCGCTCCACTCGTCCGGCTTGCAAGGGGCAGATCGTCGTCAGCGACCCCAAGGTCGCTCAAATGTTGGCCTTTCACGGCCTGACAGAAGAAGACCTCGGCATCGTCGCGGCGTGGAAAGGTGAACTGATGGCCAACGTCGACGCGCTCGTCGACAGCTTCTACGATCATATCAAGAGCTTCCCCGAAGCCTGGCAATTTGTCACCAGCCACACCTCCGTCGATCGGCAGAAGCCCCTGATCACCCGCTACCTGGCGACGATGCTCGAAGGTCGGATCGACGACACCTACCTTTCGTACCGTGCGACGGTAGGTCAACGCCACGACGATATCGATCTCGATGCCAACTACTACGTCGGCATGTACGACGTGATTCAGAATTTCTGCCAGAAGACCCTTCTCGAAGCCGGGGCCACGCAGGAGGAACTTTTCCAGTTCACAGGCTCTTTCTCTCGCGTGATCCGCGTCGACATCGCCCTGGTGATCGAAGCGCTGATGCAAGCGAGGCGGCGCAAGATGGAAGCCCTGGCCAAGGAGGTGGCGCACGAACGGGACAAGGCCGTGAGCTTCCTCAAACGCCTCGGCGACGTTCTCCGGCGGGTTGCGGAGGGAGAACTGACCTGCCGCCTCGAGGGCGAGTTCGAGGGTGAGTACGGCCGCATCTCCACCTCGCTCAATGAGGCTCTCGGCAGCCTCGATGAATCTCTGGCCCAGGTGGCATCGGCCGCCGAGCAGGTGGCAGCAGCATCGTCCGAGATCTCGGCGACGACCACAGATATCGCCAACGGCGCCAACCAACAGGCGGAAGCATCCCAGGAAGCGGCCTCCAGCCTCTCCCAGATTTCCTCGATGACGCGCCAGAACTCCATCAACTCCCAAGAAGCCAGGGCGCTGGCCGACAACGCGCGAAACTCGTCTCAACAGGGCGTGGAATCGATGGCCCGTCTGGCCCAGGCAATCGACAAAATCAAGGCCTCCGCGGATGCGACGGCCAAGATCGTCAAGACCATCGACGAGATCGCCTTTCAGACCAATCTCCTGGCGCTCAACGCCGCTGTCGAAGCGGCCCGGGCCGGTGAATCCGGCAAGGGTTTCGCAGTAGTAGCCGAGGAAGTGCGCAACCTCGCCATGCGTTCGGCGGAAGCCGCCCGAGATACCGCGGACCTGATCGACGAGTCGGCGAAGAACTCCCAGGAAGGCGTCGCCATCAACTCCGAGGTACTGGCTCACCTGCGCGAGATCAACGAACAGTCCGGCTCGGTGCAGGCTGTACTCGAAGAGATCGCGGCCAGCTCCAACCAGCAGGACAAGGGCGTCGAGGAACTCAACCGGGTCATGGATCAGATCAACCAGGTCATTCAGCGCAACGCAGCCGCCTCGGAAGAAGGCGCCAGCGCCGCTGCAGAACTTTCGGCCCAAGCTGCCGAGCTGCGGACCCTGGTATCCCGCTTCACTCTCAGTGGCGTCGCCCACACCCCCGCCATGCAGAGGCCCGCAGCGGCAACACCCTCGCCGCGGCCCGAGGCGCCGACTGCCGCGCCTTCCGCGAGCACCGGGTCGAGCGCGGCGCAGATGATCCCCTTTGACGAAGAGGAAGCGGCCGTCCTCCAGGAATTCTGATATTCGACCTGCCCCCGGCTGAGCAGAGGATTCCGGCCTGGCGATGTAGGGAGGCTGTTGTGATCAAGGTTCTCATCGTCGACGATTCAGCGGTGGTGCGGTCCACACTCAAGCGGGCACTGAGCGCCCACGGCGATATCCACGTCGTCGGCGCGGCTGTCGACCCCTATGTGGCGCGGGAGTACATCGCCAAATTCGAGCCGGACGTCTTGACCCTGGATATCGAGATGCCGCGAATGGATGGGTTGACCTTTCTCGGCAAACTGATGCGCTTTCACCCGATTCCAACGGTCGTGGTCAGTTCACTCACGCCCCAAAACAGCGAGATGGCCATGAGGGCCCTGGCCCTGGGGGCGGTGGCCGTGATCCCCAAGCCGGGCTCCCAACTCTCGGTTCCAGACGTGGAGGATTCGCTGATCCACGCCATTCGCGCCGCATCTGTGGCGCAGGTCCAGCCGCTGAGAGAGCCCAGTGCTCCCCGCCAACCCGTGCCGGACCAGCATCTCGAAACATCTCACAAGATCTTGGCCGTCGGCGCCAGTACCGGGGGTACCGTGGCCATCGAAGAAGTGCTTCGCGAAATGCCTCGCAACACACCCGGCACCGTCATCGCCCAGCACATGCCCCCTGGCTTCACCCGTTCCTTCGCCGAGCGCCTCAACGGCATCTGCCAGGTCGAGGTCCGGGAGGCCGCGGAGGGGGATGACGTGGTACCGGGCGTGGCTCTCGTCGCACCCGGCGGAAGGCACATGGTCCTTGTTCGCGAGGGGGCTCGCTACCGGGTGGGACTCAACGACGACCCCCCAGAACATTTTCAGCGGCCCGCGGTCGATGTCCTCTTCCGCTCCGTCGCCCGCATCGCGGGAGCCAATGCGATTGGTGTCCTGCTGACCGGCATGGGCAGCGACGGCGCCCAGGGTCTGCTCGCCATGCGCAAGGCCGGGGCCCATACGATGGCCCAAGACGAAAAGAGCTGCGTCGTCTTCGGCATGCCCAAGGAAGCGATCAAGCTCTCCGCCGCTGAAACCGTGTGTCCCCTGCGGGAGATCGCCGGCACTGTGCTCAACTCCCGGATCCTGCGCGCAGCCCCCACCGCGATATGAAGGCGGCGGCCGGCCCCCGCATGACTCACGAACCTTCGAGTCGAAGGTCCGGAGGCCCATGCCGGGAGGCTCGCCCGGAGGCCTGAACACCCCCGGTGCGCCGGTGAAACCAGGTCTCCGCGTGCGGGAGAGGCTTTTTGAGCGGGCCGCTAGGCCGCGAGATGCGCCTCGAGGATCTTGGCGTAGCCGATCAATGCCTCGAGCAGGGCGCGGGGCTCGAGGGCCCCCATCTCGAGGATCACCTCCGCCGGATGCGGGCGGCTGACCCGTTGTCGCACCAGCGCCTGCTCGAGTTCCGTGCGGCTGAGCAAACCCTCATCCACCGCCAACTCTCCAAACAGCCGCCCGGGCTCATCGGCCTGCCGCTCGAGGACCGCGAGAACCTGCTTGAGCGAAAGGGCCCTGTCCTTGAGCAGAAGCTGCCCGAGAGGCATCCCCTTGTCCCGGGCCCCGGCTTCCAGGCGCTCGACGTCCTCTTCGGTCAGCAAGCCCTGGTCCACGAGGTAGCGACAGAATCCACTGCTGCATTTCTCCGCCATTTCGACCTCTTCCAAAGACGGTCCGCCCCCACTTTTGGATATTTTTCGCCAGTCGTATGTATAGCACAGCCGCCGCCCGCTCCGCCCCCCCCCGGGGGCGCTTTTCTGGAGGCAAAACAGTAGCCCCCGCCGTATAAATAGCCCCAAGCTTCCATACCTTTGCCACGAAAAGGAATCAACATGCTCGGATCGACCGACCGGAGGACCTTCCTCAAACTCGTTGGCGCCGGCACAGCGGCGCTGGCCACGACCCGCCTTGGGACGGCCGCGAGCGGCCCCCGGCCCCGCATCCATCGCGTACACCACATTCCGGCCCCCGATTTCGCGTCCAGCAACCGGCATCCGGGCCTGGAGTCGCTGCTCTTCTCGATGGCCGCGGACGGCATCCGGTTCTACCAGGGCACGACGCCCCACCCCCTGTCCGGACCCGACGGCCTGATCGCCGCCGACGATACCGTGCTGATCAAGGTCAACGCCCAGTGGAAATATCGGGGTTGCAGCAACAGTGACGTGACCCGGGGCGTCGTACAACGCATCCTCGATCATCCGGACGGTTTTACCGGCGAGGTCGTCATCATCGAAAACGGGCAGGGCCGAGGCTCGCTCAACTGCGATACGACCTCCGGTTGCGATGGGGGCACCCGCGAAGTGCACGCCAACGCTGAAAACGAGGGGCACAGCTTCTCCTGGCTCGTGCAGCAACTCTTCCAGGACGAGCGTGTCGGCGAACGCCTGCTCGATGGTATTCGCACCACGTTCATCACCGCCGACGATCACGACACGGAAGGCTACCGCACCCTGTCCAACGTCTCCTATCCCTGCTTCTTCACGCCCCGGGGAACGCGGGTCGAGTTCAAGGAAGGCCTGTGGAACGGCACTTCCCATGACAGCCAGCGCCTGAAGTGGATCAACATCCCGACGATGAAAGACCACAAGGACCTGAACGTGACTGGCTGCCTGAAGAACATCTACGGGCTGATCACGACCTACAACGAACCGATCCCGCACCACGACCCGAATCAAGGCGGCAAGGTGATGGGCGAGTTCTTCACCCTCGTCCGCCCCGCCACCCTCAATCTCCTCGACCACATCTGGGTTTCCCACGCGAGCCTCTGCGGTTTCCCACCGGACACGACGACACGCCGCAATATGCTGGTGGCCGGCTTCGACCCCTGCGCTCTCGATGCCTGGTCGGCACGTCATGTGCTCTACCCCATTTCGGGGGACCCGGCCCACGATCCGGACATCCCGGGATACTTCCGCTCCTACCTCCTCGACGCCCGCGACACGATCAACGGCAACGGCGGCATTTTCGGCGAAGACTCCACCATCGACGAAGCCGCGGTCATCGCACGGCACCAGGACCAGCGCAAGATCCAGCTCGCTCTCGCGCGCCGAGGTGACGACATCTACCTCGAATGGGCCGGTGCCGCCGCACCCTACCGGCTGGAGCGTGACAGCTCCCCGGACTTCCTGACGGCCCAGATCCTCGCCGACAATCTGACAACCACCGAGTACACCGACCTGGGCGCCGGCGTCGACGGCACGAACTGGTACTACAGGGTCAGCGCCGTCTAGCACCCCGCTCCAAAAGCCTCTTCCGGGCGAGGCACCGGCCTGCAGACCTCAGGGGCAGGAGGACGATGGCCGTCTCGCGCCACCGTCGCTGCCCCGCCCCAGGCCTCCCTCGCCCGTATCGAAGACAGGCGCCACCAGGTAGGTCCAGGCAGTGGCGGGCGGAGGATTCTCTTCCGCCGGCGTGTAGAGAGTCAACACGGAGTGGTGGTAGCACTCTCCCGCATGGGCTGCAGGCGTGCCTCCCGCCTCCCCACGATAGACACTGTACCCGACTGCGGCGTCTTCCGGCTGCCAGGCCAACCATGGCCAGGTCGCGCCCTCATCTCCCGCCGCATGCATCTCCAGATAGGCCGACAAAGAATCCCTGCCGTCACAAGCGTCACCTGTTCCGTCGGCGTCCTCGTCCGCCTGGTCGGGATTGGGAGCCAACGGGCAGTTGTCGTCGCAGAGAAAAACCTGGCCCGGCAGGCACGGGTTGTCACCGATGGTTCCGGATCCATCACCATCGTTGGGAATACCATCGTTGTCGGCATCCGGGTCGGCCTGGTTGTCGATACCGTCACCATCCTCGTCGTTATCACACAAACCCTGCTTGCCATCGCCGTCGATATCAGGAGTCCCGTTGTTGGCCTGACTCGGGCAAGTGTCGCAGGCATCACCGATCCCATCACCGTCCGTATCCCGGTTGGTGGGATCCGGGACAAAGGGACAGGTATCGATCTCTCCGCAACGGTTGTCGCCATCGGCGTCGTTGAACGAATCCTGGGGACAGTTATCGCAGGCGTCGCCGATCCTGTCGTAGTCGACATCTTCCTGCCCGGGATTCGGAACGGCAGGACAGTTGTCGCGACAGTCCGGAATCCCGTCGTCGTCACCATCCCCCTCCTGGGCCGGCGGTGCCGGCCAGTTGGGATCGTTGCAGTCGTTGTTCACTCCATCGCAGACCTCCGGTGCGCCGGGGTACACCGAGCCGTCACCGTCGTCGCAGTCTCCCGCGCACTCCGACGTGCCGTCACCGTCGTCGTCCGTCTCGTCCGCCGGAACCGCCGGCCAGTTCGGGTCGTCGCAGTCGTTGTTCTTCCCATCGCAGACCTGGGCCGCACCGGGGTACACCGTGCCGTCACCGTCATCACAGTCGCCGCCGCCATTGGCGGGGTCCGGGTTGCACGCGGCATCCTGGAAAGTGTCGAGGTCCGCATCGGGACA